>JACCYQ010000099.1 GCA_013696395.1 Chitinophagaceae bacterium
TGCTAAAACTTTATCACTTTATATTCCTATCGCCATTCACCTGGGATGGAATTTTACACAAAATTTTATTTTTTCTTCGGGGCCCACAGGAAATGGTTTTTTTATACAGGAAATTCCCGGTCCATTCAGAACAGATTCTTATCTTATTTTCTTTTTGATCTTATTAATTCCAATGATCAGTCTTTTTATTATAAATTTTTTCCTGTTGAAGAGCGTAAAGCAAGTGCAGGAAATTGCACCGAATCGTTTTCATCAAGTTCCCGTTGCCAATGAATAAAATTTTACCCTTCATCGTTGTAGCCCAGTTTTTATGTACCTCATTATGGTTTGCGGGCAATGCTATTCTTCCGGATATTCTTCAGGCATTCGATCTGCCTGGCAGTTTCCTGGCCCATATTACCAGTGCGGTGCAGTTTGGTTTTATTTCCGGCACTTTATTATTTGCGTTATTTACTATAGCGGACCGCTTCTCTCCATCAATGGTTTTCTTTGCAAGTTCAGTGCTTGCAGCTGTTTTCAACCTGGGTGTTTTATTGCCGGGAAATGAAGGAGCAGGTATTTTGTTTTTTCGTTTTGCCACAGGATTTTTCCTGGCAGGTATTTATCCTGTAGGCATGAAAATAGCTTCTGATTATTTTCAAAAAGGACTGGGTAGATCATTGGGTTTGCTGGTGGGGGCTCTTGTTTTGGGTACCGCTTTTCCTCATCTACTTAAAAATTTTACCAGCCATTTACCCTGGAAGCTGGTCATCTTTACTACATCCGTTTTATCGGTTCTTGGCGGTTTTATTATCCTGCTGGGCGTTCCTGACGGGCCTTTCAGGAAAAAAGCCTGCTTATTCAACTGGAAAGCTTTTTTAATTAGTTTTCGTGATCACCATTTTCGTTCTGCAGCATTTGGATATTTCGGTCATATGTGGGAGTTATACACTTTCTGGACTTTTGTACCGGTGATGTTGTTCACTTACCAGCAAAATTTTCCGGCGGTAAATTTTAATATTCCATTACTTTCATTCTTCATTATTGCTTCTGGTGGTTTGGCTTGTTTTATCAGCGGATGGTTTTCGAATGAAGTTGGTGTAAAAAAGCTGGCCACCATTTGCTTAATGCTTTCTTGTATTTGTTGTTTAGTTTCTCCATGGTTTTTGTTTGTTGTGCCCGCTTATATTCTCATCATCTTCCTGGTATTTTGGGGAATGGTGGTAGTGGCGGATTCTCCTTTATTTTCAACGCTTGTTGCAAACAATGCAAGTCCTGAATATCGTGGCACAGCATTAACCATTGTGAACTGCATCGGATTTTCCATTACCATTATCAGCATTCAAATGATAAATCTGGCGGGACCTGTTTTCGGAAAATATATTTTCATGTTTTTAAGTATTGGTCCCCTTATAAGCATTGCCGCATTACTTACAAAACACAGGAAGGTCTGATAGCTTTATATCGTTGGCTACTTATTCTTTAAACAGGAAATAATACATTAAAACAAGCACCTTCGTTTTCTTTGGCCGTAGCATAAATGTAGCCATTGTGCCGTTCCGCAATTTTTTTGCACACAGCTAAACCAAGCCCGGTGCCTTCATATTTATCTCTTGAATTTAACCGGGTAAAGGTTTTAAAAATGTTATCTGCATGTTCCTGGCTAAAACCAATGCCATTATCGCAAACACTTATTTGCACAAACTCTTTCTTTTCATCAACCGCCGCAAATTTCTTTATTCCTTTGCCTGCTACATTCTTTGATCGAATTAGTTTTAGAATCAGGGTTACCAGAAGAATCCATATTACATAAAAATTGGAAACAAGTTAGACAATAAAAATTTGGGATGATTGCAAATATAGAACCCTTTTCAAATTTCCAGTTTGCATAATTGACTATTAGGCAATGCCATGCATGTTTTTTCCAATTACCAGGCGAAGTATGAATAATGATTGCTAACCATCAATGGTACCTTGCTCCTTGTCTTGTGGAGGAACCGGGTTATAGAGGGAAAAGTTTGTTCAAAAAATTATTGAATATACATGGGAATATGCTACGAATGAAACAGGTCAATTTTCTTCATCTTTCAACATGAATCTAATGCCTGAATAAAAAGCAGTATGGAAATATTGCTGATAAATACCTGGATAATATTATAAAAAAGAATTATCAACATACATTGCTGACGACTTTGAACTGACAGATAATTTTGAGCGCTCCATCACCATTTTACTATTTACACTTTACACGCCGTTATTGCTTCAATTCTATTTCCAAAACAATTAATCCTTTGTAATATTAATCAACGCCCTGCGGTTCATACTTCTGCCATCGGGATTATCCCGCCCATTGATCATCTCCATTTCAACAGGACAACAAGCGCCGAATGATTCAAAGGTGATCCTGCTGCTGTCAATACCTTTCGATACCAGGTAATCGGCACAGGACTTTGCACGCTTATCAGACAATATTTTGTTGTATTCTTCTGATCCCAATCCATCGGTATATCCAGAGATCTGGATGGTGGCTAATGTATCTTCCATTAAAACAGCATAAATGGAATCCAATTGTTCTACACCGCGATCTTTAAGAACACTTCGATCAAAATCAAAATAAACGCTTACAACTGTTTCTGGTTTAATAACCAGTTTCTTTTCCATGCAGATGATTGCATTGGTCAATACATCTGTTTGCCAATGTGATTCATCATTTTTGGCAATATTGATTTCTTCCGTTACTTCATTATATAATTCCTTTGCAACAAAAAATTGTTGCTGATTTACTGTGCCGGTTAAATCAAAGCGGAATGTTCCGTCTCTGCCGGTATTGGTTCGTAAATTTTTGCCAGCAATATCTTTCATTACCACTTCGGCACCTTCCACAGGTGCATTATTGCGGCAGTCGGTAACCATACCTGTTATAACTTTTTTCTTGGGTGTTTTGCTCACTGCATAAGTCTCGAGGCAGCAATCAGAACCCCGATCGGAACTGATAGTGGCATGATGTAATAATGATTCATTGGCAGTTGCAAAAAAGTAAACATCATCACGGGAAGAATTTATAGGATGACCCATATTTACAGGTTTCGTCCACTGCTTTTCTTTTCCGTTTGATACAAAAAGATCATAACCTCCCATACCCGGTGAACGATCTGTAGAAAAAACCAGGCTATGGCTGTGTACATGATAAAAAGGAGCTTGTTCATTTTCTGCTGTATTTAAACCGGCACCGGCATTCACAGGTTCCCCGGTACTGCCATCAGCATGTAATGGTGCATACCAGATATCAAATTGCCCATAACCACCTGGCCGGTTGGAAGCAAAAAATAAATATTTGCCATCGGCAGAACGAAAAGGTTGTTTGCTGCTAAAATTTTCTATGTTGATATAAGGCAATTTAACCGGCTGGCCCCATCCATTTTCATTTTTGGTGGAATAATAAATCGCTGAAATGTTTTTTCCATTTCCGTTTTTCCACTGTGTGAAATAAAGATATTGTCCATCAGCGCTGATACTGGCGGCACCCTGGTTAAGCGATGCATCTAAATTTAAAAAATTGACAGGCTCAATATTTTGTAATCCACTATTGTTTATTGTAGCCGTGAATAGCCGGTTGTGATATGGATTAACACCTTCAACATAAACGCTATCCTTTTCCGTACTGGTTAATAAAAATAGGTTTGGTGTAATGGCAGCAGGAGCAAACACACCTTTTTCATTTCCAAATGATGTATTAATCCTTTGGATATTAAACAGGCTTGAATCCGGCCTTGCATGCTGACTCTTAATAAAATGAAGAGTTGCCAATTCATTTTCTGCAGCTTGCTTATAAGAACTACCTGCATAGGAGTTCAAAAATTTCTGTATACTCTCTTCCGCTAATGAATAATTTCCCATACTTCTCTGGCATACAGCATACCAGTATAAACCGATTGCATTTTTCTCTTCATCCTTTTTGAAATACGTAAGGTAACGTAATGAAGCTTCGGGCCAGTAATTTGCCAGGCGATAACTTTCCCCTTGTTTAAAAAGAATATCTGATTTTGTTTGATTGCCCATTTTTCCTGTTCTTTTCTTTTTGGAATTCAATGGAAAACCAGTGGGTTCTTTTTCATTCTTTGCAGGATTCAGAAATTGCTCATATAAACCAGCCGCGGTATAATAATCGCCGGCAGCAAAATATTGATCTGCTAATTCGAGTCGCTTATCTGACTGACCCTGGGCATGATATAGGGATATGCAACCTACAAGCAATAATAAAAACCTGTTTGCAAATTTTTTTGCCGTACAAGATATTATCGGTTGCAAGTTTTTGTTTTTTAGCGTTAGAATGTTATTCATAATAATTGCTCAAACTTTTTGGAATAAAGATTACCAGCTCTCACTTATGTGTTGATTTTATAATCTCGGACAGCGGATAAAATCAAAAATACTTTTGGTTCCTTCTCGTTTTATATATGAAAGACTCAGTTCAAAACTGTTTATATTCCTGGCCATGTTACCCAGTTTCGAAGTGTTGGCATCATAGCTTAATCCGAAAATGAAATTTTTATAGTCTACACCCACAAAAGGTGCAATCGCATCTTTATATCTATAATAACCCCCTAACATCAAATCCGTTTCTTCATTCACATTCAATTGCACATAGGTGCCCAGCATCGTTTCATTGGCAGTGCCTTGTTGATTGAATAAAAAATGCGGTACAATACTCGCTCTTTCAGAAATATTAAAACTTACGCCACCATGTAAAACATAACGTAGCGGAATGGTGTTCAACTCAATACTTTCTTCTGAAATGATCGGGTCTTTGGGCCTGTTTATATGAAAAAATGATAATCCACCAAACACATTGTATTTTTTATCGGGTGAAGCATCATAATACAACACGCCGGTTCCCATATCCAATGTAGTGGCGGATGTAGAAGCAAAACTTTCTGTGATTGCATTGTTGGCGTTATAACCTGTAATTGGATTCCACTGTTCACCCCATTTAAATTTGGATTGATCAACCCGGCGGTTGATTAAACCAGCCTGCATAGCAAACACCATACGATGTTCATTGTTGGTGCCGAATTTAACCCCGGTATATGCAACGGATGCATAAGTATTGAAATAATTAAAACCACCGTCTCCGGCTGATTGATTAAGCAGGTTAACACCCAGTGAAATATTTTTATTCGTCCGGGTGTCAAACGAGATGCCAGTTGTACGGTAAGGATTTCCAATACCGCCCCATTGACTCCGGTAGATTGCAGAAACCCTGTATTCACCATCACTGCCACCTGTCATGGCGGGGTTTATATACATCGGAAATGTATAGTTCTGGGTGAAGTGGGGGTCTGTCTGCGCAATCGATTGTTGGATCGTTGCGATCAACAAACAAGCTGTGATATATCCGCGTAGTTGCATCTGTGTTAGTTTCGGTTTTTTATTATCGGTGATAATATAGAATAAGGTTGCATTATTTATTTATCGTAATAAGGTGATTGATCCTTTTGATTTAATGATACGGCCATCGGTCAGAACGGCTCGTAACGTATATACATATACGCCAACCGGCTGTTGTTTACCCCGGTGAGTGCCATCCCAGCCACGACTTACATTATTGATCATATGAATTTCCTGTCCATACTGGTTAAAAATCCGCATCTCCAGTTCGGTAATATAATTGCTGTACACATACAGGATATCATTCTTTCCATCAGCATTTGGTGTAAATACATTGGGTACAAAAACATCTTTATCTAAAGGATTTACGGTAACAACATAACTCAAAGTGGTACCTGAACAACCATTGTTCATGGGTGTAACGGTAATGGTTCCACTGATGGGTGCATTTCCCTGGTTGGTGGCAGTATATGACGGGATATTGCCAGTACCGGTAGCCACTAAACCAATGGAAGGATTAGAGTTTGTCCAGTTGTACACTATATTAGCTGGTGTACCGGATAAATTATTTGCCGGAATAGTGATCCCATCATTTACCGTATTATTTGAAACCTGGTTTATAGTTGGAATATCATTAACGGTAACCACCAGGGTAGCTTCTTCTGTTGCACATTGACCCGGTGTGGTTGTAAAGGTGTAAGTTCCTGAAGCCTGGTTGTTAATTTCTGCCGGATTCCATGTTCCGGTAATTCCATTCGCAGAAGTGGTTGACAACAGGGGAGCAGCAGTACCACGGCAAAGCGATAGTGTAGTTCCGAAATTAAATGTCGGTTCCAGGATCGGGTTAACGGTTACGATCAGGGTAAATTTACCAATACATTGTTCCGGTGTTGCATCAGGTGTAAAAGTATACACGCCGGATGCCTGGTTATCTGCAAGGGCCGGCTCCCAGGTTCCTTCAATATCATTGGTTGATTTTGCAGGTAATGTGGGAACATCACCACCTGTGCATATAACTAAATTTGGTTCAAAATCGAATATTGGTGCAATACTCTGTGTTACAGTTACGGTAAAAGTGGTCATTGTGCCACATGATCCGGCTGCAGGCGTAAATGTATAAGTTCCGGATGCCTGGTTATCTACCGTTGCAGGACTCCATGTACCGATTATACCATTCGTTGAAACTGTTGGTAATTCCGGTACAGTGCTGTCAGAACATACTGTCATCGTTGTTCCAAAATCAAATATGGGTAGTACATTTTGATTTACGGTAACTGTAAATATTGCATTCGTTGCACAAACACCGGCATCAGGTATGAAAGTATAAATACCGGAAGCTTGTTTGTTGATTTCTGTCGGGTTCCATGTTCCTGTAATGCCATTTTCAGAAATGGTTGGCAATGCAGGAACAAAATCTTCTGCACAAATGGTTAGCGAAGTTCCAAATGTAAATGTTGGTGTAATGTTAGGAGTAACGGTAACTGTGAAAGTGACTGTAGTGGCACACTGTCCGGAAGCAGGAGTGAAGGTATATGTTCCTGAATTTTGATCATCAATACCAGATGGGCTCCAGGTTCCGGTAATACCATTATCAGATGTGTTTGGTAAGGCAGGAACTGTTTCGCCGGCACAAATGGTTAAGGATGATCCAAAACTGAATGCAGGCGTTTCATTGGGGCTGATGGAAACCGTTAATGTTGTAACGGTTGCACATAGACCAGCTGTAGGTGTAAAAGTATATGTACCGGAATTCTCATTGTCAATGGTTGATGGATTCCATGTACCCGTAATGTTATTGGTTGATGTAGTTGGTAATAATGGTGCCGTTGTTTCTGCACATATGGTCAGCGAAGTACCAAAGTCAAATGTTGGCGTCAGGTTTGGATTGACTGTTACAGTGAATATGGAAGTCGTTGCACATATCCCTGCGGTTGGTGTAAATGTATATGTACCAGAAGCCTGGTTATTAACAACTGCGGGATTCCATGTTCCCGTAATGCTATTGACAGATGTGTTTGGTAAAGTAGGAACGGCTCCTTCGGCACAAATAGTTAATGAAGTTCCAAAATCAAATGTAGGTATCACATTAGGCGTTACCGTTACATTAAAAGTGGTTGGTGATGCACATCCGCCTCCTGGTGTAAATGTATAAGTTGCTGAATTCTGATTGTCAATTGAAGCGGGGCTCCATATTCCTGAAATTTCATTATCAGATGTAGTTGGTAATGCAGGCACTGTTTCGCCGGCACAAATGGTTAAAGATGATCCAAAACTGAATGTGGGTATTTCATTCGGATTAACAGTAACAGTAAATGTTGCAGAAGTTGCACATTGACCTGCACCTGGTGTAAAAGTATAGATCTCCGAAGCCTGGTTACTTACAACAGCGGGATTCCAGGTACCGGTGATATTATTTGTAGATGTAGCAGGCAGTAGCGGGGCATTTGCATCTTCACAAATCGTTTGATTAGTTCCAAAACTGAATGTTGGCGTAATATTGAGAGCGACGGTAACGGTAAATTCCGCAGGTGTCGCGCAGAAACCCAAGTCAGGTAAAAAAGTATATGTATCCGAAGATGTGTTACTGATTTCTGCCGGGTACCAGGTTCCTGTAATGTTATTTTCTGATGTTGCGGGTAAAACCGGTACGGTTTCACCTGAACAAATGGACAAAGCGGTTCCGAAAACAAATGTGGGAACTTCGTTAGCATTAACTGTTACCGTAAATGTTGCAGATGAAGCACAAAGCCCTGAAGCAGGGGTAAAAGTATAAACGCCGGAAACCTGGTTACTCACTACGGATGGATTCCAGGATCCGGTAATTCCATTTGATGATGTAGCCGACAAGTTGGGTATGGCATCATCACCAGCACAAACTGAAATGGCAGTTCCGAAATCAAATGTGGGCGTGATGTTCGGATTAACGGTTACGGACAACGTTGTTGAAGTAGCGCATAAGCCTGCCGCAGGCGTAAAAGTATAGGTTCCTGAATTTTGGTTATTTATTGTTGCGGGATCCCAGGTTCCTGAAATACTGTTGGTTGATGTTGCAGGCAAAGCAGGAGCTGTATCATCAGCGCAAATTGTCAAAGAAGTTCCAAAACTAAATACGGGAGTAATATTTGGATTTACAGTTACATTAAATGCTGCAGTGGTTGCACACTGACCGGCGGTAGGGGTGAAAGTGTAAGTTCCTGAATTCTGATTATCAACGGAAGCTACATTCCATGTGCCAGAAATATTGTTTAAGGATGTTGTTGGTAAAGCTGGAACAGTTGCGTCGGCACAAATAGTTAGTGATATGCCAAAATCAAATGTTGGTGTGATGTTAGGAGCAACCGTTACGGTAAACGTGGCTGTTGTTGCACACAATCCGGATGTGGGTGTGAATGTATATGTTGCGGAAGTCTGGTTGCTTACAGAAGCGGGACTCCATGTTCCGGTAATACCATTATCAGATGTTGTTGGTAAAGTCGGAACAGTTCCACCAGCACAAATAGTCAGTGAAGTTCCAAAATCAAATGTAGGCGTTTCGTTTGGATTAACGGTTACGGTTAACGTAGTCGATGTTGCACATAAACCAGCCGTTGGTGTAAAAGTATAAGTTCCTGAATTTTGATTATCAATTGTTGAAGGATTCCACGTTCCTGTCACACTATTAGTTGATGTTGCTGGCAGGGCAGGTGTTGAAGCATCAGCACATATAGTTAATGAAGTTCCAAAACTAAATGCAGGTGTTATATTCGGATTCACCGTTACGGTAAATGTTGCACTTGTTGCACATTGACCGGCAGTTGGTGTGAATGTATATGTCCTGGAATTTTGTTTGTCCACGATAGCAGGGCTCCAGATTCCTATGATGCTATTGGAAGAAGTTGTTGATAATGTTGGAACAGTACCATCAGCACATATTGTGAGTGATGTTCCAAAAACAAATGTCGGTGTGACCCTGGGATTCACAACAACATTTATCGTAACCGGTAAACCACATTCTCCTGCATCTGGAGTGAATCTGTATGATCCTGATTGTTGATTATTAATAACTGCCGGATTCCAGCTACCGCTAACACCATTGTTTGAAGTGGTGGCTAATAACGGTGCTGTGTTCCCTGCACAGATAGGTGAAATTTTATTAAAAGTGGGTGTTAAGACCGGGTTTGAAAGTATTAAACCCGTATTGAGTTCTGTGACACAGCCATTGATCGATATAGAAAAACCACTGTACACGCCTGCATTTAATCCGCTTATAATAACCTGGCCGGATCCATTAGTTGTTAAATCAACAGGTCCGGTCAATAAATCATCATCCATATAATTGATCCCGTAAATTGCGCCGGGAACTAAACCCCCAATCGTAACAGAACCTTCTGTTCCATTACAGGTTATTGGATTATTACTACTTAAAACAGGTAAATCTATTGAATAAGAAGCTTTAAAATTATCACCCCCGTTATTCACCATATTAATTTCATCACATGCAGTCGTCGTTGTTGCAGAACCGGTTAATTCAAAATAAACTTCTAAAATATAATTTCCCTGTGCCATTGCCGTGAGGTCAACTGGTGCATAGGGTATTGTTTCGCCATCAGGAATAACAATGCTCCATTTACTATCTCCGTCAACACATGAACCGCCGGATGCATATACACTATTAGGGACATCACAGTTTTCTACTAAAGGAATATCAATACTATTATAACTGCCTGGTGCGGCACTGGCAAGATAGGTGCGATAGTACATACGAACATTGCAAATATTTGCAACGCCGGGAGTTTTGAAACTCCTGATTTCTGCACCTCTTATAATTAAACCACCGGAATTTTGCGTATACATTCCAAGATCTGCTCCTGGAAATAAATTATCTACCGGGCCGATTAAATGGGTACCAGTTCCTGAAATGTTATAAAAACTGCTTTGAGTACAATTAGTCAATAATATGGCAGAAGAATGGGCTCCGAAGGATTGTCCCAGGGACCTGGTATTATATAATAACGATAACAGACATGTGAATACAATGCAGATGGTTTTTTGGCTCATAGGAATTGGCAGTTAGTGGAAGCTTTTGAATTATCCTGTTTTTCAGAAATACGGAAAATTTCAAACCGTATATCTAACATTGATCCATAGTAGATAAACCATTGGCTTGCACCAAAAACGATTAACCATAAAAAATATTGTTAATTAACTGTATTAGGCTTTCAGAGAATTACAGTGAAAAAAAGTAATAAACATAAACCCCTATCAAGTGCTGATATAATCTACTAATGAAGATACGAATGGTATATTTCAATGCATTGTATCATAATTAATCAGCCATTAAAATGTAAGTGTGAAAAATGTAACCGGTGCTAATTATCTTTAGTTCTAAAAACATTAGAAAGATACCATATGGGATTTCCTTTGTTCCCATAAGTAAATAATACGACAGAAGTTTTATGATCTATATTGAAAATGAAAAATTTGAGAAAACTGACTTTTCCACGATAAAACTGGCAAAGGGTGAATACGATAATTGCCTGTTTGATCATTGCAATTTTGAAAATACTGATCTTTCTGGTAATATCTTTTCTGAATGTGCATTTATCGGTTCCAATCTTTCCATGGTTAAATTAGTCCAAACCACATTTCGTGAAGTTAATTTTAAAGATTGCAAATTATTAGGATTGCATTTTGAAGATTGCAGTAAATTATTATTTAAAGTGGATTTTGAAAATTGCATGATGAACCTTTCTTCCTTTTATAAATGTAATCTTAAAAAAGTCGTTTTTAAAAAATGTTGTTTGCAGGAAGTTGATTTTACGGAAGCGTATTTGACCGGGGCTATGTTTCAGGACAGCGACCTCTATAAAGCAATATTTGATCATACCATATTAGATAAAGCTGACCTCCGGACAGCCTATCATTATTCAATAGACCCGGCTATGAATTCAATGAAAAAGGCTCGCTTTTCCATTAGCGGCATTTCCGGACTGTTGGATAAATACGATATTGAGATTGAATAGAAATTCAGTATGGTGTAATTTTCAGCTGTTTGTTTATCATCTTTGAAGAAAATGTAATTTTAATTTATGGAGATTTTGTATACGATTCAATTGGTTATAAGTTGGATTATTATTATTGCGGTTGTACTTCCATTTGTAAAGAGTGATTATTGGGTTTTTAAAATTCTTGAATATCCACGTTATCAAAAATTCATCTTATGTGCCATTCTTTTTGTGGGGTTATTGCTGACGAATGACTATACCGATAATTTTTCAGTGATTACATTGGCTTTGTTGGGATTGTGCATGCTTTACCTGACTTATAAGATATGGCCCTATACCCCCCTTTCCAAAAAGGAAATGCAATATTTGAAGAATGGTGACATATCAAACCAATTAAAACTATTTACTGCTAATGTATTCCAGGAAAATAAAGCTTATGATAAGCTTATAAGCCAGGTAAAAAAAGAAAATCCGGATATCATTTTGTTGGTAGAGACTGATAAAAATTGGGAAAAGGCAATGGATATTTTCATCAAAGATTATCCCCATTGCCTGAAGGAGCCCAAAGATAATACATATGGTATGTTATTCTATTCCCGTTTCCCAATTGTTGATGGCCGGTTTGAATTTCTTGTTGATAAGGAAGTACCGTCGCTTTTGGTAAAGTTGCAATTGCCATCCGGGCAACATGTAAGATTATGGGGACTTCATCCAAAACCTCCTGTTCCCCAGGAGGATATCAGGTCCACAGCTAAGGATAAAGAATTGATGAAAGTTGCATTAAAAGTCAAAGATGAAAAGTTGCCGGCCATTGTGTTGGGTGATCTGAATGATGTTGCCTGGAGTCATGTAACTAAATTATTCCGTAAAACCAGCGGTTTGCTTGATCCCCGGAGAGGTCGTGGATTTTACAGTACCTTTTCGGCCAATCATTGGTATATGAGATTTCCCCTCGATTATGTTTTTTGTTCCTCTGATTTTGGCCTGGTTGATATGAAAAGATTGAAATATAATGGATCGGATCATTTTCCAATGTTTATGCATTTGCAATTTCATGCAGAAATGGAAAACAAACAGGAAGAACCCGAATCAGACACTGAAGAAAAGGCGGAGGCAGAAGAAATTGCAACTCAAATTGTATGAGCAATGCATCACCCTGGCTTTTTGTTTGTAGAATTGTAACCACAGAAATAAAAAAATATGAAAAAAACTAAATGGATACTATCAGTAAACAAGTTGTTTCTATTTTCTATTTTCATTCTATTGATCGCCTGTGACAGGTCTTCATCTCCCGAAGGAAGGATGACTATAAAGTTGGAAGAACTTCAACAACAAATGCAAGATAGTTTAGCCCAACAAAACCGAAAAATATTAGATAGTTTAAGCGCCATCCGCCAGGAATTGAATGCAATAAAACAACAGAAATAACAAATAATCGTTTGATATTTTGGAGTTAGATGTTTAAGGTTTAGTATTTACATTTTGCAAGTCTTTTACTGCAATTTCTTTATATGAAAGTTCCTTACCACAATCCAAATTCCTATTCACAAATTACAAATTCCCAATTTCTATACCTCATTGATCCATTTTTTAAAAAGAGGCGCTGTTTCCTGGCTGATGATAATGGGACGGTTGTTTGTGGAAACAGTTAGATCAACCTGCAGTTTTACTTTTTCATATATCCTGAAACCCCTTATGAAATTTACATTGATAATAAATTGCCGGTTAGCCCTAAAAAAAATATTCTTATCCAGATCATCTTCTAGTTCTGACAGGTTCTTATCGCAGATATATTTTTTCTCCAAACTGTCTGTTACAAATACCAGTTTATTTACTGTATAAAAGAAGGCCAGTTCTTCTATTCTTAATGCGAAATGTTCTGACCCTCTTTGTACAATCAGTCTTAACTTCTTTTTTATCATCGTATCCATGGCTAATAATTTTCAGTACTTGTAAATTTTTCCTCTTTTATAATATTTAAAATTGATCATGATGCTTTAGAGCAACTTTTAAAAAAATTGTTCCAAACTCATTCTCAATAAATATTACTTCCATATTCGTCTCACTTATTCATGGACATCGAAAACTGGTCATTTGTAAAATAATTTGATGAGTGGAAATTAGGGTACATAAACGATCAGCTTGTTTCAATACATGAAGTTTCTATGACAATAGGTTCTCATCATGTTAAAATACTTCGAAATTATTGTATCACGTTTCAGATAAAAAAATTCATGCTTCAGAATTTAACCCTCCTTTATTTGAAGCAGATTTAGTTGATTGTTGTCATTATGAACAGGCAGTTGGGTTTTCAATGATCCATGCTCCATTTTATTAATGCTATTAAACAGTTAAATCAAAATGTATGAAAAGAATCATTGTTTACATGTTGTTGTACTTGATTGCTTCACCCGTATTTTCTCAGAACCGTACAGTTTCCGGAACGGTAAAAGATAATACCGGAAATGTTGTTTCATTTGCAACTGTTACAGAAACAGGAAAAACAAACAGTGTGTCGGCGGATGTTAACGGCGCTTTCAGTATCATCATTCAGGGTAATAGTACTTTGACTATTTCGGCTTCAGGTTTTCAGTCGCAAACCATAACGCCTACCGGCCTCACCACGGAAATCATTTTATCCAGATCGGAAGGAGAACTTCAGGAGGTTGTTGTAACGGCATTGGGTATACGCAGAGCCGATAAAGCATTGGGATATTCGGTTGCTAAAATTAACCCGGATAATCTGCTTCAAAAATCAGAGCCAGATGTTTTAAAGGGCTTACAAGGTAAAGTTGCTGGTGTGGATATCCGGTCTTCACAAGGAACTCCGGGAGCTGCAACACGGATACAAATAAGAGGTAACAATTCTTTTTTTGGTAACAGTCAGCCATTGATAATTGTAGATGGCATACCTTATAGTAATGACCAGGTTACTACCACCAATCAAACTTCAGGTGGTGGTGCATATACCAGTGGATTGTCAAGCCTTGATCCAAATGATATTGCAGACTTTACAGTGTTAAAAGGATCGTCAGCAGCGGCATTGTATGGATCCAGGGCATCCAATGGTGTGATACTGATTACTACAAAATCTGGCAGTTCAAGAGTAAGAGGAAGCCAGGTAACTTTTAAATCTTCTGTATCTGCAGAAACCATTGCTAATTACCCGGACTATCAAAACGAATATGGTGCAGGTTCACAGCTTGATTATTCCAACGCCAATGGTTCATGGGGGCCTGCTTTTAGAAATCTTGATTCCATTGCTGCATGGCCAACATACCAGGCTGCATATCCTGATCTGTTTCCATCAGCCAATATTGCATACCAGGCATATCCTGATAATGTAAAAGATCTTTTTCGTACCGGGATGGTCTATGAAAATTCTTTAGGCTTTAATAGTGCTAATGAAAAAAGCAGTGTTGGTTTAACCGTATCGCAATTAACGCACGATGGTTATGTTCCTAACTCTTCTTATAAAAGAGCGAACATGGGATTAGGAGCTTCAACCAAACTTGATATTGGATTAAATATAGGTGCTAATTTTAGTTATGCAAGATCGAACCAGACCGGTGGATTTTTTGGCGAGAACCAGGTTAGTGGGGTATCTTCTTTATTTGCCCGTTCTCTTTTCCTTGCCCGTAACTGGGATTTGAATTTACCTTTTGAAGATCTTAATGGCCTCCCGCTCATTCCAAATGTAACGGGATGGGACAATCCAAGATGGTCGGCAAAATACAATACGATTAAAACTGCCGAAGAAAGATTTGTGGCTGGCGTAAATGCAAATTTTAACCTGACACCATGGGCAAGAATTGATTATTCAATAGGTACAAACGTAGCCTTGCTTCACAGGAGAGAGGTAACAGAAATCGGCTCCAGAGCAGCTGAAGGTGTTGGTCGCCTGGTTGTTGAAACATACAGGAACCAGGAAATAGAATCCAATTTCCTGATCACCCTTACACCGGAAATCTCGGAGAATTTTACGTTACGAACGATTATCGGAAATAATATAAATCAGCGTACCATAACAGATGAAATTTTAACCGGCAATGAGTTTATTGCCAAAGGTGTATATACACTGGCTAACACATCTAAACAAGCTTTTACCGATGATTTTTATTCAAGGCGGCGTTTAATGGGTGTGTTTGCAGATGCAACGCTGGGTTATAAAAATTTTGCATTTCTTACTGCAACAGTAAGAAATGACTGGTCATCAACATTACCTGAAGAAAACAGGAGTTACCTGTATCCATCTATTTCTGCATCGTTTGTATTTACGGATGCTTTTGGTATACAAAGTGATGTATTGGATTTTGGAAAGATCAGGGCAGGATGGGCTAAAGTAGGAAGAGATGCAGCGCCATATCAGCTTAGGGATATTTATACTTTGAATCCTAATTTTCTGGGTCAACCCACTGCATCATTACCAAGGGTATTTAATAACCCTGATTTGCTACCGGAGTTCACCAAAGAAATTGAATTAGGAACTCAATTAAGTTTCTTTAAAAGACGTGCGGAACTTGATTTTACCTGGTATGACAGAACATCGACTAACCAGATAGCAACTATTGCCATGCCACTATCATCGGGTTATGAATTCAGGGTGGAAAATTTTGGCGGCATCAATAATAAAGGCATTGAAATTGATCTTTTAGTAAGACCTGTCAGAACACAAAATTTCAATTGGGATTTGAAAGGAGTATTTACCCGCAACCGGAATACGGTAACAGAATTAACCAGCGGTGTTGAAAGAATTCAATTGGCTGGTGTGCTAGCTGGCATTGGACCTTATCTTGAACCAGGACTGCCTTTTGGATATTTGAGAGGTACTGTATCGGCAAGAGATGATGAAGGAAATTTATTGATAGATCCGGCCACGGGATGGATCATTGAAGCTTCAGATGAGGCCATGGTAGGAGATCCAAACCCGGATTTTAAATTAGGCATCAACAATACACTTTCTTACAAGGGAATATTCCTTAGCGCACTTTGGGACATGACTAAGGGTGGTGATCTGTATTCAGTTACAGTTAGTTCTTTATTAGGCCGTGGTGTAACCAAAGATACCCGTGACCGCGAAGCTGCATGGATAATTCCCGGAGTTTATGGCGATGCAAATACACAGCAACCCATTTTAGATGCTGGTAAAAAAATACCTAATCAGACAGCTATCACAACCAATGACCTGTATTTTTCCGGTGGCGGTGGTGCAGGTTCATTTGCTATAAATTCTTCTACAGAATGGAATGTATATGATGCTACAGTATACAGGTTGAGAGAGGTAACGCTGGGCTATGATCTTCCAAAATCATTGTTCAACAAGCTGCCCATATCTGCTGTAACTATAAGCCTGAGCGGTAGAAATCTATGGCATCTGGCGCCCAATATGCCAAGGTATACCAATTTTGATCCAGAAGTAAACAGCTTTGGTTCTTCATCAACCCAGGGTATTGAATTATCAGCGGCACCAACAACCAGGAGATTTGGTTTTAATCTGAATGTTAGTTTTTGATCATCATAAAAACTTATACAAAATGATCCGACAATTTTTAATAGTAGTAGTGGTGTTATTTTCAGCATCGTGCACTAAAGATTTTCTCGATATAAATACCGATCCCAATAATCCAACGGATATTGAGGTTTCTAAATTATTGCCCTGGGCACAAAGAACATTGGGAGATGCATTGTCAATGGGAGAAGATAATGGAGGACTTTCACAAATACTTGGCGTTTACACGCACCAATTGTCAACCCGGGAAGAGACTGACCAGTATGGTGCTACAGGTAATGAATTCTTTTTGGGTTTGGCATGGTCAAAATTGTATGCCACTTCTCCACCTCCGGGAGCAGCACAACCTGTGTATGGTGTTTTAAATAACCTGGAAGACATTATTGAAAGAGCTACTGAGGATGGCAATACACATTATGCGGGTATTGCAAAAATCCTTAAAGCTTATACATTCAGCCAGATAGTGGATGTGTTTGGTGATGTACCTTTTTCGGAAGCCAACCGGTTAAATGAAGGTATTCAGTATCCAAAATTTGATGATGATGCAGCTATTTATGACAGCATATTTAATATTATTAACAGCGGTATTGATGATCTGAATAATACCACAGCGCCCAATGCTTTCAAACCCGGTGCGGATGATATCATTTATGGTGGTGATATTTCCAAGTGGTTAAAAGCAGCAAATACCATTAAATTAAAATTGTATACGCAGATCAGGAAAGTGAAGGATGTGTCAGCCGAAGTGAACCAGCTATTAAGCGCCCCTTCAGGATTAATCAATACGGTAGGTGAAAGTTTTTTAATTCCGTATGGTATAAATGCGGCTACTGATGACCGTAACCCTGCCTTTGCAACTTACTATGCTTCTCAAAGAAGTAATCATGTGAGTCCATGGTTTTATGAAATTTTAAAAGGATATAATCCTGGAATTTTCACAGGCATTGAAGATCCGCGTATCCCTTATTATATCTATAATCAAATTTCCGCGAATCAAAATACAAGAGAGGGTAACCAAACCGAATACCGGGATGGAGCATTTGTTTCTATTTATTTTGGATCTGTCGGACCAAACAGGGACAGAAGTCAGCAGAATACGATAAGTATGTTAGGTATTTATCCCGCAGGTGGAAAATATGATGATGGATCAGCAACCATCGCCACAGCTACCAGTGGCACCGGTGCTGCACCGTATAGAATGATAACCTATGCGGACAGACTATATCTGGAAGCAGAGCTGATGCAAGTGGGAATAGTAGCAGGAAATGCAAGAGCTAAATTAGATGCTGCAATTAAAGAATCATTCAAACAGGTTGATTTTGTGGTTTCAATGGTTAATACTTCTTCTCAATTAGTTCCAGTGATTTATAGTACATTATATGATCCAACAAGTGCGGCTACATTAAATGATCCTACCAAAACTTCACCAATGATGCGATATATTCATAATGTATTAATGGGATATGAAGCTGCATCCACAGAAAAAAAGCTAGAAATTATAATGACTCAAAAATGGATTTCAAATATAGGAAATGCAGTAGATCAGTATACGGATATTAGGAGAACAGGATATCCGGTAGTATTTAATCCACTGGATGGAAGCATGGCTCCCGGAGGCAGGGTACAACCACCCATCAATGGAGATCCGGTAAACCCAGGTGCACAGCCTTCTGTACCCGTTCAAC
>JACCYQ010000108.1 GCA_013696395.1 Chitinophagaceae bacterium
ATATGGATACTGAATTTGAAGCTGGTAAAATTGCCGGTTTAGGAAAGGTTCCACTCGGGAAGATTGTTGATCATTTAAAACGGTTGTACACTGGGCATGTAGGCCTGGAGTATTTATATATTACCGATCAAAAAAAGCAGGATTGGTTACAAAATGAGATTTGGCATATTCACGATCCGCTTCCACTGGAACAGAAAAAGAGAATCCTGGATAAATTGAACCAGGGTGTCATTTTTGAGAAATTCCTTCATACAAAATATATCGGCCAAAAAAGATTCTCCTTAGAAGGTGGTGAAACAACCATTGCTGCATTGGATGCTATCATAAACATGGCTGCTGATGATGGCGTACAGGAAGTAGTGATCGGCATGGCCCATCGGGGCAGGCTGAATGTGCTGGCGAATGTATTGGGTAAAACCTATGAACAGATCTTCAGTGAGTTTGAGGGAACTTCCATTCCCGATCAAACTATGGGAAGTGGCGATGTAAAATATCATCTGGGTTTTGGAAGTGATATCACAACAATCAACAACAAACAAATTCACCTGAAATTAAGTCCTAATCCATCTCACCTGGAAGCAGTAAACCCATTGGTGGTTGGTTTCAGCAGGGCTAAGGCAGATGTAATGTATGGTTCCGATTATGATAAGATATTGCCTATCCTGATACATGGGGATGCGTCTATTGCCGGGCAGGGTGTAGTTTATGAAGTTTTACAAATGAGCGGGCTTAATGGATATTATACAGGAGGGACCATTCATTTTATTATTAATAACCAAATCGGTTTTACAACTGATTTTGATGATGCCAGAACGGCTGATTATTCAACTTCAGTAGCTGCTATGGTGCAGGCGCCGGTTTTCCATGTAAATGGAGACGATCCGGAAGCTGTGGTAAAATGTGCTGAGATTGCTATTCGCTACCGGCAAAAGTTTAATTCAGATATTTTTATAGACATGGTTTGTTATCGCCGTCATGGACATAATGAAGGAGATGATCCTAAATTCACTCAACCACATTTATATTCATTAATTGATAAACATCCTAATCCAAGAGAAGTTTATGTTAAATACCTGTTGAATCATGGAGAAGATGATGCGAGGCAGATGGCAAAAGAAATGGAAAGTAAATTCTGGACGGACCTGCAGGAACGCCTGGATGAAATAAAACAAAACCCGTTACCTTATAAATACCAGCAGCCGGAATTGGTATGGCGCAGTTTAAGAAAAGCAACGCAGGAAGATTTTGATTTTTCGCCTGTTACAGCCATTAGCGAAACTGATTTTAAATTATTATTTGACAAGCTTATGCAATGGCCGGCAGATTTTAAGCCATTGCGAAAAGTGGAGAAAATAATCCAGGATAAAAAAAAGTTGTTTGAAACTGAAACAAAAGTGGATTGGGCTACCGGCGAATTAATGGCTTATGGAAGTTTATTATTAGAGGATAAAGATGTAAGGATGAGTGGCCAGGATATAATAAGAGGAACTTTTTCTCATCGTCATTCCATAATTTATGATGAGGCTGGCAAAAAGCATAACCGGTTAAATAACTTTAAAGAAGGTCAACCGGAATTCCGGATTTATAATTCAT
Source organism: Chitinophagaceae bacterium (assembly GCA_013696395.1). Classification (GTDB taxonomy): domain Bacteria; phylum Bacteroidota; class Bacteroidia; order Chitinophagales; family Chitinophagaceae; genus JACCYQ01. The sequence goes on from JACCYQ010000108.1 coordinate 1,594, forward strand.
TGCTTAGTGAATTTGGCGTGTTAGGATTTGAATACGGTTATGCTATGGCACATCCAAATGCCCTGGTGGTGTGGGAAGCCCAGTTTGGCGATTTTGCGAATAGTGCTCAAACAATCATTGACCAGTTCATAGCATCCGCTGAACAAAAATGGCAACGCATGAATGGTCTTACCATGTTATTACCTCATGGCTATGAGGGACAGGGTCCTGAACACTCCAGTGCAAGGATGGAACGCTTTCTGCAAATGTGTGCTGAATTAAATATGGTAATTGTAAATGTTACAACAGCGGCAAATTTTTTCCATGTACTCCGTCGTCAGTTGGCATGGCCTTTCAGGAAACCCTTGGTTGTATTTTCTCCTAAAGCCATTCTGCGTTTCCCAGGTACATATTCCACTATGAAAGAATTTACAAGTGGTGGTTTTAAAGAAGTGATGGATGATCCGTTTGTAGACGATGCAAATGAAATAAAAAAGGTGCTGTTTTGCAGCGGTAAAATATATTTCGACATGGCTGAAAGGCAATCCAAAGAAAATAGGAAGGATATTGCCATTATACGGCTGGAACAAATTTACCCGTTACCGGAACTGCAACTGGATGCATTATACAATAAATATAATAAGGCAACCTGGTTCTGGGTGCAGGAAGAACCTTTGAATATGGGTGCTGCCTGGTTCCTTCAAATGAATTTGAAGAATATTAATTATGGGGTGATCAGCAGGCAACCCAGTGCGTCTACTGCTACCGGTTATGCAAAAGTGCATATGCAGGAGCAATCGGAGATCATAGAAACCGCGTTTTCAATTTGATGAACAGTTGAATAGTCGATCAGTTGATAGGCCCTTCGACAAGCTCAGGATGGAATTGGGAATTTGGTATTTGGGATTAGGCTTTTTGAGGTTGAATAGTTGGATGGTTGGAAATAGGAATTAGTTGAAATGGAATTGGGAATTGGGCCGTTGATGTTGATTAGTTGGATTTAAAACAACTAAACATCTAAATGGAATTGGAAATTGGGAAAGGTGTCAGTCTGAGCTTGTCGAAGACGCCAGAGATGTGGGTATTGGAATTTATAATTTTAAACTAAACAACTAAACTCTAAACTTTTATATAACTCTTTTTTAAATTTTTACTTTTAAATTTTAAATTTTCAATGATTGATATTAAAGTACCAACAGTAGGGGAATCTATCAGCGAAGTTACATTGGTTAAATGGTTGAAGAATGATGGTGATTACGTTGACCGGGATGAGATGATTGCAGAACTGGAAAGTGAGAAAGCCACTTTTGAAGTGAATGCCGAACAAGCCGGTATCTTAAAAACCGTTGGTAAGGAAGGCGATACGTTGAACATTGGTGATGTAGTGGCACAAATAGATGAATCCGCGGAGAAACCTGCAGGCTCTGAATCGAAACCGGAAACAACGGAAGAAAAACCTGCGAAAAAGGAGACTGAAAAAAAACAAGAAAAAGAAACCAACAAACCTGCAAAAGTGTCGGCAGATGTAAAAGCATCACCGGTTGCATCAGCAATGATTGCCGATAAGAAAGTGGATCCAAATGATATTCAGCCTTCGGGTTCAAACAAAAGAATATTAAAGAACGATGTGCTGGAGGCTTTGAATAATCCTGGTCGCAGGCCCGGTGCGGCAATGTTTAGCCGTGAGGAGAAACGGGAGAAGATGAGCAACCTTCGCAAAACCATTTCCCGCAGGCTGGTTGAAGCTAAGAATACAACGGCTATGCTCACTACTTTTAATGAAGTTGATATGAGCAATATCATGGCCATTAGAACCAAATACAAAGAAAAGTTTAAAGAAAAACATGGAGTTGGTTTAGGGTTTATGAGCTTCTTTACAAAAGCCACTTGTTATGCATTACAGGAATGGCCTTCGGTAAATGCTTATATTGATGGTGACGAAATCATTAAACATGATTACTGTGATATTTCCATTGCAGTATCGGCGCCAAAGGGTTTAGTGGTTCCCGTTATTCGCAATGCTGAAAGTTTAAGCATGGCTGAAATTGAAATGAAAGTTATTGAACTGGCAACCAAAGCAAGGGACAATAAACTTTCGATGGAAGAAATGCAGGGCGGAACATTTACATTAACAAATGGCGGTGTATTCGGTTCGTTGATGTCAACACCGATCATCAACATTCCTCAATCGGCTATTTTGGGTATGCATAAAATTGAAGAAAGACCGGTTGTGATGAATGGGCAGATTGTTGCCAGGCCAATGATGTACCTGGCACTCAGTTATGATCACCGGGTAATCGACGGTAGAGAATCCGTAAGTTTTTTGGTACGTATTAAAGAAATTCTTGAAAATCCAGCATTGTTGTTATTTGGCAAAGATCCCGTTACTGCATTACTGGATATGTAAACAACCATTTAAAAATAGTAGTACAAAAAAAAGCGGCCATAGAAATGGGCCGCTTTTTTTTTCGATACATGATTTTTACCTTATTACAAAGCCACTTAATGATACATAGTGTTTTCCATTTTCATAATAAATGTTCATTATGGTTGGATAATATTTTCCTGTATGTTCAAATAAAGCAGGTTGGCTATATGGCTGGCTGCTATTGGTTTTGCTTTGAAGATAATTTAATGTGATCATTGGTTCAATAAAATTGAACTTACCATTATAAGTTCCCAGAATCATTACTTTGGTAAATGGTAAAAAAGTAGGAGGAGGAGGTAACCAATGTTTACCCATTTCGGGTTCTGAACCATCCGGCCCGGGCGGTGTAGAATAATCAACGGGCATATATCCTGGTGGAGGATAATTGTTGAACAATGCATCTGTGGCAGGTGACCATGCTGGAATGCTCATTCTTTCTTCCTCACTGATCATGTAAAAATGGAAATCAAAATGTGGAGCAGAAAAAAATATTTCCGGTGGATGACCGTGGGGGTTCCAGTTGACATTAATATGATCAAAAGGGGTAACGGCTTTTGCTTTTTGATGCAAAGGCAGATCCCAGGTAACATGATCATCCATAGCTAACCCGTTAAGAGCGTCTGCTGTCATTTCTATTCCAATTTCTTCTGGTTTACCGGTATGGGTTATGCGAATCCATGATCTTCCTTTTCCATCACCTATATGAACTTGTGGTCCATAAAAGGTATTTGTTTTCTCTTCCTGCAGACTTAATGATTTTTTTTGTTTCGATGATGACACCAAAGATTCGTTTGGTTGCAGATCCTGCTTTTGACATGCTGTAATAAAAAGCAAGATCGTTAACATGGGCAGCAATGATAAATACTTTTTCATGCAATCATTTTTAAAAGTGATAAAATAACTTTTAGTTTCTATTGAACGAATTGCATGCTTTTAAGGGGTAGATTTAAAATTAATAATCGGGTAATGAATATACAAAAATTTTAGTTCCATTTTAAAAGTAGTTGAATGGAATTGGTTTTTATCCTTGTTTAAGCCAGACCAAAAGCTATTTCAATTTAAGTTTGTAACATGAGCAGGTTCTATTCATATATTAATACAGCTAAAGTAATATTATTGGCCTACGATGGTGATCGTCCCTTTGCCTTATTTATAAAAGATTATTTTAAGCAACAAAAAAAGCATGGATCAACAGACCGGAAACAAATTGCACATATATGTTATTGTTATTTTCGGTTAGGAAAAGCGGGTAGAAATATAGAAACAGATCAACGAATGATAACTGCTTTATTTTTATGCAGTACGCATCCAAACCAAATATTATCAACCCTCGCTGCTGAATTAAATGATGCCGTTCAATTATCCCTCGAGGAAAAGTTGGGTAAAATCGAATTTCCATTGCATGCGGAAGATATTTTTCCCTGGAAAAAAGGATTATCAGATGGAATGGATTATACATCTTTTGCAATGTCTCATCTCCGGCAACCCCATCTTTTTGTAAGGATCAGACCAGGATTTGAAGGAATGGTAGAAAAGAAACTGGCTGCTGCAAATATTACATTCAACAAGATCAATGAACATTGCATTTCTATGGACAATTCATCAAAAGTGAATGATGTAATTGAGCTGGATAAAGAAGCCGTTGTTCAGGATCTTAATTCGCAAAGGGTGGGTGAATTGGTTCAGTTAGTCTTTAAAGAACAACCGCAAAAAATTTGGGATTGCTGCGCGGCAAGTGGAGGTAAATCCATTTTGTTTCATGATATGTTTCCCGTGGCTAAACTTACGGTGTCGGATATCCGAAAATCCATTTTGAACACCTTGGCTAAAAGATTTCAACAAGCAGGAATTACAGGTTACCGGTCGATTGTGGCTGATCTTACTAAATCCAAAATCCAAATTCCAAATTCCCCATTCGATCTGGTGATCTGTGATGCACCCTGTACCGGCTCCGGAACATGGGGACGTACGCCTGAGCAATTGTATTTTTTTGATGAGAAGAAAATCGTTTATTACGCAGATCTGCAACAGAAAATTTCATATGAAGCATCAAAACACTTAAGACCCGGTGGCTATTTATTATACATCACTTGTTCCGTTTTTAAAAAAGAAAATGAAGACGTAATTAAAAAACTGGAAGATGATGCCGGATTAAAATTAATTGAAATGAAGTTATTGAAAGGATATGATCAAAAGGCGGATACCTTGTTTGCCGCTTTATTGCAAAAACCCTGATTATTAATGCATTTTTACAAAACCTGCGGTTTCAAGTTTTGTGTTTCCGTCCCAAATTACCAGTTGATATTTCCCTGCGGGTAAGGTTGATACGGGAATGGTAAATAAAGATCTTCCTGCCGGTTTATAATTGTTTTGCTGTAGGATCGTGCTGCCCTGCATATTAACTACCTGCATTTTCAAAGCTGTAATTTCAGTTGGCGTGTTAACAGCTATAGTCAACATTTCTGTGCGTACAGGATTTGGAAAAATATGAACTGTTTTTAATTCGTTGGGCATTATTGCAGTGCACGAATTGCTTTTAGTTAATGTAAAGGAATCCAGATACACCCCGGTAAGACTAACAGTATCGATCACCTGTTTTATTCTGTAGGTAATCGTTCCTGCAGGAATATCTGAAAGCGAATCCATGAATTGGTATGAATAAGCCTGGAGCAAATCTCCCTGTCCTTTTATTTCCGCTATTTTTTGATACGAGGAATTTCCCGGAACCTTTCTTTCAATTTCATATTTCATCGCTTTCATATCCTTGCTTCTCCAATCCAGTTTTGCACGACAATCTTCCATTGTCCCGGTTGCAATTGCATATTCAATCAGCAGGTTTGAAAACGCTTTCTTCATATCGGGAATGCCATAACCAGTACGATCATCAGGGCTGGTATATTTATCACCCGCTTTTCTTAAAGTTTCTATGATCTTCATATTATTAAATTCGGGAAAAGCCTGCCATAAACAAGCAGTGAGGCCGGCCATATTGGGACATGCGAAAGAAGTTCCATTACTGGTCGCAACAGTGTTATTGGTGGCCTGTATAACGGCAGAAACACCGACTGATGCAACATCCGGTTTAATGCGTCCATCTGCTGAAGGGCCATAGCTTGAAAAACCGGCCGATACGCGGGAAGTATTTACGGCACCTACCGCCACCACACTGTCGCCATCAGCTGGTGTAATAATATATTTCCAGGCACCATTACCTTCATTCCCTGCTGCATTAAAAACCAGGATGCCTTTTTTTGCAGCGAGATCCGCTCCCCGAGCAGCAATCGTAGTGTTGCCATCCATATCCTGGTAAGTATAATTCAACGATGGATCATCAAACTCATAATAACCCAATGATGAAGAAATGATGTCGGCACCTGCACTGTCTGATCTTTCAGCACCACAAACCCAGTTATGTTCTTCAATGGGATATTCCGAACGAACATCTTCTGTAACAAATAAATGAAAATCGGCTTTTGGTGCTTTACCAATAAAGCGACCGGGTAAATTGGCCGAAATAATTGACAGGCATTGCATACCATGTGCATTGTCATTGGCAACGTTCATCTCACTATTTACAAAATCCCATGTACTTAAAACCTGTCCATTGGCTACAATGCTATCCATTGCATCAAGCGTATTATAATTAAAAAAACCAGCATCCAGCATGGAGATGGTCATGCCCTGACCGCGCAAACCAATGTTATGCAGAAATTCTCCATTGTGCATTTTCATTTCATTTAATGAACGTTCACCATAATCATAAAAATTTTCAGTGATGTTTGTAGTTCGCAGTAATGTTTGATCAGGAACAGGTGTTACAACATGTTCCATTTTTTTTGAAAATTGATCTGTATTTCCTGGCGCTGTAATGGATGCAATAGGAGAAGTAACCTGCACAAATGGAAATGAATTAATTTTTTCAATGGCCGTCGGATCATTTGTCTGAATACTCACCTGGTTCATCCATTTGGATATATTCATGACCGTTACATTCGGTACATTTTTAAGGCTGTCAATATATTTTTGTGAAACGGGCAGATCCGTGCTGTCTAATGAAATACCATAACGGGTCCTTCTTTCTATAGCTTTTGTAGAAAGAAAAGCAGCGGGATTAGAAAGTTGAAAAGTATTGCCTCCTTTGTCTGTGAATTTTACAATATACCGGCTTAGCTGGCTATGTGCCTGTGTGAAAAACAAAGCCAAAAAAATCCAAAGCCATAATTTTTTCATGCTGCACTTTTATTTACCGGTGGTTGTAAATAGGAATAAATTAATTTTAATTGTGATCTACCATCCACATTTTAATTTCAAAGCCTGTTTTGTAAGGATCGTAGTTTACGTTAGGTGGGTTGCCTGTTGGGTTAGGTTGATGCTCCCACATAGCATATTCTTTATACACTAAACCGATATTTTTTGCATATCGTTCAACCAATAAAGTTTTTGCAGCATAAGATGATGGATCAGTAATGGGCAGATTAAAAGATTCATCGGCACCAACAATCGTGTACACATCATTAATTTCCAGAGTACCCGTGTTGAAACTGGTTGCAGGCCCATCAAAATAATATTCCCAATCTTCCATATTATCATCATTACTGAAATTATAATATCCTGCATATGGCTCAGTGGGTAAATAACGGTTACCCTTCCAAGAGTTTCCATCCCTGAAGGGTTGATGTATTTTTATAAATCGGAGATTATCATCAATTACTTCTACCTGGTCATTCAGTACTGTAATAAAATAACTGCCATTTGCTTTCCAGGTTTCAGAAGCCAGGCTATCCGTTATAAAGCGGTAAACCCGGTATGATGGGCGACCCAGGTTATCTGTAAATTCTGCATCTACCACATGCTTAACCTGGTAGCGGTGTATTTCAGTATTACGGCCGAAATTGGTAAAGACGGTAGAATCTAAGCGGTAGGTAATATATTTTCCGGGTTGAATAAGCACAAAATCACTGAGTGATTCCGTTTCAAAATCCTCTGTTTTTTTTTCGCATGATAAAATGCCGATGCATAAAAATAAAAAAACACAATAACGAAGTAGGGTAAAATTGGCCATATGATGTTTTAATTCCAGTTCAAAAATACAGATATTAGTGTTGGAGCCCGGTTAGTCGAGATCATAAAATAACCGGAAACTCAGTTTTCCGGTTCTAAAACGTTTTTGATAACTACATATTGCTTAAAGAAATAGGGTCTGTCCGCTGAATAATACCGCCACCAATTACATCATCCCCTTCATAAAAAACAGCGCTTTGGCCGGGAGCAATTCCTTTGGCATTTTCGTAAAACTGCACTTTTACCTGTCCATTTGCAGGATACAAGTTGGAAAGTGTTCCCTGGTCCTTGTAGCGGATCTTGGTCACAGCTTCCATGCCTGGGGTAATGGTATCATATTTCAACAGGTTGATCTTACCAACCATCATTTCGTTTTTTGCAAGGTCTTCTTCATCACCCAAAACAACGGTGTTATTATTTGGATTGATGGCAGTTACATATACCGGCTTACCAAAAGTGATATCCAGTCCTTTTCTTTGCCCGATGGTATAAAAAGGATAGCCTTTATGCTGACCTAATATTTGTCCTTCCTTATTGATAAAATTACCGCCTGATACTTTTTCTTCCAGACCGGTTACCCTGCGTTTTAAAAAGCCGCGATAATCATTGTCCGGCACGAAGCAAATCTCGTAGCTTTCACTTTTTTTGGCCAGCTCGGGGTACCCATAATCAATGGCCATTTGGCGTATTTCCGTTTTGCGATACGGTCCCAGCGGTAAAAGGGTTCTACTTAAAAGATCCTGTTGAAGGCCCCATAAAACATAGCTCTGGTCCTTGGTTTCATCCACAGCTTTGCTGATATAAAACCGTTCATTGGTGTGTTGGTGTATTTTTGCGTAATGGCCGGTAGCTATAAAATCACAATTCATGGCATCGGCCCTTTTCAGCATGGCCCTCCATTTTATATGCGTATTGCATAAAACACATGGATTGGGAGTGCGGCCTGCAATGTATTCATCCACAAAATTATCAATAACAAAATCACCAAATTCTTCCCTGATATCCAAAATAAAATGTGGAAAACCGTGATGGACTGCAGCCATCCTTGCATCATTGAAACTATCCACATTACAGCAGCCTGTTTCTTTTTTACCTCCACCACTGCCGCTATAATCCCAGGTTTTCATAGTAATGCCTACTACTTCATAACCTTCGTCATGCAGCATCAGGGCAGTAATGGTACTATCAATACCACCACTCATCGCCACCAGCACTTTCCCTTTACCGCTCATTGTATTAAAAAATGATTAAATTTTTTTAGTTTGCAAATATACGATCATCTGCTGGTAGGTGTAACAGGCAACTGTTAAGGTTGTTCAGCCGTCAATCCAAATTACTAAATCATTCATTAAATTATGATGACAGGTAACTCAAGTTTATTTTTTATGGATAATTTTACAATCGCTTGTTAGGGAATCGTTTCCCCCCCTTTTTTTTAAGGCACATTAAAATAAAAAATATGTACATGAAGCAATGGATTTTTATTGCAATCTCTGTTCTGTCAGTAAATGGTATTGACGCTCAGGAACGCAAAATTGAATTTGAAAAATATACTTTGCCCAACGGATTGAAAGTGATTCTTCACCAGGATAAGTCTGCCCCTGTAGTAGCTGTAACTGCCCTTTACCATGTGGGTTCAAAAAATGAAGACACTACCCGAACGGGTTTTGCGCATTTTTTTGAGCATCTTTTATTTGAGGGTTCTAAAAATATTGAGCGGGGACAGTTTGATAAATATGTAACCAATGCAGGTGGCGCACTGAATGCCAATACCTCGCAGGATCGCACTTTTTATCATATGGTACTTCCTTCAAACCAGTTAAAAATGGGACTTTGGCTGGAAAGTGAACGCATGCTTCATGCCAAAATTGAAGATATTGGCGTTAATACGCAACGTGAAGTTGTAAAGGAGGAGAAACGTGATCGATTTGATAACCAACCATACGGATCGATCCTTACCGAGATTTTGTCAAGGGCCTACAAAGTTCACCCTTACCGCTGGGCGCCAATTGGGAGCATAGAGCATTTGAACCAGGCATCTCTGTCAGAGTTCATGGATTTCTATAAAACTTTTTACGTTCCCAATAATGCCGTATTATCAATTGCAGGGGACATCGATATTCCAGCAACTAAAAAACTGGTAAACGATTATTTTGCTTCCATTCCGAAAGGAACTAAACCAATCCCAAGGCCAAATGTTACAGAACCACCCCTGGGTGGTGAAGTAAAAGCGGTAATTGAAGATAATATTCAGTTACCTGCTGTTATTGAGGCTTATCGTGCACCCAAACAGGGCAGTGATGAATATTATGCTTTTAATATGTTGTCAACTATTTTATCAGGAGGTCCTTCTTCCCGCATGAACCAGCAATTGGTAGATGAAAAACAATTGGCATTACAAGCTATGGCACTACCTTTTTTTAATGAAGATGCGGGTTTGTTTATCAATTTAGCGATTGCTAATATGGGTGTTGATCCGCAAAAGCTACAGTCTGCAATGGATAGTGTAGTATTGGATGTTAAGAATAATTTGATCAGCGAAAAAGAATTTCAAAAAATTCAAAACCAGGTAGAAACTGATTTTGTGACGGGAAATTCTACTGTTGCAGGTATAGCCGAAAGCCTGGCGAATTATGAAGTGTATTTTGGAAACGCCAACCTGATAAATACAGAATTGGAACGTTATAAAAAAGTAACCCGCCAGGATATATTAAATGTTGCAAAAAAATACCTGAATGATAATAATCGGGTGGTATTGCATTATGTTCCTAAAACTGAAAAGAAGGCAGAACCTAAAGCATTTTAATGCGCAATTAAAAGTAACAAGTCAAATGAAAACAGTTGTATAGATCTGATTATTTCGATTTAGAAAAACAAATAAACTCATGAAAAAAATATTGATCATTCTTTTAGCTATATCGCCTGTATGGTTACAGGCGCAAACAAATATTGACCGTTCAAAAGTTCCTGAACCTGCACCGGCGCCTGAAATTAATGTGGGTAAGCCGGCAACATATACTTTGGCAAATGGGTTGAGAGTCTATGTTGTACAAAATAATAAGTTACCCCGCGTTTCTGCTACACTTGCTATCGATTTGGATGGATTAGTGGAAGGCGATAAAGCCGGTATGAGTTCGATGGCCGGAAGCCTGTTGCGCAGGGGTACTACTAAAATGGATAAAGCTGCATTGGATGAAGCCATTGATTTTTTGGGAGCTTCCATCAGCACTTCTTCTACTACGGCAAATGCAAGTTCATTGACCCGAAATTTTCCCAGGACTATGGAACTTCTTAGTGAAGTGGTATTGAGCCCTTCTTATCCTGCTGAAGAATTAGAAAAAATTCGTAAGCAGGAGCTCTCTGCTTTGCAGGCCAACCAAAGTGATCCCGCGGCTATTTCTCAAAACGTAGTTCAAAAACTGGCTTATGGAAAAGATCATCCTTATGGAGAGATTGTAACCCAGCAATCTTTGAACAATGTAACGGTTGCGGATATCCGCAAATATTTCAATGCATACTGGAAACCTAATAATGCATACCTGATTTTTGTGGGTGATATTACTCCGGAAGAAGCCAAAAAACTGGCGGAAAAAAACTTTGATTCATGGAAAAGGGGAGAAGTGCCTGCTGAAAAATTCGAAGATCCCAAAGCACCTGCACAAACCATAATAGCACTGGTAGATAGGCCAGCCAGTGTGCAAAGTGTAATAACTTTTATTACTCCAGTGCAATTAAAACCTGGTGCTCCGGAAGCCATTCCATCCTCTGTAATGAATAATATTCTGGGAGGTGGTTTTTCAGGAAGACTGTTCGCCAACCTTAGAGAAAAACATGGGTTTACCTATGGTGCATATTCATCACTTTCTCCTAATCGGCTGGTAGGAAGTTTTACCGCCAATGCTTCCGTTCGTAATGAGAAAACGGACAGCGCTATTGGTCAATTCCTGAGTGAATTTAATCGCATCAGAAAGGAAGAAATTCCCATTGATGAGGTGTCGAGAATGAAAAATTATTTGTCAGGTAGTTTTGCCCGTTCATTGGAGAATCCTGCTACCATTGCCAATTTCGCATTGAATATTGCACGCAATAAATTACCACAGAATTATTACCAGGATTATCTGAAAAATTTGTCGAGCGTTACTCCTGCAACCGTAAAGCAAATGGCCGGTAAATTTGTCTTACCTGGTCAGATGTATATTGTTGTAGTAGGTAATGTAAAAGAAATAGCTAATGGATTGGAAAAATATGGACAGGTAAAATATTTTGACATTTATGGAAATGAAACCAGTGCGCCTGTTGTACAGCAAGTATCAGCAAATGTTACGGCTGAAACTATATTGGCAAAAGCTGTTGAGGCAGCGGGAGGTGAAGCGGCTATAGCAGCTGTAAAAGATATTACCTTGAAAGGTGCGTTATCCATTATGGGCCAGAATATTGATCTGGAACAGAAGCATGTATTTCCCTCAGCATATACATTGACAGTGAGCATGGGAGGCATGGTTATTCAGAAAGAGGTGATTAATAACGGAAAGGTTTCAGTGATGCAGCAAGGTGCTGATGTTCCTGTAGATGAAAAAAAGATGGAAGAATTAATGGAAAAAGCCGCTTTTTTTGGCGATAAATATTATCTGTCTCAAAAAGATTACAAATTCAATGTAACAGGCATTGAACCAGTAAATGGTAAAGAAGCTTATGTAATGCAGGTTACTACACCGGAGGGTCGATCTGTTACCAATTACTATGATAAGAATTCAGGTTTGATGATTAAATCAGCCTCTGAACAGGATGCAGGACCTATGGGTAAAATAATGGTTCAGACTTATTTTAATGATTATAAAACATATAATGGTGTGCAAATACCGACAAAGATTATGGTTGATATGGGACAGTTACAGCAGGAAGTTAATTTCACGGAAGTAAAAGTAAATTCAGGTTTAAAAGCTGAAGATCTAAAATAAATATTTCGTTCATAATAAATAAAAAAATACCGTTGTATGATGCAACGGTATTTTTTTTTGGATGATTGTGTTTTTATTTATTTGCTTTTTGGATGCGTTGCGTTTCTTCCAGTTCCATATTTTCCATTCTTACATAAATATAATTGTTAGTATCCTCCAGGAGTACGACCCATATATTTCTTTTTTCCTGGTTCACTTTTAGCGCCCGGATAATATTATAATCATAATATTCACGCTTAATTATTGTTCTTACATTCGAAGGAAGGTGTTTTTCTTTTCCATAACTGATATGGTAAATAAGCTCTCCGTTTTTAGCGAATAAAGCCCTGTTTTGCTGGTCATTTTGTATAAATTCCACCAAATATTTTTTATTCAAGTCATTCCATTTCAGATCTGTTACATTTTTGAAATATTCACCAAAGGCCTTGTTTACTTTAGCATTTACACTTTCAATTGGTGTAGTGGATGTAATTGTAATGGGAGACAATTGCTGGTAGGTTAAATCTTGTGCGAATACATTGCTTACTAAAGGAATGGGTGCCAACCAGGCAATTAATTTGATTAATAATCGCTTTTTCATTGTTTAAAGTTTAGTGCCGTACCCGGCAGGTTATTGAAAAGGTTTTCTTTATAATTCCAAAGCTATCGCAACCTGCTGCCGGGAAACAGCTACAATGAGTAACTAACAGCTAATGCCGGTAATTGGCAATATGAAAAAGTGAAAGGGGAACCCTGATGGATGAAATGAAGAAAAGAAGGAGATATTTTAGTAAAATAAGAAACGCTAATTATTAAAACCATTTCATCAATGATTCTTTGCGGCTGCGGGATACATTTACGGTAGAGCCATCACTCATAATTAGATAACCTCCTTCACCGCGTACATATTTGGTAACTTCATTTAGGTTAACAATAAATGAATGGTGTACACGCAAAAAAAACGAAAAATCCTGTACTTGCATTTCCACGTCTTTTAAAGTTCGGCAAGCTGTGATTTTCGTTTTATTTTTTAAGAAAAGATGCGTATAGTTATCATTGGCTTCGCATCGGATTAATTGATCGGCGGGAATTAATTCGAAACCTTCTGCAGTAGGCACTGCTATTTTATGGAAACCTGTTTCATTATGTTTTACCTGGTTCATCAACATCTGGAATTGTTCTGCGTAGGGTAAATTTTTTTGAGATTGCACTTTTCGTACGGCGGCTATCAGCTCTTTGGGGTCTATCGGTTTCAACAAATAATCCAATGCACTGAAGCGTATTGCTTTTATGGCATATTGATCATAGCTGGTGGTGAATATAACAGAGAATGGAATTTCATTAAAATGTTCCAGCATGTCAAAACCATTCATTGTGGGCATTT
>JACCYQ010000131.1 GCA_013696395.1 Chitinophagaceae bacterium
AATTGGGTAAACTGGCCAATGCATTCAATGGCATGTCAAAGCAGGTTCAGCATGCAGAAAAAGAACTGCGAACCAGGGTGGAGAATTACAAAATTTTATTTGAAAGTAATCCAATGCCCATGTGGATTATTTCCAAAGACACCCTGGATGTATTGAACGTTAACAACGCGGCCATCGATCATTTTGGGTATACGCTTAATGAATTCCTGACATTGAATTCAATGGACCTTCGCCCGGCAGAGGATATTGAAAAATATAAGGAATATATAAAGAGTGAAAATTTCAATACCACTTACCGGGGTATATGGCGCCACAAAAAAAGCGATGGTTCTGTAGTAATGCTGGAAATTAACTCCGCGAATATTACTTACAGTGACCAGCCTGCCAGGTTAATACTGGCCAATGATATTACCGACAAATTAAATGCGGAAGCACAATTGGTGCGGCACCGCGGCATGGAGCAGGAACTGATCAGTGAAACTACCCTGCAGGTCCAGGAAAATGAAAGAGAGGAACTGGGTAAGGAACTTCATGATAATATTAACCAGATACTTTTCTCTACTAAACTTTATTTGGAAATAGCCCGTAGTGGTAATGAAGCCAGGATTCATGAAGCCATTTCCAAAAGTTATGAAAATGTAAATCTCGCCATTTTAGAGATCAGGCGATTATCAAAGAAAATGGTGGCACCTTCATTAGACACTTCTTTGATAGAGGTGATCAAAGAACTTGCAGAAGAAATCCAGGCTATTACACCCATCACCACTTCACTGGTATCAACTGATTTCCAGGAACACCTTTTACATGATAACATGAAACTGATGCTTTACCGGGTTATACAGGAACAGGTAAATAATATTTTAAAACATGCCGCCGCCAGTGATGTTACCATTACTCTAAAAACGGAAAACGGTCAGGCGTTCATGGCCGTATCAGATAACGGCATTGGTTTTTTGCCCCATAAAAGATCAAAAGGAATCGGGCTCAGAAATATTGATAACCGGGTTAAGTTTTATGATGGTGAAGTGATCATTACATCAGAGCCTGGTAAAGGTACCCGGTTGGAGGTTTCTGTGCCATTAAACCGGAAAACCAAACTGGCCATGTAATCATTTTTTATTCCAGTCGCCATTATTTTAAATGCTCTCCATATACCATGTTGTCTCTTTGGTACACGTTACCGGTAATGGATGCCCGCTTTCATCAAACACCAATTCTTTATTGGTAATAAGAATCAATTGATACGTTTTTGAGCATCCAAATATCATTCTTCACCATTCAAAATTCCACGTTGAAATAATAATTGCAGCCATGTGCTGCTTTGTATAAATGCTTTTATTCATTTTTCAGGTACTTTTTTTCATTGTTCAGGTGCAAATATTCATTATCGCGATGGGTGGTCATCAATTGCAATGTCTTTATGCATAAATACTGCAAATGAAAAAACATCTTCATCATTTTTCCGACGTATTTCCTGTTGAAATTCCTCAGCATGTAATTTTTTAATCGCCACTTTAAAAAACTGAAAATGAATAAACTATTGCTTTTAGGGCTGGGGGTTTTTGTGTTTATTACGCAAATCCTGGCGCAGGATCGAACAGTAACCGGTGTTATTGTTGATCGAAACGACGAACCCATTGCCGCTGCAACTGTAAAAATAGTTGGAGCCAATGCATCAACCGTCACAGATTCCAGGGGTTCATTTATTTTAATGGTTCCATCAACAGCCAATAACCTGGAAATAACTTTTATAGGATACGTTCCGCAAATAGTTCCTATCCCTGAATCCGGGATCGTGAATGTAAAAATGGAAATTGCGGAAGCCACCTCGCTGAACGAAGTGGTGGTTACGGGATATGGCTCGCAGATAAGGTCCAAACTTACTTCTTCTATCAGTACGGTAAGAGCCGTTGAATTAGAGAACCGGCCCTTTACATCGGTGGACCAGATGCTTGCCGGTAAAGTTCCGGGATTACAGGCTCCTATGGTTTCAGGGCAACCCGGTTCCAATCAGTCTATAAGAATAAGGGGAATAGGTTCGGTCAGTGCCGGCGCAGATCCTTTATTTGTCATTGATGGTATTATCATTAATTCCGGCGACCTTTCTAATAATACAACTACGGCAAATGCATTAGCCGGCGTTAATCCCAATGATATTGAGAGTGTGAATGTTTTAAAAGATGCACAAGCCACTTCAATTTATGGATCAAGGGGTGCTAATGGTGTAATTATAATCACCACCAAAAAAGGACGCTCCGGTAAAACAAAATTCAGGGCTGATGTTGAAATAGGAACTAATACCATTGCAGATCTGCCTGAAAATTCCCGTTATTTAAATGCTGATGAATGGTCCATGCTTTTTGAAGAAGGCCTGGTGAACGCAGGATTTTCAGCGGCGCAGGCTGAATCAGTAGCCAATGCATATGGGAAAGGAAATGGCGTGAATACGGACTGGCTCGATTTGGTTACCCGTACCGGCAGCCAGCAGCAATATAATTTGTCAGCCAGTGGTGGCGATGCCAGGAACCAGTTTTATGTTTCCGGGGGATATTTTAAACAGGAAGGCGTTGTTATTGCGTCTGATTATACCCGTTATACTTTCAGGGCTAATTACAAACATATCGCAAGTGATAAGCTTAACTTTAATGTGATCGCCAGTGGGTCTAACGGTATACAACATACGCCAAATAACGGGGGTGCATTTTCTAACCCGGTTAGTGCAGCCGTTTTTTTGTTGCCCACGCAGAATCCTTTTAATCCGGATGGCAGTTATAATATTTCAACCAGCGGCAATTTGGGTTATTCCGGTAATTATAATCCCTTGTATATAGCGGAAAATGATATTGCTGAATTGAGGACCACGCTTATTCAAAGCAGCGTGGGTGCTGAATATGCCATCCTTAAAAATTTGAAATACACCTCCCGTTTTGGAATCGATTATAATAACCTGGAGGAATATGGTTTCTGGAACCAGTTTCATGGAGATGGCGTTTCATATTCCGGAATAGGATTTCCATTATACGCACGCTATTTTAATTGGATAGCCACTAACCAGTTAGATTACAGGGCAACCATTCCCGGCGTGGATAGATTATCAATGGATGCCAAGCTGGGGTATGAGGCGCAAAAATCAAAGACCTATGGGATCACCGCTGTGGCACAGGGCTTTCCACCAACCAATCAACTGTTCTTAACAACGAATGCCGCAACACCAATACAGGCTGATTCTTATGCTTCTGACTATAGTCTTGCAGGCCTGTATTCATCTTTGAGTTTCCAGTTTGATGATAAATATATCCTGAGCGGAAGTTTTCGCCGGGACGGTTCATCCAGGTTCAGTGAGAATAACAGGTATGGAAATTTCTGGTCGGTAGGCGCCGCCTGGAATATAGATCGCGAAGGTTTTTTGAGCAATAGTTCTTTGATCAATGCATTGAAACTACGTGGTTCTTATGGCTTGATCGGGAATGCTGAAATTGGTAATTATGCATGGCGCACAGGTATCGGTTATGGTGTAAGTTATGGCGGACAACCAGGTGGCACCTTCAGCAGTGTAGGTAATGCGAACCTTACCTGGGAAAGTACCAAACAGGCTGATATCGGTCTCGACGCCATTTTTTTAGATAACCGCCTGGGTATTGTGGTGGATGTTTACAGAAGAGTGTCTTCCAGTTTATTATTTGCTAATCCATTATCACGCACCACGGGCTTTACTTCCTTTACAGATAATATCGGCTCGTTGGAAAATAAAGGGATAGAACTTCAGCTAACGGGTACACCTATACGAACGAAAGATTTTAGCTGGGATTTGAATTTTAACATCACCCGGAATCAAAACAAAGTTTTAAAATTACCCGACGGAAAAGATATTATCGGTGGTGGATTTATTTTGAGAGAAGGTTACGATTACCGCACATTTTATGTGAGGGAGTGGGCCGGGGTTGATCCTGAAAATGGAAACCCGCAGTGGTGGGTTGATGGAACACATGGCGCTAAAACCAGTACCTATAGTGCTGCACAAAGACAGTTGATAGGGAGTGCTTCGCCAAAATATTGGGGCGGTTTAACCAGTACATTCACTTTTATGGGATTTGATCTCCAGTCAGATTTTGTATATAATTACGGCAACCTTGTTTCAGACTCATGGATATATTATAATGCAGATGGAGTTTACCCGCTGTCGAATAAATATGCATCCAATTTAAGCAGGTGGCAGAAACCAGGTGATATCACGGATGTTCCGAAATACGTGATCCAGTCACCCAATAACTCCAGCGATTTTTCTTCACGATTCCTGCATAAAGGTGATTTCATAAAACTCAGGAACCTGACTTTAGGGTATAATATGGCGGAAAATCTCGCTGGTAAATTGCGGTTAAGTTCCCTGCGTTTTTATGTAAGGGGCACAAATATATTTACCAAATCTTTTGATGATGATTTAACGATGGATCCGGAACAGGGTATTAATGGCCTGTCCAATGCGAATGCATATTATCTTAAAACATTTTCTGCCGGGTTGAATATAGGTTTCTAAAACGATAAACTTAAAAACATGATATACCGAAATAAAATATGGATTTACCTGGTGGCATTATTCACCGTAATGTCTTCCTGTAAAAAAGACTTTTTTGATCTGACGCCTTATGATGCCTTACCGGTTGATGGGGCAATCAAATCTGATGCTGATTTAAATGTAATGCTGAATGGGATGTATGCTTCATTAAGAAGTGTGAACCTGTATGGCAGAACATTACCGGTGAAGGGAGACCTGGCTGCGGATAATATTTATTTGAAATCAAATAATTCCGGCAGGTACCTGGAATTCCGGGATTATAACCAGACAGTTGCCAATGGTGATGCATTGGGAGTTTGGAACAGTGCTTACGCCGCGATAAAAGATGCAAATACCGTGATCAATGCAGGGCTGGATCCCACCCCGGTAATTGATCAATTAAAAGGTGAAGCCTATGCGGTGAGGGCGTTAATGCATTTTGAGCTGGTCCGCAATTTTGCAAAACCCTATACGGTTGATCCCAATGGATTGGGCGTTCCTATTGTTACCAGTTTTGAACAAACTTCCAGGCCGGCACGTAATACTATCAGTGAGGTGTATGCGCAGATCATCAGTGATTTAAATGAAGCTTATACGCGGATGACCTTCAACCAGGGTGAAAGCATACCGATTTCCGCCAGTGGTTCCAGTCGGGTATTGACTTCAGCATACATGACTAAATATGCAGCCAAAGCATTACTGGCAAAAGTTTATTTACATATGGGAAATTGGGAAGAAGCCAAAAATGCAGCTTTGGATGTAGTTACTAACAGTGGCTTTTCAATGGTTAGCAGTACGGGTTATGTGGGTTATTGGAATAATCCTGCTAACAGGACCGATAGAATTGAAACACTTTTTGAAGTGTCCAGCGATGCCGCTGCAAATCTCAGTTCAAATTCATTATCCAACTTTTATGACCTGGCTGGTTATGGTGATGCTTGGGTAACCAATGAATTGTATGATCAATACAGGGCAGGTGATATCAGGCTGGATGTAATTGAAGTTAGTACAACCGCTTTACCGGGAGAAACTGTTTACCTGGTTACAAAATATCCTAACACTACAAATCCTGCTGATAAAGATGATACAAAAGTGTTGCGTTATGCAGATGTATTACTGATTTTAGCAGAGGCTTATGCCAGGTTGGGAACGGAGGATGATGCCAGGATGAGACTGAATCAGGTAGCACAAAGCAGGGAACCTGGATTTGCAGGTTATAATTCATCAGGAACCCAATTGATTAATGATATTATTGGTGAAAGAAGAAAGGAGCTGGCTTTTGAAGGTGACAGGTATTGGGATTTAATGCGGTTGAATCTTCCCATTACAAATCATACAGTATCCCAGCATCCATTGATTATATTACCTATTGAAGTGGATAATTTCCGCAGGGTATACCCGATACCGCAATCAGAACTTGATGCCAATGAAAATATCAGGGGGCAACAAAACAGCGGCTATTAAACTATGAATACTTAAATTAAAAAGGGGTTGTATTTCAACCCTTTTTTTATGCCTGGTAAAATTTGCTTAAATAAAATTTGTTCAAAAAAATTCAGAGGCTCCTGGTGGTTTTATTGAAAACAATAGAATTTCACTGGATTACAATAATGAGGTCATGAGGTGTTCAGATTTATAATGAATTTTCTGTTCGAATTAAAGAATTTTTTTAATCCAGGTTCTTTTCAATAAATGTATTTTTTTGTCTGCTTCCCCCGCGAGTCTCTCAGCATAGCCTCCGTGCTGCGGGGAGGACTCGCGGGATTTCTCAATTAGCTTATGGCAATAGAAACAGTTGTAGATAAAAAGGGGATTCTTATTTGTACTATTTCAAAAAAATACAAAGGATTCGCCAGGTAATTCATTATGATAATGTGCTGGATTGGAAAAACATGTTTGAATGAACCGCGAGGTCCCTTTCAGGAGACTCATATCTTGCTAATAATTTAAATTAGTAAGGATATCAAGGCACATTGATACCTCAACAAAGGGACAAAACAAGTGACATTCACTATGTTGACCGCGAGACATCTTCTGTGTGCCTTTTTCTT
>JACCYQ010000095.1 GCA_013696395.1 Chitinophagaceae bacterium
CTTAACCTTTTCGCAGTGGTGGGAGATTTTCCATTGGTGGAAATGGCAATTTTTACATTTCCTTTTTGTACAACAGATCCCAGGTAAAAGTCACAGATATCAGGCATGTCGGCTGCATTAACCAATATATTCTTCTTCTTTGCTTCATCCCTGATAACAGCACTTGAAATTTTATCATTAACAGCTATTATTATTACTTGCATACCATCCAAATCATCTGCATCAAAAGTTTTTTGTATCAATTTAATATTTGGATAATTGGCTGCTAACAATTCAACTTCGTGTGAAATAGATTCAGCTACTACCAGTACATGGGTTGCAGGTGCATTGCTGATGATGGCATTCAATTTTTCCAATCCAACATTACCCGCACCAACCAACAATACATTCATTTCTTCCAGTTTTAAAAAAACAGGAAATAAATGATTGGTATTGCCCGATGGTACTTTTTCGGATTTACCAGAGGTAATAAATGTTGTTTCGATGGCCATTAAAAAGGTTAATTAAGAATTCAAAATCACTCGTTTTGAAAAATCACCAAAAGTTTCATTTTCATATCGACCAGATTTATATTGAGCGAATAAATTATCCAGTTCTTCTAATATTTTTTCTTCGTCCAGATTTTCCCTGTATTTATCCCCGAGCCTAAATCCTTGCCTGTCACCTCCTATATGTAAGTTATAATGACCATAAGCCGTACCAACCAACCCAATCTCAGCGGCATAAGACCTTGCACAGCCATTTGGGCAACCGGTCATCCGGAGCACAATATCCTGTTCACTCAACTGGTATTTTGCTAATAGTGGTTCAATCTTTGAAATCAATGCAGGCAGGTAACGTTGTGCTTCGGCCAATGCCAACGGACATGTTGGGAATGCCACACATGCAATAGCATTTTTCCGGATAGCCGATGCATTTTTCGTATGATCATTGAGGTTAAATTTATCCAGTAAATCTTCAATGATCTGTTTATCCTTCGGATCAATATCACTCAATATTAAATTCTGGTTACTGGTAAATCTGAAACCGGCCTTACCCGTTTCGGCAATTTGAAACAAGGCTGTTTTTAAAGCAAGTTCTTCACTATCCAGTACTCTTCCATTTTCAATAAACAAAGTGTAATGCCATCTACCTGTATGATCCTGCTGCCAGCCATATTTATCTTTGCGATCAATAAATTCAAATGGCTTTGCTGTTTCAAGCTGGAAACTGCAACGACTTTCAAGTTCTTTTTTGAAAGCATCTTCGCCCATCCTGTCAAATGTATATTTCAGTCTCGCCAGTTTACGATCACTTCGATTACCAAAATCACGTTGCACCGTTAAAATTTCATACACTGCTTTTAAGACCTTTTCTTCGCCTGCAACAAAACCAATCACGGTGGCCAATCTTGCATAAGTATTTGGATTTCCATGTGTGGTGGATAAACCACCACCAACCGCAATATTAAATCCAAGTAATTTTTCATTTTCAATAATGGCGATCAAACCTAAATCATTGGTAAGTACATCCACATCATTATCCGGAGGTATAGCAATACCGATCTTAAATTTGCGTGGCAGATACCTGTCCTGGTATAAAGGATCATTTTCCGCATCGGGTTCAGATATTTTTTCTTCATCCAACCAAATCTCCTGGTAGGCTCTTGTTTTAGGCAATAGCACCAGGCTTATTCTATCTGCATAAGCATGCACCTTTTGATGCAAAGGTGAAGTATTGGGATTGCTGCTGCATGCAACATTCCTGTTAACATCGCCGCAAGCAGCAATGGAATCAAGATTTACTTTATTAAAATCCTGCAAAGTAGGCTTAATGTGTCTTTTAAGAATTCCATGCAACTGAATGGTTTGACGGGTAGTGATCTTAATGGCACCGGTTGAATAATCTCCCGCAATATGATTTGCGGCTATCCATTGCTGTGGTGTAATAGCACCTCCCGGAATACGCAAGCGAACCATGAAAGAGTATAATTTATCCAACTTAGCAGCAGCCCGTTCATTACGCATGTCACGATCATCCTGTTCATACATGCCATGAAATTTTACCAGGGCATGATCGTCTTCACGCACAGCACCCGTAATTTCATCCTGCAGACTTTCTTTTAATGTGCCACGCAAGCCATGACTACTGGTTTTTATTTTTTCAACCGAGGATAAATTTTGTGAATCACTCATACTCCTTTTTTTTGCCCTGGCATTTTTCCCAGGAAACTTTTTAATTCTTAATAGACATCCTTATTGTATCGCCCTGTCGCTTTTAAATTATCAAGGTATTTGTCAGCATCAGCAACAGATAATTGACCTTGTTCAGCAATTACTTTTAAAATCGTCTGCTCAACGTCTATGCTCATGGGTTGCTTTGCACCGCATACATAGAGAAATGCGCCATTTTCTATCCATTCAAAAAATGTTGCTGCAATTTCCATTATTTTATGCTGAACATATATCTTCTCTTCCTGATCCCGGCTAAATGCAAGGCTGATATCGGTTAATACACCTGTACTAAACCAGTTTTGCCATTCAGTCTGGTATAGAAAATCAGTGGTAAAATGCTGGTCACCAAAAAATAACCAGTTACGCCCACTAGAACCTGTTGCTTCTCTTTCTGCTATAAATGATCTGAAAGGCGCAACACCAGTTCCTGGTCCGATCATGATGATATCCTTATCTTCTGCAGGTAAACGGAACTGCTTGTTTTTATGTATGTAAAAATTTAAATCCTTGTCAACAGGTAAACGGGATAAATAATCAGAACATAATCCAGAACGTTGCTCTTCCCTGTAATTAAATTGATCTCTTGCTAAAGTGATATGCACCTCCCCTTCATGTGCTGCTGGTGATGATGAAATGGAATACAGCCTTGGTACAATTGGTTCCAGTATTTGTATGAGCTCAATAAATTTTTGCGGTTGCGGCATAGGATATGCTTTCAATAAATCCAATAACGATATCCGTAATTCATTAACTGGCTGATTAATAATTTCCGCATATTGTTTTATAATCCTTCCCGGTAAAGACGAGATATTTAACCTGCTTCTTAACAGTTCATAAATAGTGCAGGTTTCATTTTTAAAAACCAAAGTTTGTTGAGCATCTGTTTTAACCAATGAAATAATTTCATCAACAGTTTTTTCACTGTTTTCAGGAACGATTCCTATAGCATCGCCAGGCTGGTAATCCAATTCATCGGCGGTTATTTCAAAATGTAATGTTTGTTTAGATGATCCTCGACCATTTAAAAGGGTCTTTGACAATAATACACCATCATAGGTTTTTTTACCGATTGATGGTTTAATGGTCCCTGATTGCTGTACAAAAGCAGGTGCTATATCATCGAATGATTGCAAAAATTGATCAAACCAGTTTTGCGCCTGCTCTTCATAATCAACATCACATTTTTGCAATGGAACAATTCTTTTGGCTCCAAGCTTTTGAAATTGCTGATCTACATCTTCGCCTGCTTTACAGAATAATGGATAGGCTGAATCACCTAAAGCCAAAATGCCGTATTTCATTTTCGGTATGGTAAACCCATTTAAATGAATATGCTCATAAAACTTCTTTGCAGCCTCAGGTGGCTCACCATCACCATGTGTACTAATTATAGCTAAAAAATTTTCTTCTTTTTGCAGATCATTTAACCTGTATTGATCAAGGCTAACCAGTTTTGGAATAATTCCTTTGCTTTTTGCTTTCGCAGCAAACCCAGTTGCTACACTTTTTGAATTACCGGTCTCCGTTCCAAATGCAATGGTGATCTTTTTTTTCTGAGTGGGTGACTGATCTAAAACTTCCTGTGAATTTTCCCCCGCAAGAATGCCAGACAGGTAACCGTTAATCCACGCTAATTCTTCTTTTGAAAAAGTTTTGACTATATCTAGTATCGTATTTAATTTATGCCCGGCTAACATGCTCAATAAAATTTACGGATTGATAATTTTGGGAGTACTGGATATTTACAGGATTGAAATAACTTTTAGGGAGTTCACTGTTTTTAATCCAATTAAATTTTTCATAAAGAGCAACAACTTTACCTATAATGACCAATGATGGAGAAATAAATTGCCGGCCTTTCAGCTTCTTATCATACTCCTGGAAACTGCTTATGTATACATGTTGATATGGTGTAGTGGCCTGTTCTATAACCGCTAATAACTTATCTCCTTCAATATTATTTTCCATTAAATTTTCAACTACATCATCCATTGTTTCGGATGACATGTAGAGCACAATGGTGTCTGATGAATTGGCCAACTCATTCCAATAACCTGGTTCCACCACATCAGACTTATATGCGGTTATAAATCGCACACCTGTTGAATATCCCCGTGCCGTCAATGGAATGCCGGCATAAGCAGCAGCACCCGTTGCGGCTGTTATGCCAGGGATAATTTCATAGGGAATGCCATTAGCTGAAAGCACGGTTAATTCATCCAGTATATTGGCAAAAACAGATACATCACCGCCTTTTAATCGCACAACCAATTTGCCCATCAATGCATAATGCACCAGTAACTCATTGATGCTTTTTTGTGGTGTAGAATTCTTTTTCCGGCATTCCTTTCCCACATAAATTAATTCAGCATCGGGCCGAACATATTGATCCAATATTTCTCCACTCACCAATCTGTCCGTTAATACAACATCGGCCTGTTGAAGATAACGTGCAGCCTTAACCGTAATAAGATCAGGGTCACCAGGACCTGCACCAGCTATAACAACTTTCCCGGCTTTAATAAATGAACCAAATGGTGTAGAAATAATATTTTTTTGATTGTACATGAATTGCTTATTCTAAAATTATTAATCTGTAATCGCATCCTGGATCATGCAGGCTCCTGCTGTTAATAAACTGGTTTCGTCAATTAAAATAGCACCACCATTCGTTCTCAATTTTTTATAAGAGTCAAAGGGTATTGGTGAGGCCGTTTTAATGGTGGCATTTACAATATCATTCAAACCGGCTTTATCCGGGGCATCCAGTTTTTGTAACGTATTAACATCCAGTTTATACTTTATCTCCTTTACTACACAACGGACCACCCGGCTGTTAACCTGGAAAAAGTATTTGTTACCTGCCTGTAATGGCTTATGGTCCATCCAGCATATAAATACTTCGAGCTCATTTGATAGTTGGGGAAGATTATTTTGATTCACAATCACATCGCCCCTGCTGATATCCACATCATCAGCCAAATGCAAAATGGCACTTTGGGGGGCAAATGCTTCCTGCACTTCCTGACCACTAACTTCTATTGCAGAAATCGTGGAAGTAATTTCGGAGGGAAGAATGACCACTTTATCTCCGGTTTTATATATACCACTTGCTATCTTGCCGGCATAACCACGATAATCATGCAGGTCCTCTCTTTGCGGACGGATAACATACTGTACCGGGAAACGTGGGTCATCTAAATTAATATCGTTGTACACTTCAATATTTTCTAAAATATGCAATAGCGATTCTCCCTCATACCATGGAAAATTAGTCGACGTATCAACAATATTGTCGCCGTTAATAGCACTGATCGGAATGTAGATCACATCTTTCAATCCTAATGATTTAGCAACTTCAGCATAATCAATCAGGATATTATTATAAACATCCTGCGAGTATCCTACCAGGTCCATTTTATTTACAGCAATAACGATATGCGGTATATTCAAAAGAGAAGCAATGATTGAATGACGGCGGGTTTGTTCAACAACTCCGTTTCTGGCATCCACCAAAATAATAGCGAGGTCCGCATTTGATGCACCCGTGACCATGTTTCTTGTATATTGAATATGCCCCGGAGCATCTGCGATGATGAATTTTCTTTTTGGCGTTGAAAAATATTTATAGGCCACATCGATGGTTATTCCCTGTTCTCTTTCTGCTCTTAAACCATCTGTAAGCAAAGCAAGATCGATTTCTCCATCCTGCCTGTTACGAGTTTGCTTTTCAATCGCAGCTAACTGATCAATCAGAATGGATTTACTATCAAACAGCAATCTGCCGATCAATGTACTCTTTCCATCATCGACACTTCCAGCTGTAATAAATCTTAAAATATCCATAGTTTTATTTTGAATTCTCTACTTAATTGATAGACTAATAAGTCAAAAAAAATATTTCCTTTAATTAGAAGTAACCATTTTTTTTGCGGTCTTCCATAGCTGCTTCACTCACTTTATCATCGATTCTGGTTTCTCCCCGTTCACTTGTTTTGGTCGCGATAATCTCTGTAATGATATCATCAATATTGCTGGCAGTAGATTCAACTGCTGCGGTACAGGTCATATCTCCCACCGTTCTGTAACGCACTTTTTTGGAAGTGACAATATCTGTTGGTTCCAGGTTTATAAATTCTGAAACAGCAACCAATTGCCCTTCATGTTCTAAAACTTTTCTTTCATGTGAAAAGTAAATAGATGGAAGTTCAATATTTTTCCGTTTGATGTAATTCCAGATATCCAACTCGGTCCAGTTACTGATAGGGAATGCACGAACATTTTCTCCTTTATGAATTTTACCATTATAAGTATTCCATAATTCAGGTCTTTGCAATTTTGGATTCCATTGTCCAAATTCATCCCGAACAGAAAATATTCTTTCCTTTGCCCTGGCTTTTTCTTCATCTCGCCGGGCACCACCTATACATGCATCAAAACCAAATTCTTCAATAACATCCAGTAATGTGTACGTTTGAAGTGCATTGCGGCTGGCAAATTTTCCTTTTTGTTCTGTCAGGTTTTTTGAACGAATGGTATCTTCTACTTTTCTAACAATTAATTTTTCACCGATCTCAGTAACCAGTTTATCCCTGAAATCTAAAGCTTCCGGAAAATTATGGCCTGTATCAATATGAACTAAAGGAAATGGAAATTTTCCGGGTCTGAAAGCTTTCAATGCCAGGTGAACCAAAGTAATTGAATCTTTACCCCCTGAAAATAATAGGGCAGGTTTTTCAAACTGGCCAGCCACTTCACGAAATATGTGAATAGCTTCTGACTCTAAATGATCTAAATAATCTAACCTGTAACTGCTCATATACTTTTATTATGCTTGTTGAATATTGGTTTCCAAAATATGCAAACCACATTCTTTTTTATTGGCATCCTCCCACCACCAACGGCCGGCCCGGATATCCTCACCCGGCTCTAATGCCCTGGTGCAAGGTGCACAACCGATGCTTATAAATCCTTTTTCATGCAATAGATTGTATGGAACATCATTGATTTTTAAATAATCTCGCACATCATCCAGTGACCAATTAATAAGTGGGTTGAATTTGTACAAGTTTCTTTGTTCATCCCATTCAATCATTTTCATTTCTTCTCTTGTAATGGATTGATCGGCACGCAAACCGGTAATCCAGATCTTTGCTCCTTGCAAGGCCCTGTTCAGCGGTTCCACCTTTCTAATATGACAGCATTCTTTTCTGTTGGCAACCGATTCATAAAATGCATTAATCCCTTTCTGATTTACATACTGCTCTATGTTGGCAGCATCAGGATAATAAATGCGAACAGGTTGTTTGTAGCGGGCAATCGTTTTTTCCAGCAGGTTATAAGTTTCATTGAATAACCTGCCGGTATCTAAAGTAAAAATATTTACAAAAGCCTTGACTTTGGCAATAGCATGTATAATTACCTGGTCTTCCTGGCCCAGGGAAGTTGAAAAAAAAACTTTGCCCGGGAATAAATTCCCAGCCTTGAAAAGTCCATCTTCCAGTGTACTTTGTTCAACCTCACTGATCCATGCCTGATTCATCATGATATTGGATATTTAAAATCAGTCTTGTGGCTGTGGAGTATAACGCAAATAAGGCTTAACTATATTAACGCCTTTTGGAAATTTTTTAATGGCATCTTCGGTTGAAATAGCCGGAACAACAATCACATCCTCACCTTGTTTCCAGTCAGCTGGTGTTGATACGCTATGCTTTGCCGTAAGTTGCAATGAATCAACAACCCTAAGTACTTCAACAAAATTTCTTCCGGTGGATGCCGGGTAAGTGATCATTAGTTTAATTTTTTTATCAGGACTGATAACAAATAAACTTCGTACGGTTGTTGTTTCAGAAGCATTTGGATGAATCATGTCGTACAGGTCAGCTACCCTTTTTTCATCATCAGCTATAATAGGAAAGTCTACTTCACAATGTTGTGTTTCATTGATATCACTGATCCAGCCATGATGTGAATCTAATGGATCAACACTTACTGCTAATACTTTGACGTTTCTTTTTTTGAACTCACTATCTAATAATGCAGTTTTTCCAAGTTCAGTGGTACATACAGGTGTATAATCGGCAGGATGTGAAAAAAGTATACCCCAGGAGTCGCTGAGGTACTCATATAAATCAATTTCACCCACAGTTGTATTAGCCTTAAAATTGGGAGCAGTGTCGCCTAAACGTAATGACATAGTTTTAAGTTTTAGAAAACGAAAATAGGATAGTTTGATTACCCTACCAAGAACATAGACTAATAAAACAAAAAAAATTAACTTTCCATAAGGTCAATTAACGTTCGTTTTTCTACGATGTTCAGCGTAGCATCCCGCACTTCAATCATCATATCATGCAAGGCACATTTCTTTTCATTACAGTTTTCGCAGCGTTGATAAAAATACAGGCTCACGCAAGGTAACATAGCAATGGGGCCATTTACCAGACGAATTACTGTAGCAACTTTTACTTTTCCAGGATGCTTTGCCAGGTAATAACCGCCTCCTTTCCCTTTTTTACTTTCCAGGATGCCCGCTAATTTTAACTCCAACAATATACCTTCCAGAAATTTTAAGGGAATTTTCTTTTTTTCTGAAATCTCAGATATCAATATAGGACCCTGCTCAAATTTAAATGCCAGGTAACCTAATGCTTTCAAAGCATATTGAGATCTTTTTGACAACATGATTTACGAAGATTTTATTTCCAGTTTATAAGTAATTTTTGAATTTTTACCCAGCATTGCTGAAACACCACAATATTTTTCCAATGAAAGATCGATGGCTTTTCTAATTTTATCTTCATTTTCCATGGCTGTATTCACCTGGAAAGTAAGTAGTATATCCTTAAATACCCTTGGGTGTTCTTCGGTTTGCTCAGTTTCAGTAATGATTGTAAATCCTGAAATAGTAACCCGCATTTTTTCAAGAATGTCAACAACATCAATTCCTGAACAAGCAGCCAATCCAGTCAATAATAAAGCTTTTGGATTAAAGCCTGCTTGCCGCTTTCCATCCACACTTATTGTATGCTCCCCCAGGTATGAGTCAAATTCATGTTCCTTTTTCCATTCTGTAATTGTTTTCATAATTAATATTCCTTAATAATTTTTATAGATCAATTTTATTGTGTGAATTTATCAGTTGCTTCTGTGAATTATCTTAATCAGACTTCCTCATTATCTAATGTATGTTTTTTATTCTGCTGAATATTATCCAGCGCCCAGTTTATACTTAGTTTGAATTCGTGTTGACGTACCGGACAATCCGGCTTTTTACAAAGGGTACATTGCGAATATAAACAACCATCTGAATGCACAAATAATTCCAGGCTTTCGCCAAATTCTTTTCTCACCAGGGCAGATAATATATCGATTTCCGTATGCGCTTCATTAACATTGAAATACCAGGGAACTGTTAAATGGCAATCAAGGTGCAGCACGGTACCATATTTTATAATTCTCAGGTTATGCATATCAACCCAGTTTGACTGCCGGTTTGCATTCAGCAGGTTAACCATCCGGGTTATTAGCCTTATATCGGCTTCATCCATAATACCGGCTATTGAGCGCCTTGTGATACGGTAACCAGTAAACGTAATAATTGCTCCGAAAATGATAGCCACCCCAGAATCTACCCACTGCCAACCAGTAAATTTCAGCAAGAACAGGCCAGCAATAATGCCAAAGGTTGAATAACTATCAGTCAGCAAATGTTTACCACTGGCTATCAGTGCCATGCTGTTATTCCGCTGTCCTTTTTTAAAAGCAAAATAACCCACCAATAAATTAACCACTCCAGTGGCAGAAACGAGCAATATTCCCAAATCCAATTGTTGAATTGGTACTACTACAATAAGATTTTTTATCGCCGTAAAGATTATTATGATCCCGGCTGCAAAAATCAATGTCCCTTCTATTGCGGCGGATAAAAATTCTGCTTTCCCATGTCCATATGGATGATCCCTGTCACGCGGTTTTGCTGCCACATATAAACTATATAATCCTATAAATGCCGCCATCACATTTACAATACTTTCCAGGGCATCCGTCAAAACCGCTACTGAATTTGTCAGGTACCAGGCAATAAATTTTCCAATCATTAAAATGATTGAAACAGCTGTAAGCCATTTCTGGAATTGATAATTTTCGTTTTCGCTACTTACAAACAAGGCCATTCATTTAATTCTGATGCTACTTAATGTAACCTTTTTTATTCGGAGCTAACCTGGTTTTTCATAGAATTTCTTTTATTCCGGGCTTTTTTAATTCGTGTAATTACACGATAATAAAATTCCTTATTGAATAATTGTGAATCACGCATAGCCTTATACGTTAAAAAAATTCCCATTGGAACCAACCCGAAAGTTGAAAGCCACATACCGGTAAAAGGTGTTAATGCCCCTTCTTTAGCAAACTTTTCCCCTGAAGTGCTTAGAAAATAAAAAAGCATAAAGAATATAATGGCAAAAATGAGTGGAGAACCCAGTCCCCCTTTTCGTATTATGGAACCTAAGGGTGCACCTATAATAAATAATACAAGGCAGGCTAAAGACAAAGAGATTTTACGGTGCCATTCTATTTTATGCAAACGTATATCCCTGGCCCGGGAAGTACTTTCCGACACTGCAAGTAATAAATTTGACCGGGGAATTCCAATTCGCTGAGCCACCTGGTTTCCGACCTGTATCCGTGCTGAATCAGGTAAAACTTCATCAAAAGTTTTCACGCTATCCGGTAAATCAGAGGAAGATACCGTCCAACTTGAATCTAAATACCGGGCAAATTGCATGGAAGAAAAGATCTCCTTACCCTGACTGGCACTAATATTAGAATGTATTTTTTCAAGGCTGTCTATAGCTATATTTAATTGCCGCATACTAAGCATACGCTGATTGCTCCTGTTTATGCTATCATCAGTGCGGTTAAATTGGAAAGAGCTCAGATCAAATTGCTTGGTAAATTCCTTAAAGCCCAGTCGGATAAATTCTGTTTTGACTGTTCCAAACTGGCCTTTCTCCTGGTAACGCCAGCCATTTTTCAGATTAAATTCCAAAAACCGTTTATTGTCGGTCACTCGCATAACACCGCTGTTAGCAATAATAAAGTTGTCCTGCAAATTACCACCCTGCTCATAAATAATTATGTTGCGGATAACACTATCGTTTTCTTTTTTACCGATTTTAATAGCAAATCCATTTATCCTATCATAAAAAACACCTTCCTTTAAATCGAACGCAGGTTTGGCATAGACGATATCAGCCAGCAGGGTACGGCTTTTTAAATTAGCAATCGGAATAATATAATTTGAAAATAAAAATGCCACTCCACAAATAAGAATGGTGACAACAAATAATGGACGCATGAAGCGCAGCAATGAAATACCTGCTGATTTGATTGCTACCAATTCAAAACTCTCACCCAAATTTCCAAAAGTCATGATGGACGAGAGCAAAACAGAAAGTGGTAATGCCAATGGAACCAGCACTGCGCTTTGATACCAGATGAATTCAAAAATCAACCCAATACCTAATCCTTTCCCCACAAAATCATCAATATAAAGCCAGAAGAATTGCATTACCAAAACTAGTAATACCACAAAAAAAGTTGCTATAAAGGGCCCTACAAAAGCCTTCACTATAAGCTTATCTAATTTCTTAAACACCTGGAATTGTTCTTTTGATACCTTTAATGGAATTAATATTAAATATTAGAAACCTCTATTCTTGATGAATGAAACAAAAATAAGGCTTTCAGAACAGGAGATGGAAATGGTTGTAAATGCCGGCATCATTTTAACAAAGAACAGTATTATTAAAAAAGCCGGATTGTTATTAGCCGATCTTCAACAATCATTTCATACAATTATTCAAAATGAACAGTATAACCTTCCACTTGAGTTGATGAACAGCAGCGCAAAAATTTCAAAAGGAGAAAATTATGAAGGCCTGCCATACCTGATACTTGATTATCCCCGTTATTTCACCAAACCGGATATTTTTGCAATTCGTACCATGTTTTGGTGGGGAAACTTTTTTAGCCTCACGCTGCATCTTTCTGGCAAGTGTAAGTTTGATCTTGCTTCACAACTTCAAAATGCTTATTCAATATTACAAAATGCAGGTTTCCTGGTGTCGTCAGGTGAAAATGAATGGATGCATCATTTTGAAAAGAATAATTACACGGTAATGGATGCTGGCTTTGAAACTGAATTTAAAATAAAAACAGAAAAAGAAAGGTTTATCAAACTTGCAAAACAATACCCCTTAAATAGCTGGCATGAGGTAAAAGGATTGCTTGAAAAAGATTTTAAATTATTAACGGGGGTTTGTTTCCGTTAGTTACTTCCCAGCCTGTGAAAAAGTTCTTTCACCTGGTAATCCCAAAGCATACTTTGATCCTTAATTTCTTTTTTCTCGGCAAAGTCCTTGATAAGCAAAATCGTTTGGTTTGTGACTTCGGACTTCTCTATCCGAAATTCAAAAAATTCTTCTTTAGCTGTATGTAACCAGTGAAATCGAATAAACTTATCAGATTCTTTTTCCATAACTTTTGCCTGCTCCGTAGCACCGTTCCAGGAAAAACTGAATATATCATCTCTTTCATCCACCAGGTCAGCAAACCATTCCTGTAATCCTGCCGGCGTTGCAAGGAATTCATAAAGGATAGATGGCGAACATCTTACCGGGAATTCCAACTCAAACATTTGTTTTTGGCTCATTTTAGTATTTAATGTCATTTCTACTTGTGCAATTATAAAAAATTAATTTATGCCCTGAAATTTTATTTTTAAACTCCCGGAAAAAAGAATACGTGAAATAAAAATACAATGGTAACGTTATTATTTACCCTCACCCAATTTTTGGGAGTTTTTGGGGGGAAAGTTTAAATTGTAACCAGTTCAGTCAGAAATGGCTGATTGTGAACAGACTTGTGATGGTATTTTAAGGGCAATTGAACCAAAACTAACTATAAATCTAATCCCTTTAAATTAACCACTAAAACCCTACCTATGAGTATGCGACAGTTGAAGATCACGAAGTCGATAACGAATCGTGAGTCTCAAAGTCTTGAAAAGTACCTCCAGGAAATCGGAAAAGTTGAACTTATAACTCCCGAAGAAGAGGTTAGCCTGGCCCGGCAAATCAAATTGGGCGACCAAAAAGCTTTGGATCGTTTAACAAAAGCAAACCTACGTTTTGTTGTATCCGTTGCTAAACAATATCAAAACCAGGGATTATCGCTACCCGACCTTATCAATGAAGGTAATTTGGGTTTGATAAAAGCCGCTCAGCGTTTTGATGAAACACGTGGTTTTAAATTTATTTCTTATGCTGTTTGGTGGATCCGCCAAAGTATTTTACAGTCCCTGGCCGAACAGGCAAGGATTGTTCGCTTGCCATTAAATAAAGTTGGACTTACCAACCGCATTCAGAAAGCCTATTCAACCCTTGAACAGGAATTGGAAAGAGAACCATCAGCGGAAGAATTAGCCACTTATTTGGAAATGGATATAGATGAAGTAACCGCATCATCCAATATTTCTTCCCGCCACGTAAGTATCGACACCCCTTTATCTGAAGGAGAAGATAATACCTTATTGGATGTACTCGAAAATTCGAATGTAGATAGAACCGATTGTGAGCTTGACCACAATATTTCCCTGAAAATCGAGATTGAACGTTCCCTGACTGCCCTGACTGAAAGACAAAAAGAAGTAATCTGTTATTTTTTCGGAATAGGATGTGACCACCCTATGAGCCTTGAAGATATTGGCGAACATTTCCATTTAACTCGCGAAAGAGTAAGGCAGATAAAAGATAAGGCCATTACCAAGTTAAGAGCAACCAACAGAACGAACGTTTTAAGAACCTATTTAGGATAATATTTAACCTCAAAACATTCAGATATACAATAAAACTTGACTCTATTTTTTACACTTCCACTCTTTATCTTTGCAAACTCAATTAAGTGAACTTTTAGTTCACTTTTTTTATTACGGATTATTAGATTAAGTTGATTTCAGGATTATGACCAGGCATTCATGCACAAGTAATAAATTATTTAAAAGTTTTTAAAATCGAAATAGATCTATTATTAAATTTTGGTTCAAAAAGTTTACAATTCAAGCGATTCATAATACTATGTAAATGGATTTAGGGAATCAGCGAAATCTAATTATTCATTTAATCAGCGATAAAATCAGCGACAATGTTTGAATCATTACAGGATAAATTAGAGGCCGCCTTTAAGAATGTCAAAGGCCAGGGACGCATTACCGAATTAAATATTGCAGCAACTATAAAGGAGATCAGGCGGGCTCTCGTGGATGCGGATGTTAATTATAAAATTGCCAAAGACCTTACAGACAGGGTTAAGGAAAAGGCGATTGGTGAAAAAGTGATCAACGCTGTTAGTCCGGGACAGTTAATGACCAAGATCGTTAAAGATGAACTGGCACAAATCATGGGCGGCCAGGAAAGCCCTTTTAATGCCAAAGGCAATCCTGCGGTCATCCTGATTGCAGGTTTACAAGGTAGTGGTAAAACAACATTTAGTGGCAAACTGGCAAATTATCTGAAAACCAAAAAAGGACTTTCACCAATGCTGGTAGCCGCGGATATTTATAGACCTGCAGCTATGGAACAACTCCGTGTTTTAGGGGAACAAATTGGAGTGGATGTTCACTTGGAACTGGAAAGCAAAGACGCTGTTTCTATTGTTCAAAACGCAGTAAAAGAAGCAAAAACTAAGAATAAAAATGTCATTATTATAGATACGGCAGGTCGGTTAGCCATTGATGAAGTGATGATGACAGAAGTCGCTAATATTAAAAATGCCGTAAATCCCAACGAAATATTATTTATTGTAGATAGCATGACCGGCCAGGATGCAGTCAATACAGCCAAGGCTTTTAATGAAAGGCTGGATTTTACGGGTGTAGTGTTAACAAAATTAGATGGTGATACCCGCGGTGGTGCTGCTATTTCAATCCAATATACAGTCAACAAGCCCATTAAATTTACCAGCAGCGGTGAAAAAATGGATACCCTGGATGTATTTTATCCTGAAAGAATGGCGCAACGTATCCTGGGTATGGGTGATATTACTTCCCTGGTTGAAAAAGCACAGGAACAATTTGATGAAGAACAGGCGCGACAGTTAGAAAAGAAATTCAGGAAAAACCAGTTTGATTTTGCTGATTTTAAAATGCAACTGGAGCAGATCAAAAAAATGGGTAACCTGAAAGATCTTATGGGAATGATCCCTGGAGTGGGCAAAGCTATCAAAGACATTGATATCAGCGATGATGCTTTTAAAGGCATTGAAGCAATTATCAATTCCATGACCCCTTATGAAAGGGCAAATCCGGACTCTATAAATGGTAGCCGTAGAAAACGCATCTCTATGGGAAGCGGAAAAGACATTAGCGAAGTGAATGCTTTTATGAAACAATTTGAGCAAATGAAAGAGATGATGAAAAGCATGAATAAAATGCCAATGGGTAAACTGGGAGGCCTGATGGGAAAAAGATAAAGCTCTGGAAAAACGGATTGATTTTGTCCTTTTTTAGATCAATAATATACAGGTATGCAGACCGGTAAAAGCCTTTAAAACCCATTCATAAAAAATTCGTATTCAATATTTTAAAAGAGTTGGTATTATAAGGTTCAATCATTAATTTTGCCTCCCGGCCAGTCAAAAAAGATTGTCCTTAATTAAACATTATTTTTTAACCGCATTTAAATTTCTATTTAAGATGCCAGTAAAGATCAGACTACAACGTCATGGGTCTAAGAAAAGACCTTTTTATTTTATCGTAATTGCCGATGCCCGTGCACCACGCGACGGAAAATTCATCCAAAAGTTAGGCACCTACAATCCATTAACAGTTCCAGCAACTATTCAACTTGATCGCCAAAAGGCGCTTGATTGGTTAAGCAAAGGCGCACAACCAACTGACACGGTTCGTCGCATCCTGTCGTTTAAAGGTGTGTTATACCTGAAGCACCTTTTGCGTGGAGTTACATTAGGATTGTTTGATGACGCCACCGCTATGGAAAAATTCCAGAAATGGTTTAGCGAACATGAAGCTCAAATGAAAAAACGCCAGGAAGAAGCCATGCGTGCCCGCCGCGGAAGAAGAAATATCCCGACTGGAAATCGCCGCCCTGAACGTAACAGCAGTGAAGGTTAATTTAATAAAAACGATATAACGAGGTGGCAGCAATGAGTTGCCACCTTTTTTATTTAGATAATGCTTTAAGCAAAGTATTTATTTTTTAATACCAGCGCCATTTCCCAAGTTTAACTTTGTTGCGCCTGTCCCCAGTATTGCGAGAATGCAATCACTATATCTTCCGGTTCCCTGATAAACCAGTTTTAAGACAATCGTATGGAATATTTTAAAATAGGAAAACTTGTTGCAGCTTTTGGTATAAAAGGTGAAATGATTCTGAAACATTCATTGGGGAAAAAATCTGCGTTGAAAGGTTTGAAAGCCATTTTTATTGAAGTACAAAAGCAATCCTTTATTCCCTGGTTCATCACCACCGCCAAATCAAAAACAGATGATGAAATTTACATTCAACTGGAAGGCATAGATTCCCGCGAAGCGGCATTAAAACTTACTCAAAAAGAAGTTTGGATACCCGAAGAAGATTTTAAAAAACAAGCCTCCGCATCCTCCCCATTAAGTTTTCTTGGATTCAGTATTATTGATAATGGCAATGACCTGGGTCCTATACTTGAATTAATTGAACAACCACACCAATTACTTTGCCGCATAGAGATCGATGAAAAAGAAGTGTTGATCCCATTAAATGAGCAGACATTGCAAAAAGTGGATACCAAAAAAAGACAGGTATTTGTTATCCTTCCTGAAGGATTACTGGATATTTATTTGTCCTGATCTTTACACCTTTGCAAACTGCGATTTACATGCCTGCAATGCCAGGTGAACCTGCACCAGGTGCCTTTGTTCATGCGCAATTAAAAAACGAAAGGTATCACCCAATTTCAAGTTTACAATTTTGCTGATAGAAATAGGCACCCGAATTGCTCCAATATTTTTTTTCTTCGCAGCCTCCAGTAAGTCTAGCACATGGTTTTGCTGTTTTAAAAATTCATCCATGACAGGTTTTATATCAAGGTCTGGAGGTGGCCGATGATCTTTTGGCGCCTGCATCTTATTGGTTACAACCCCATTCTTTGGCAACATCATATTGGTAAAATAGTTGCCGAGCCATCCCGGAAAAAACCATTCCTGGCTCCCTTTAGATTCTTTCATCGCATTTTCAATAGCCGGTAAATAATACCGTCCATAAATATTCAGGTGCTCCAGTGTTTGTATAACACTCCATTTCCCAGGAGCTGGTTGGCGCAATAAAAGCGCTGGATCCTCTAGCCTGACCAAAGTGGTAGTCGCAATTATTTTTCGGACATAAGTTTGCTGTTGATCCAGCAATTCAACACTTCTTGTTTTTTTCATGAGTTAATATTAATGTTTTTAAGTGCCACATGAAATTCGCTCTTTGGCTCATTTCATGTTTTTAATTTGTTTTAGAATACAAAGCTATTATGCCTTTATTCCTAAAATCATGGGAAAAACCATCATTTTATAAATCTAAACTCAGGAAGTAATTTTTACGGTGCCCAACAATTTGCTGAAAGTTGAAGCATCAATGCCAAGATAAGATGCCAGGTATTTATGAGGAATCATTTGTAACAAGTGCGGACTGCGGGTAAATAAAGTTTTATACTTTTCTTCTGCACTAAAACATTGCAGTTCCACCTGCCGTTTCAAAACACCGTGAAGCGTTAATGATGTTGCTGTTAATATTGTTTGCATGATTGTGGGGTATTGTTGCATTAACAATTCCAGCGAAGCATAA
Source organism: Chitinophagaceae bacterium (assembly GCA_013696395.1). GTDB lineage: Bacteria > Bacteroidota > Bacteroidia > Chitinophagales > Chitinophagaceae > JACCYQ01. The sequence goes on from JACCYQ010000095.1 coordinate 18,107, forward strand.
GGCATTCTTAAAAATTTACTGGCAGTAAGTGTTTCGAAAAAACAAAATGAAGGTAAGCGTGTAAGAAATGAATCAGCAACGCCGGAAAAAGAAAACGGGTAGGTAAAAATGAGCGTAGCCTCTTGCTTTTCATGTCCACCGATATAAAAAGATCGCTGTATTCCATCTAATACAAAATAGAGATATCGCTCTGTTTCGCCAGCAGCCGTCAAAACGGTTTTACGCTTGCATTCGTAAGGCTGCCAGTTCTCTGTAAAAGCATCCAACACATCCTCATCCAGGGGCTGAATGGCTTGTATAAATTGTTTAAGTTGTTCAGTAGGCGAAAGCATTATTTATGTTTCGATTGAATAAAATCCGCTAGCAGCTTCATGCGAAAAAAAAGATTACTTAACATGAGTGAGATATTATTTTTTACGGTACTCACGGAGCCACTATGCATTTTTTTTATATTCTTTAGTTCCTCAATTTTTTCATCAATTTTATCCATCATCCTTTCTGCATCCCAACCCTGGTAACGTCGGTTTCGCTCGTCATGAATATGATAGGGTTCAATTTTACCAGGTTTTAATTTCCTGAATTTAAAATTATTCTTCAGGGCATCCTTGTAACATTCATTCTGCAAAAGGTCTATGAGTACATCCTGGGAAACCTGGTTCAGAAATCCATTGTGAAAAATATTCAGGTTGTTACGTAATTCCCGAATAACCTGTTTTTTGTGTACATCATTGGTTTTAGCTTCCGCATTCAAAAATGCCAGCAGATCTTTCAAAGGGCCCAACGCAGTTTTAAACCATTCCCATTCCATCATTCAAATATAAACAGTAAGAAAGGAAAGTAAAAAGTGAAAAGTTAAATGAATACAAACACCTGCCGATATCAACCCTAACAACATCAACATATCAACCATTTAACTTAACAACATATTCCACAATACAACCAACCAACCAATAACTGTACTATTTTTGACCGGTGAGCGAAAATCCCCGCCATATAGCACATTTTGACCTTGATTCGTTCTTTGTTTCTGTTGAAATATTGAATGATCCCTCTTTAAAAGGAAAGGCAGTATTGGTTGGCGGTAGTGAACGTGGTGTAGTGGCCGCATGTAGTTATGAAGCAAGAAAATTCGGCATTCATTCTGCTATGCCCATGAAAACAGCCATGAAACTTTGTCCGAACGCTATCGTTGTAAAGGGCACCCGCGGGGAATATACCCGTTATTCAAGGATGGTGACCGACATCATTGCAGACAAAGTACCGGTGTATGAAAAAGCATCCATAGATGAATTTTACATAGATCTAACGGGAATGGATAAATTTTTTGGCGTTAGCAACTACACACAGCAATTAAGAGAAACGATCACCAAAGAAACCGGCCTGCCTATTTCATTTGGTTTATCAACCAGCAAACTGGTTAGCAAAATGGCAACCAATGAAGCCAAACCAAACGGCTGGCTTGAAATACCTGCGGGTAAAGAAAAGGATTTTTTATGGCCCTTAGCTGTTGAAAAAATACCCGGTGTGGGAAAGCAAACCGAAGTGCAATTGAAAAAAATGAGTTTACATACCATAGCAGATATTGCCGCTACACCCTTTCAGGAAATGGAAAAACATTTCGGCAAATGGGGTATTTCTTTATGGAACAAATCTTTTGGAAGAGATGATAACCCGGTTGAAAATTTCAATGAACAGAAATCCATTTCGCGGGAAACCACGTTTAATGAAGATAGCACGGACCTCGTTTTCCTGCATCAGCAACTGGTATGGTTAACCGAAAAAGCGGCTTATGATCTGCGCATGGAAAATAAATTATGTGGCTGCCTGACTATCAAGATCCGCTATACCGGCTTCGATACTACCAGCCGCCAGGAAACCATAGATTATACTGCATTAGATGATCAATTAATCATGAAAGCGAAAGATGTGTTAAGTAAGCTTCTGCAAAAAGGCAGGCCGGTTCGTTTGTTAGGTGTACGTTTCAGTCAATTGATACCAGTTACTATGCAAATGAGCTTATTTGAAAAAGCCGAGGAAAAAATGCAGTTATTCAAAGCCGTTGATACCATTAAGGATAAATATGGAAATCAAATGATCACCAAAGCGGTCAATACATCCGGACCTTCTTCCAATAAAAAAAGCTAATCAAAAAATCACCTGGCTATAGCATGCTAACAGGCTGTTTTATATCTGGATGCTATCAATAAAAAAAAATTAACCTGCAATTACTATTGAAATTGATGAATGATTTCGTTGTCCATCAACGTTATCAAACAAAATAAAAAAGAAATGAAAGATATAGAATCTGCAAGAAAATATTTTTATTCCATTACTTACTTATTAGGTTAAATGGTTTATTACCTTTATCCCCATCATATTTATTAAAAAAATCAATAACCATGCAGGCTTGGAAAGATTACCGGGATAAAAATAAAGATCGTTTTTTAGAAGAAATGCTGGACCTCCTTCGCATACCATCCATTAGTGCAAAAACGGAACATAAGGCGGATATGCTGAAATGTGCAGAAGCAGTTAAAAAAAGTTTGTTGGATGCCGGATGTGATAAAGCGGAAGTAATATCAACACCAGGCCATCCTGTTGTTTATGGCGAAAAAATGATTGATGCATCTAAACCAACGGTATTGGTTTATGGCCATTATGATGTACAACCCGTTGAACCCCTTGCATTATGGCATAGTGGCCCTTTTGATCCTGTAATTAAAGATGGAAAAGTATTTGCCCGCGGTTCTGCTGATGATAAGGGCCAGTTTTATATGCATGTAAAAGCATTGGAAACAATGGTTAATACACACTCACTTTCTACAAATATTAAATTTTTGATCGAAGGTGAGGAAGAAATTGGATCGCCAAACCTTGGCAAATTTGTATCAGACAATAAAGAAAGGTTGAAAGCCGATGTGATCCTGATCAGTGACAGTTCGATGTTAAGTATGGAAAATCCATCGCTTGATACTGGTGTTCGCGGTCTTAGTTATATAGAAGTTGAAGTTACCGGTGCAAACCGCGATTTGCACAGTGGAACTTATGGTGGTGCGGTAGCTAACCCGATCACCATCCTGGCACAAATGATAGCCAGTTGCCATGATGAAAATAATCACATAACCATTCCTGGTTTTTATGATGATGTATCAGTTGCAACTGATAAGGAAAGAGAACTATTAAATGCCGCTCCTTTTGATGAAAAAGAATATATGGATGAATTGGGGGTGACAAAATTATGGGGCGAAAAAGGCTACACTACTTATGAAAGAACCGGCATCCGGCCAACCCTTGAAATTAATGGAATCTGGGGTGGGTATACTGGTGAAGGCGCTAAAACGGTTTTACCATCCAAAGCATATGCAAAAATTTCTGCCAGGTTGGTCCCAAACCAGTCATCGGAAAAGATCACAGACATTTTAATAAATTATTTTAAATCCATTGCGCCTGCATCTGTAACCGTTGAAGCGGAATTGCATCACGGTGGAGAGCCATATATGACACCTATTGACAGTAAAGGTTATAAAGCCGCATCCAAAGCAGTGGAAACTACATTTGGCAAAACGCCTATTCCAGTGCGTGGCGGAGGAAGTATTCCCATTTGCTCATTGCTGGAAAAAGAGTTAAACACTAAAATTATTTTTATGGGTTTTGGATTAGATAATGACAACCTTCATTCACCCAATGAAAAGTATAACCTGGAGAATTATTATAAGGGAATTGAAACCATTCCTTATTTCCATAAGTACTTTGCAGAATCATAATTATACACGTAATTTTTACAAAGACCTCTCTCCTTGCCGGAGGAGGTTTTTTAATTTTATGTAACGGTTGGTATTGTTTTAGCTAATTGAATAAATGATCAAAAACATTTAATGACAGAAAAAGAAAAACTTCGGTTGGATAAATATCTTTGGGCTATCAGGCTGTTTAAATCCAGGTCAATGGCCACTGCAGCCTGCGAATCGGGTAAAGTAAAATTTAATGGTGATTCAGTAAAACCATCCAGGCAGGTAACAGTAGGTGATGAATATGAAGTTAAAACAGAAGCAAAAAAATGGCTTATAAAGGTTACTGGTTTGCTTTATAACCGGGTTCAATATTCGGAAGCCATTAAATATTACCTGGATATTACTCCCGAAGAAGAATTAGAAAGGATCAAGTTCCAGGCAGCCAGTTTTTATACTGGTAAACGCCAGAGTAAGGTTGGTCGGCCTACCCGCAGGCAGCGGAAAGACAGGGATGATTTTTTTGATGAAGTCA
>JACCYQ010000137.1 GCA_013696395.1 Chitinophagaceae bacterium
ATGGATGGATGCTTGCCCTCATTACCCAGGCTTGGCCGGTAGGCCTCATTGTAGAAACAAACATGGTGAGGTCCCCAAAAAAGGAACATGGGGAATTTTGAATTAAGCAAAATGCCCAGTGTTGTCAGGAGACTTTGCGGCCATAAATCAACCCCACCAATAGGAGAAGATTCCCAGTTGTATGCCCGCATTAATGCACCCATTTCGCCTCCGCCTGAGAGAAATTGCAAAGATTTAGTCATTGAATTAGCTTTAGTAGTTACACTTATATGTTCTGGCAGCGTACTAATTTTATGTCTCTTGCCTGACCAAATCTAAAAAAAAATTATTTTGTTTTTCGTGTCAAATGGTTTTTGTCGTGTAGTTTCTCACAATCAGTTTGAAGTCGCTGTGTCGCCCACGCATTCTGACTAACGTTTCATAAGTTGCTCAGTTGCAGCCCTAATTCATCAGTCTTTATATCAAACTTAGGAATAAGCTTTTTCATCTCCTTCACTTTTCTTTTTCGTTTTTGGTCTATGAACTCTAATTATTTTCTGGTTTATAGGGCACAGCTTTTACAATCATATTCCAGATGATTACTGCCAGTTTTCTGGCAGTTGCTGAAATTGCTGCTGGCCTTCCTTTTCTGTAAGCAATGCGATTAAAGAAATTAGCAAGATCGGTGTCTTTTAAATTGCCAATGGGACCTGCTTGCCGGCCAGGCAGGTGTTTCGGGGAAATGCTTTTTTGATAATTCAGTTTAGACAATTAGCGGGCAACAAATAGAAAAGTATCCGCAATGCCCCCTTTTAAACCCCGCATCAGATGGCTGTTGCGGGGTTTTGTGGTATACTTTTGCGTTGACCGACACCGCCGTAATGTTGTCATTAGGCAGAAAGTATCGGCCTTGTTCCTTTTCTTTTGATTTTAAAATTCAGTTTTGTTTTTTCAACTGGTACCGTTTAATCATTTTGATAACCAGCTTTCAGTAAACTTCTGAATTAAGCTTTCTGTTTTAATATCAGCTGTTTTCAACATAATTTTTCTTGTCCGCACACAATCTTGCCTGCACATGGCAGATGCGGCGTTGATTGTTTGATTTTCTAAAAAGTTTTTCCGTCTTTCTTCCTATCAACCATCATCCGCCAGTTAGCGGACAAGTTCCGTTTGCTTCCATTTACTTCCCCGGCCTGTCTCGCCTGCCTGGCCGCTTTGCTGCGGGAGTAGAACTTGCAGTATAATTTATTGAATCGGAAAACAGGAAAGAATGAATACACAAGGAGACATGCGGGAAAAGCAATGGAATCCCGGGGTCTCCCCACACACAAGGCCCGGCTGTGAAGACCCCGGGCTGACATAAAACATACGCGGATTATAAAAAGTTTATCAACATATGAAACCATTAAAAAAGGAAAGACAACCTTTCGTAACGCTTTACTTAGGAGCCCCCTGTTAGCGGGAGTGCAATAATCTCTATTCAAACTTCCAGTACTTCAGCAAGTCCATAGATTTTGTAAGCGCAACGATTCTTTATTTCAATAGGCATTTCAGAGTTATACCGTTGTCGCAGTGCCATTCCAGTATCCGCCATGTCATTCCAAAGCTCTTTGGAATTGTAAATACTTAGCATGATGGCGGATTCGATTCGCTCCCTTTTTCTTCTATCTGCAACTTCTGCGACAAAAAGGCGATAAGCGCAAAAGTGTTTTTCAACTGCGCTCAGTAGAAACTCTTTGTGTTGCAGAAACTCTTCTTGGTGAGTTCTTGCATAGCCCCAGCCGTGCCAGATTTCCTTCCGCTCGCCTCGTTTGGCAGCTTCAGTATCAAGAATAGTATATTCTCCTTTTTTAAACGCACGGGTATGTTGGGAAAAACGTCTTCTCGTTGATGTCGTTACTCCTGCTGAGCACAAGATAAATCCATCTTTATACTCGAAAGTCTGCAGATAAACCCCTTCTATGTCGGGCAGAAAGGCAAGTTTATTGGTTTGCTCAAAGCATGGCCACGAAAAAGGGCCCTGCCAAACCATTTCCTCAGCCTTAATTAGTGAAGCGTCTCTTGCTCTGTTAAAACACCAAAATTCCATATTCTTGTCCTTTTGTACTCTAATCATTCCCGCTAACGAACAATGTTGGTGGCTGGGCTTCTCTACCAATTATCAAGGTCGATATCATAAACATCTTCCAACGGGTATTCATAATTCTTTACTAAAAATGCTTTTGTTAATGTACGTTTTTGAGGGTCAATAACTGTCGCTAATAAATTATCTATACTTTTTAAACTGATTTTAGTTGCAATATTTTCAGTTAAAATAACTGAAAATAAATAAGGATAACTAATTTCCATTATTCCGTCATTAAACTCTAAAAGATTCATCGTAAGTTTCTTGAACTTAATTAAATTTTCATAATTTGATTGTAAATCATCAAGAGTCCAATCATTCATTTTCCTGAAGGAGTATTTCGACTTATCTATTGTTTCGTCCATAGTAAGAAACAATTTTTTATAATTTTCAATATTGTTTGTCAAAATGAACTCACCCTTAATTAAATTTTCAATTTTACTTTTTATTGGTAAATCATCATTGATATTTGGCAAAAAAATATTTATTAAAATATCTAATTGTTTAATTCTAATTAATCTTGAAGGGTTATCTTTTTGTTTTTCAAAAGTCCAATCGGCAGGGTCTGGTGTCATTTTACAAAATTCAAGAATTTTATGTATAAAGACGAAAGCTGTAATTTTAATCGGGTCTGATCTCATATAAAAATATCGAGTGCAATAAAATGATGTGAAGTGTCAAAATAGCCTTGCCACAAACGACCGAGTTTTTGCGATGGCAGGGCATTGAAAAAAGTCAGCCCGAACTATCGCTGATTGAAAAACTAAAGATGAAGATATGCACAAAAGTTAAATTACTAACGTCACGCAGGAACTATTGCTGATAGTGATTTATATACGAGGAATTGCACGTCGCTCCTTCTATTGCAAATACTGGTGTTAGTTGGAGTTTATCTGGTCTTGGATGTTTAGGTTCTTCAATCCGTCTGACAGTTCATTATAATACTTATCACCGCATTGTATTTTGTCTGAAAGGTCTTGTTTTAAGTAAGTAACTGTATCACTTCTAAAGTTACGAGATACAATGAAGTCTTCGCTCTTAAGATAAACTTGACCCAAAGTGATTTTATTATTCAAATACTGGTTTAATGCTTCCTTGCTTGTTGAATAATAAACCATGCCTGTCTTGTCTGTAAGATACGAAGCAAGAAAAAGTTGATTGTTCTTCTTGTATAGTCCAAGAATAGAACCTTCTGAATTCAAAATGTCATCAATTTTTTTCAATTTGCTTATGTCTGTTATCATGCAGCAAGCTTTTCGATTTTGAAATTTTTACCATCCCATGTTTTTAAGAGTGGATGAGACAAATAACTTGCAAGAGAATAAGTAAGCGTCAATATGCTTTCAGGTGATAATTCTATCTCAAAAATTCTATGAAATGGTTGACCCTTCTGTTGAAAAGCAAAATCATTATTCTGTGTTTGATAAACCTGAACATCTGTTGGAAAGTTACCATCAATACGAATTTTTTCTTCTGCTTGTTGCCTGCTCTTATATTTTTTACTGTTTCCTTTTCCATTAAGGTCTGGAGAACTAATAAACAGAACTTTTTCAATAGATGGGGTATCACTTTTTGTTATATAACCTGTCGTCCTTTCCTTTGATGTCAATTGTATTTTAGTAGGGTGGCTTAAAGCATTCCTTACATGTCTTACTACTTTCTCTGTTGTTAAAGACGGTTGAGAAAAAGTGTTCACTATAATATTATTTTCGTCGAAACCCCATTTTGCCGGGTCAATTGGAAATTGATATAAAGGATTACTTTGTTCGTCTATTGTTTTCAGATTATTCATCAGTTCAACACAATTTGTCAACAAAGTTTGAAGAATAGATAAGCATAAGCTGACTTCGTATTTTTCAGATGAAATGAGTTGTATATGATATTGTTTAAGTACTATTCCAAGTCGTCTTGCTAAGTCAGCTTGTATCTGTCCGTCTTCTGTTCTGAAATATTCCATGAAGTTAGTTTAAGTGGCAGCTAACAAATATATATGATATTAGACGGAATCACAGGGCAGTCTCAACCCATTTTTGCGCTTGATTATAAATGGATTAAGGTTATACATTTTGTATTGTTATTAGCACAATCCATTCATCCATTTACTTCCTCCGCCTGTCTCGCCTGCCTTGCCGCTTTGCTGCGGGAGGAGAACTTGCAGTATAATTTATTGAATTGGAAAACAGGAAAGGATGAATTCGCAAAGAGACATACAGAAGAAACAATTATTATCCATATTTCTCAAACAAAGCCGCAATCAACGACCAAACACCCCAGATAATTAATCCAATAATCACCAACACAAAAAGCAATACCGGCACAATCACTTTCCAGGCACCACCGCGATGGCGGCCCTCCACATAATGTTCTTCCATCAGTTTGATGTTGCGGATGTTGGCTTTAAAATACACATCGAAAATATCACCCAACAACGGTATGGACCCAAAAATGGCATCGATTAGAATATTCATCACCATGCGTGCCAGTACAAATCCACTGGCGCCATTCTGCGCAAGGATCATCACCATATAACCCGAAACCGCAAAAGTTGACAGGTCACCGGCACCAGGGATCAATCCCAGTAATCCATCCAGTCCAAAACGAATATCCGTACCGGGAATTTTAAACTGGGCATCCATCAACTTAGCCAGGCCACGCAACCGTGCAATCGATTTTAAATCTGTTTTAGGTGTTACTTTCATTAAATGTTCAGTTAATTAAAATTATGCCAACCGGTAAATTGGAGGATTAAAGTCAGCAGTACCGATTGGATTCTAAAGTTAGTCCAACCGGTATTTGCCCAAGCCAACCACACAAAGGCATTGATTGAATCAGCCCCGCACATTGGTCTAAATGAAATTCAGTTTGGTATTACCTGCCTATCCGAAAGATCAAAATACATGAGAAATTAAATAACCTGCAGGAAAACTGCAGGTTATAGTTTTTAAATATATTCTGAAACTAAAATCAATTTGTTTATAGCCTGCCGTATAATTCCCGCAGCTTCTCCCTGGTCATGATCTTTTCCCAATCTTTGCCCAATGCATTTTCCCACAACGGTTTCATACCCATACTTACATCGATCATTTTATTGAATTCATATTCGCTTAACTCGCTGCAGATGCCTGCAGGTATCTCAATATTATTTTTCTCCACCATCCTTTTAAATTCGGCTACACCTTCAGGGTAGTATTCACCAATATGGTTCATGACAATGCAATTGCCAATGCCATGTTTGGTTCCCAGTAAATAACTGAGACCATAACTAACGGCATGGGCTACCCCAACCTGTGAATAGGCGATGCTCATGCCACCGGCATAACTGGCCATCATTAACTGGTCATCGCTTTCTTCATCCCAATGATCTTTTTCAACAAATACCTTACGGCAAAGCTCCAGCGCTTTTTCACCATAACTTCTACTGAACTCATTGATGAAGGTGCCTCGCAAACTTTCAATGCAATGGATATAGCAATCCATACCGGTATAAAAACGCTGATTGATGGGTGCATTGGCCGTTAATTCGGGATCCAGAACAATCTGGTCAAAAGGCGTGAAATCAGAATTCATACCCAGCTTACGTGTAGGCCCGGTAAGCACGGTTGTTCTGCTGACCTCTGCACCAGTTCCACTTAAAGTAGGGATGCCCGCTTTATAAACGCCGGGATATTTCACCAGGTCCCAACCCTGGTAATCGGCCGATGATCCTGGGTTATTCATCATCAGGCTTACCGCCTTCGCCAGGTCTAAGGTTGATCCGCCACCAATACCAATGATGCCGCTTACCAGTTGGTATTTTTCTTTTAACTGGTTGGCTAAATAATCAACATATTTGGTTTTGGGCTCGTGCGTAACATCTACAAAAATAATTTCATCATTTCCTGTGCGTGGAATACGGCTCACCAGCGAGTGTTCCTGTCCGTTAGTTGATTCAAAAAAATGATCCACTAAAAATATCATGGGTCCGCCATTCTTGCGGTGTGGCGCAATGATATCTTCCAGCTGGTTAAAACTGCCGCGTCCGTAGATCACGTAATCAACCATCTTAAAATTTCTATGTTTCATCTGGTTATTTTTTTTGGTAGAATATTATTTGCCGCAGAATTATACTGATTTGTTTGCGGGCACAAATTTCCGGTTTTGAATTTAGTTGCCGGGTTGATTTTCTTTTTTAGCTCTCTCGAGGTCTTCGGGGGTATCAATTTCCACACCCATAAAATCGGTCAATACCATTCTTAAAGGAACGCCATTTTCCAGGTATCGCAGACATTCCACTTTTTCCGCATCTTCCAATGGTGTTATGGGCCAGGAGGTAAATTCAAGCAAGGCGCTTTTTCTAAAAGCATAAACGCCAATATGTTCATAATAAGGAATAGCTATTTGTTTGTTGCGTGGATAAGGAATAACACTGCGGCTAAAAAACAAGGAATTAAAATTGATATCTACCGCCACTTTTACATAATTGGGATCGCTGATCAGTTCGGGATCTGTGAGGGGCTGCATGAGGGAAGCCACCTGCACTGAGGCATCATTAAATTCCCGGAGTAAATTTTCCAATGGTTCTTTTTTAACGAAAGGGGTGTCGCCTTGTACATTCACAATAATGGAAACATCCAGGCTTGCGGCCGCTTCAGCAATGCGATCTGTTCCGCTTTCATGCTCGTGGACACTCATCACAGCCCTGCCACCATTATCCGTTATTTCTTTGAATATTATTTCACTGTCTGTTACAACGATCACTTCATCAAATAAACCCGTTGCCATTGTATTATCATAGGTATGCCTGATAATCGGTTTACCCGCCAGCTCCTGCATCAGTTTCCCCGGAAACCGGGTGGCTGCATACCTGGCCGGTATCATAGCGATTGCTTTTTCTTGCATGTTTTTCTTTTTCAGTAAAGCCTGGCAGGGATTGAATATTCCATTGCTTTTATGAAATTAAATACCAGGTGTCACCAGCGAATGGCAAAGATAAAAGGATAAAAAGGTGATTAGTCCTGAACTTCCAGTAAATAAAATTTATGCATCTAATTTTTGAAAAGGTTTTTTCATCAGGCTGATGAAGTCTTCATCCTTTTCATTGGGATAATAGCGGTCCAGACCATAGCGGATGGATGTGGGATCCAGCTTTTTAAAGGTACCAAAGAGCCGGTCCCAAATGGAAAAGACAGCGCCGTAATTACTGTCTGTATAAGGTTGTTTCCAATGGTGATGCACTTTATGCATATTGGGTGATACAAGAATATAACTCATTCCATTATCAAGCCATTTGGGTAAGCTGATATTGGCATGCGTAAAAGCTACTGCCAGGATCAGGACCGTTTGGTAAATCATTACCGCATAAATAGGTGCCCCACTTAAAAATATGGCGATGAAAAAAAACACACCTCTCAGCACACTCTCAACCGGGTGATGACGAAGACCGGTGGTTGCGTCCACATTATTATCGGCGTGATGCACCACATGAAAACGCCAGAGAAACCCGAGTTTATGTTCCACAATATGAACCAGCCATCCGCCAAAAAAATCAAGTACAAGAAATGAAACCAGGATGGTTCCTAAAATGCCTGCATTGAACCAATATACCAACCCGAATCCTTGCTGCTGGCACCAGTCGCTCAACATCACGATAAAAATGGCCAATGCAGTATGTATCAGCAAGTGCATCAATGTAAAACCTAAATTGGTCAGCGCATGTTTAAGCTTGGTTTTTTTATATTTCAGGGTTAAAAGAGGAATAGCGCCTTCAATGATCCAGAAAAGCAACAATCCGCCCACCAGAAAGGCCATTCTTTCAATGGGCCTGTTTTCAAGGTCAGAGAAGTAATTGATGATATTTTGTAAAATACCAGGTTGCATATGGATGATTGTAAACGTAAAAGTTACGAAGTAAATGATCTGGCACCAACATTTTAAGTTTTCTATAACCCGGATCAATGGTTAAAAGCGATGAGCTTAGAGCAGCACGGCAGCGTTTATGGCTGGCTTTTCCATAACTTGCCAGATCATATAATTACCATTTCAAATCAAGATCATAACACGGAAATAAAAAAGAGGTTTGTACCTCTCAAAAGCTTCAATAATTATATTGAAGCCAATATTGTATTGAAAATGCTGCAGGATGCCGGTATCAATTGCCACTTGCAGGATGAGCATGTAAATACCATTGTAAACCTTTCTGCAGGAATGAGACTGATGGTGTTTTATAGCCAGGAAGAAAGGGCCAGAAATATTTTAATTGAAGTGGAAAACGATTTTCTCCGTTCTGTTCCCTGTACAAATTGCGGTAGTAAATCCCTTGAGGTTATAATGGTTGATGTTGATATGGAACCGCATTTGGGCAGTATCCTATCCCTGCTTTCAAGGTGGTTTTCTGATGAGGGTACTATGGTAAGAATGAAACATTATGCCTGCGCAGATTGCGGCACCGTGTTCGAGGACATTCCTTTAAAAAAGGAATGATCTCACACCACAAAAAGTATTATTGCATTTTTATTGGTTCAGCATCAAAGGCATTACCAGCATCATCAATTCTTCATTTTCTTCCAGTTCCGTGGGTTTTAAAATACCCGCTTTGGTAGGCGTTGATAATTCCATTTTTACTTCATCGCTTTCTGTAGCGTTCAGCATTTCGATCAGGAATTTTGCATTAAATGCAATGGTCAGGTCCTCGCCATCATATTGACATTGCATGCGTTCATTACCTTCAAAACTGAAGTCCACATCCTGGCCGGTAAGCTGTAATTCACTACCTGAAATGCTGAGGGCAACCTGGTTGGTACTTTTATTACTGAAGATGGCAACCCGGCGCAGGGCGCTTTGAAAATTATTTTTATCAACAGTTAATTTATATGGATTATCAGTAGGTATCACCACTTTGTAATCCGGAAAGCGGGCATCAATAAGCCGGCAGCTCATCTGGGTGGTACCATGACTAACAAATAAGTGATTGCTGTTATAATTAATAGTGATCTCATCTTCATTATCCGGTAATGCAGCTTTCAACAAACTGAGCGGTTTGCGGGGTACAATAAAAGATTCGGCTTTGGGACAACTGACATCCGTTAATTTATAACGGACAAGCCTGTGCGCATCCGTAGCTACAAACTGGATGCTTTTTTTATCCAGCTCAAAGAAAACACCGGTCATTGCAGGCCGCAGATCATCGTTACTTACAGCGAACAGGGTTTTGTTGATGGCTGTAACCAAACCCGTGGCAGTCATGTTGAAGGAAGTAGTGTCATCAGCAACTGGTTCTTTGGGAAAATTGTCAGGGTTTTCGCCCATCACTTTATACTTACCATTATCACTGGTAATTTCAATTCCGAAATTTTTATCAATCGTAAATGTAAGGGGTTGCTCAGGCAGGTTTTTTAATGAATCTAACAGGATCTTTGCTGGAATACAAACTTTACCACTGTCTTTTGCTTCAATATCCAGTTGTATCCGCATAACTGTTTCCAGGTCGGTCGCAACTACGGTCAGCCTGTTTTTTTCTACCTCAAACAAAAAATCTTCCAGAATGGGTAATACCGTATTTGCATTGATAACCCCGGCAATATGCTGCAATTGCTTTAGTAAAGTTGAGGAAGAAACAATAAATTTCATAAATGTGTTTGTTTTGATGATACCGTACCGGTTGTTCAATAGAGAAACGGTTGCGGCGAAACTACTGATTTTTAAAATACAGCGAACATCCAAACCGGGCTGGTGTATTTCTTGTTGTTAACTGTTTAGGAATCCGGGTAAATCACCATATTTCCTGGTTAGTTTCAACATAACTATCCTCTATTCATCTGTGCCATAAAAAATGCATGGTACTATTTTTATTAACTTGCATGGCCAAAAAATAATCGTATGCTGGAAAAAATTTTTGGGAGGAATAAGAAAAATACACTGGCTGACCCTGACATTAATTTTGGCAGATATTCTGATAACAACAAATCAATCGATCAGCTAACAAAATGGAAAGATGCCGAAACCCTTTTTAGGGAAAATAAAATCTTTGAATGCTTTGATGCTTTTTTTAAATATCTGAAGGATAGTGAATCAGATAATGTGATCCATGAAAGAAATGAGAAGGGAGGTAGTTTTTCTATTTACCAGGGTTCTAAGGTTGTTAAAGGTAAATATGATGATAAGACATTGCAGGCTGAAGTCTCCCTGGCCCATATGGTTTTACCCAGCGTGCCAGTAATGCGGCGTTTATTAGAACAGAATTTTCATGTGTATTACAGTCGCTATGCTTTGGATGATGAAAGACTTTGCATGCTGTTTGATACGATGCTAAATAATGCCAGCCCTGCTAAACTATATTACGGGTTAAAGGAATTAGCCACCCGTGCTGATAAGCAGGATGATCTGCTGGTGCATGATTTTACTGTTTTGAAAATGATGGAAACAGAGCACATTATTCCACTGCCAGAAAATGAAAAAGAGGTAAAATTTCAATATTTTCAGAAATGGATCAATGAATTGATTGAACTGGTAAGCTCCCTGGATATGGAAAAGTTTTCTGGCGGTATCGCCTATTTAATTTTAGCTACTTTCTTCCGTATTGATTTTTTATTAAGGCCTGAAGGAAAATTATTGCAGGAGATGGAAAAGGTCATCCAGATATATTTTAAAAAGGACGAAAAGCCTGTAGTTGAAAAAAACCGGGATATGCTGGCTGCCATTAGAAAACAGCAAAGCAAACCCACTGAAGAAATTACAACCTTCTTATTTAATGCCAAGTACGCATTTGCCATCGTACAACCGCAACCTTACAAAACAATATCCGAAACAATATCCAATGCCAATCAGAATGTAAACTGGTATCACGATAATGGTTACCCACTTATTGCCCGCCAAATTACGGAATATGGAATTTCCTATTGTCAATACGCATATAGTTTGCCAAAGCCTGTAACAGAATTTTTCCTGTTGTTTATGATGATCAATCATGATGATTATTTCAGAGCCCTTGGTTTTAAAAATGACTATTACAAGGCGGCAGAAAATAAGTTTGATAAGGAAGCAATAGAAAATAGGATGGAAGAAATAGAAAAAAACTGGAAACCAAAATATCCACGCATGGGGATCAATAAGGATCGCGTCCGGTATAATAGTTTATTGCAGTTTAATTTATCTTTTACCAAAGAACTGGAGGAACTGGATATGGATCCGGTATAAAATTTTACGGTTTATTCTCATTCATTAAAAGTTAAAGAACGTGGCTTTCGAAACAAAACGAATCATTGACAAATACCAGCCAGTCGTTATCCAGATTGCATCAAATGATGGAAACGGAACCGGCTTTTATGTGAAGGATTATGATCTTATCATCACCAATGATCACGTGGTAGAAGGCCAGGGAGAAGTTACTATAGCAGGGAAAACTTTTGATAAGCAGTTATCAAAAGTGTGGTATATCGATGCCAAGCATGACCTTGCTTTTATTGATCCGCCAAAAGGAGTAGAGCTTCCGGGAATTTCTTTGGGCGATTACCGGGAAATGAAAGATGGAGATTTAGTTCTCGCAATTGGTCATCCTTTCGGTTTGAATTATTCAGCCACACAGGGAGTAATATCCAAAGTGGATCGCATCAGGGATGGATTAAAATATATCCAGATAGATGCAGCCATCAACCCGGGAAACAGCGGCGGGCCATTAGTAAATATAGAAGGTAAGGTGGTAGGTGTAAACTCTTTTATCATCCGGGGGGGTGATAACCTGGGGTTTGCATTACCGGTAAATTACCTGCAGGAGGCACTGGATATGTATCTTCCTTATAAGGGAGAAGTTAGTACCCGTTGTCATAGTTGTGGATTCCTGGTTACACCATCCAATATCGATTCAACCAAATTCTGCCCTTCCTGCGGCACGGAAATAAAATTACCACAACTGCCTGAAACAGATTTTGAACCCATTGGTGCGGCCAAAATTGTTGAATCTATTTTAACAGCGATAGGTAAAGATGTAAGACTTGCAAGAGAGGGTATTAATCATTGGAGTGTAAAAGAAGGCAGCGCCCGAATAAAAATAGTATATAATCCCAGCAACTTTTTTATCAGTGGTGATGCTTATTTATGCCAGTTACCGGCAAATTCGGAAAAAATTAAACCCCTTTACAAATACCTGCTGGAAGAAAATTTTAAAATTGATGGAATGGTATTGAGTTGTGTAAAACAAGATATCGTATTATCATGCCTGTTATATGATCAGGACCTTAAGGAAGAAGCCGGGATAGAAACCTTCCGTAACCTGTTCCAGCGTGCAGACCAATATGATGCCTGCCTTAAGGCTGAATTTGGTTGTCGTCCAAGACTGGAAGAATAAATAACTTCATGATGTACCGGAAAATATTATCCAAAGAAGAGGCCTTACAAAAGTTAAAACATTTTTGCGGTTACCAGGAACGTTGCCATAGCGAGGTTAAAGAAAAATTATACAGCCTCGGCATCAGAAAAACAGATCATGATGACCTGGTGGCAACATTGATTGAAGAAAATTATTTGAATGAAGAACGATTTGCCATACAATTTGCTGGGGGCAGGTACAGGGTGAAAAATTGGGGCAGAAAAAAAATAATGTTTGCATTAAGAGAAAAGCAGGTTAATGATTACAGCATTAAAAAAGCACTTCAACAAATAGATGAAGCGGATTATAAAATGAAATTGAATGATCTTGTTAAGAAAAGATATGATTCTTTGAAGCAGGAACAATACCTGGTAAGAAAAAAGAAAACGATTGATTATCTTTTGCTGAAAGGCTACGAATTTTCATTGGTAACACAGGCGGTGAATAAATATTTTGAAAATAATAATTCCAAATGAGCAATACATTGACGCTTACTTTAATCCAATCTCAATTACATTGGGAAAATAAACAGGCAAACCTGGATATGTTCAGAAAAAAAATATTGGACATAGAAGGTAAAACAGAATTGGTTGTATTGCCCGAAATGTTCAGCACCGGTTTTAGCATGAACCCTGGAAAGCTTGCAGAAACAATGAACGGAGAAACGGTTCAATGGATGAAAAATTTATCCGCGGAAAAGAGAGTGATCATCACCGGTAGTGTCATCATCTCTGAGAATGATCAGTTTTATAACCGGATGATCTGGATGTTACCCAATGGGGAATATGGCTATTATGATAAACGTCATTTGTTTGCTTATGCCGGGGAGGATAAGCATTATTCGGCAGGTCATAAAAGATTTATTGCTTCAGTTAAAGGATGGCGGGTTCACCTGCAGGTTTGTTATGATCTGCGTTTTCCCGTCTGGAGCAGGCAGGTACCTGGCAATGAAGATGATGAAATCCGCACCGCGGAGTACGACTTGCTCATTTACGTAGCCAATTGGCCCGACCGCCGCCGGCATGCCTGGACAACCTTATTACAGGCCCGTGCCATAGAGAATCAATGTTTTGTTGCAGGTGTGAACCGGGTAGGAACGGATGCCAACGGCCATTATTACAGTGGGGACAGCCTGGTGGCAAATCCTTTAGGAGAACTATACTATCATAAAAAGGAGGATGAAGATGTTTTTACCATTACAATAAATAAAGAAGAAGTGGATAGTATAAGAGAGAAATTACCCTTTTGGAAAGATGGTGATCATTTCCGGTTACTGGAATTGTAATGTTGCCGGAAGTATACAGAAATTTAATTCCGGGAATCAGTGTTCTCTTTAATTAACTGCAATGCTTTTTCCATTTTATAATCCCGGCCTTGCCGGATGGCATCAACTGAAGGAAAGGCCTCTACATCGGGCTGTATTCCCCTCCCATCTTTAGCAACGTTTTTATCTATCACCAACCTGAATAAGGGTAGCCGGAATTTTATATGGGTAGCCGGTAATTTGACTTCAGGAATCAGCCATGCAGTATTTCCATAGGCACCACCACCAGTTTCTTCACCTACAAAATAAACATTAGGTTGGTGGTTGATTACCTGGGCAAACAATGTGCTGGCTGAAAAAGAATTGCCCCCTGTAAGCACATACACATTACCCCCAAAATGATTTTTCTTCCTGGGTTTGAAATAATGTTTTTCAAAATAACCAAAATGATATTTTCCATCATTTTTCTTTTTAGTCATAAACACCATAAAGAGGTGGTTGAAAAAATAATCATCGATGAGTGCGGAATAATTACTTTTTCGGTTGATGGCATACAGTGAATCAGCTACTTTAAAAGGTGCATTGCTGATATATTTTGTAAGAAGCGTTGAATTGGTCACGCTGCCACCGCCATTGCTGCGCAGATCTATAACAAGGTTTTTACTCCCATTTTTACGGATGGATCGGAACGATTTTTTTATGAATTTATGAATACCATAATTGCGGCCAAAGGAATGGAGATGCATAATGGCCGTATTATTTTCATTATCGAATGTAATATTGCGGATCATGTTCCGGCGTTCTTTCCTACTGGTTTTTTCCCTTTGTATTCTTTTTTTGTCGGCTTTTCTGGAAGTATCCCGCACGGGTATAAATGACCTGATCACTGTATCTTTTTCCGTTCCCAGACTATCCGTAAATGATATTTGGATATTATGGTCTATTCCATATACTGTCCGGTAAACACTGCCAAAACCACTGCGGCTGCTCAGGGATTGTAGTTTATTAGTCAGGTTATACCCGTCTGAAGAAAGATAGCGGTTAAGGGTATCCGTTAATTCATAAAAATTTTTTCCGTTGACGGATGTAATTACGGTTCCCCGTTTTAATATACTATCATGGCGATTGAGATTACTGACTACCACCATGGTGCCAGGCCAAAGTTTCAGGCTTAGCGGAAAGATGCGTAATTGAGCACTATCTTTAGACCGGCCGCCAGCAGATAACAGTGATGTGTGACCGCAATTAACACGGGCAATTACATAATTCAGGACCTGCCTGAATTCATAACCTTTCAACGAATCTTTAATTTGTTGCCGGCCCCATTTAAAATAATGATCCATACTGTCTTTCGGAGTATACCAATATAATCCCGGATGCGATTCTTCCAAAACAGATTGGAAAATATTGTAGTCCCTATTCAATTCCTGCAAAGAGAATTTTCGATCAGGTTCAAAACCGGCCTTACCTGCTACACAGCTCTGAAATATTACCATAACTATCCACAACGCCAGGGTCAACCTCATAATCACAAAAAAATTAATACTATGATTTTAAATGATTCCATCCCTGAGCGGTGATGGCAACCTTATTTCCGCCTTTGGTATGCAGCATGGCTTTTTCTTCCGCATCAACCATATAGCCTATAATCCGGATGTCTGAATTGGGTGTTAATTTTTCATATTCATCCTGCTTAATGGTAAACAAAAGCTCATAATCTTCACCACCATTCAGTGCACACATTGTTGGATCCAGTTCATTCAAACGGAAAGCAGCCTTTCTGGTTTCTTCGCCTATTGGAATTTTTTCTTCATAGAGCACACATCCCAGCTGACTTTGTTTGCAAATATGCAAAATGTCTGAACTTAATCCGTCGCTTACATCAATCATGGAAGTGGGAATAATTCCAGCCTCTGCAAAAAATTCAATAACATCCTTTCTTGCTTCTGGTCTTAGCATCCGCCCAATCAGGTATTTTTCATTTTCAAAATCAGGCTTTACTTCAGGACTTTCCAAAAAAATCTTTTTTTCTCTTTCTAATATGGTTAGTCCAAGAAAGGCAGCTCCAAGATCTCCGCTTACACAAATAAGGTCGCCTTTTTGCGCAGTACTTCTTTTTACAAATTTATCAGGGGCCACTTCGCCAATGGCAGTTACAGAAATAATAAAACCCTTTTGAGATGAAGTGGTATCACCCCCAACAAGATCCACTCCATAAGCATTGCAGGCTGCATAAACACCTTCATAAAATTCATCCATGGCCTCCAGGGAAAAACGATTACTGATAGCCACACTAAGCGTAATTTGAGTTGGTATTGCATTCATGGCATATACGTCACTGAGGTTTACAACCACACTTTTATAACCCAGATGTTTTAAAGGCGTATAAATAAGATCGAAATGAACCCCTTCAACCAGCAGGTCAGTTGTTATCACGGTTTGTCTTCCAAAATGGTCAATCACCGCTGCATCATCACCTACTGAAAGAATGGAAGAAGCATTCTGTAATTCAATGTTCTTTGTAAGGTGATCAATCAATCCAAATTCTCCTAATGAAGAAATTTCCGTCCGTTGTTCCATTATAAATTATTTTTTATGTACCTGAAAGTTTAATACATCATCATTATTATTAAACCCTTAAACCCTTCAACCCTTCAACCCTTCAACCATTCAATCATTTCCTCATGTATCAATCCGTTTGTCGCTAATATTTTTGGCTGATAAAGAGAATATTTTTCACCAATAAAATTGGTCACTTTACCTCCGGCTTCTTCAACAATAAGATATCCTGCTGCACTATCCCATGCCTGTAGCTGGTGTTCATAAAACCCTTCGAAGCGGCCGCAGGCTACCCAACAAAGATCAATTGCTGCAGATCCTAAACGCCGTACGGGAATTCCCTTGCGTATAAATTTTTCAAATAATTGCAATGGCCCATTAGGTTCATCCAGGTAAGAATACGGAAAGCCTGTTACCAGGCAGGATTTCATAACAGTTGTTTCTTTACTAACATTTATTGGGGCTCCATTTAATGAGCTGCCTGCTCCTTTTTCAGCAAAAAAAAGCTCTTTTAAAAAGGGACTATATACCGCACCCATAATCATTTCTCCATCTTTTTCGATACCAATTGAAACGCAGCAAATAGGAATACCATGCGCAAAATTCACAGTACCATCTATCGGGTCAATGATCCATTTCATGTTGCTGTCCATCACAATCTCCCCGCATTCTTCACTCAGAATAAAATGATCCGGGAATTTACTTTTTATGACTTCAATGATAGCTTTTTCTGATGCATGATCCGCTTCTGTCACCAGGTTGTTGACACCTTCTTTATTCGCGATATGAAAAACAGTATTATAATAACGTTGCAGCTCAATGCCGCCTGCATGAATAGCTTCTATTAACGTATTTTTAAGCATTCGCAAAGATAATGAACCCGGTGGGAGTGTTTAATCGCTTTTAAAAATGAAATCGTTAAAAAGAGAAAAACTATTTTCGTTGCTTTCCAAAACCAGTTGCTTTTCAAATGATCCTTTCCATTGTTATTATAAATTATAATGTAAAACATTTTTTAGAGCAATGCCTGCTTACCGTAGAAAAAGCATTAAAGGATATTGAATCTGAAATAATAGTAGTGGATAATAATTCCAGGGATCATTCACTGGTATATCTTGAGCCCTATTTTCCGGAAATTAAATTTGTTAGCAATAAGGAGAATATTGGGTTTGCCAAAGCTTGTAACCAGGGCATGGCTCTTTCTTCGGGCCAATATATTCTGTTCCTGAACCCGGATTGTTTAATACCTGAAGATAGCCTGGGAACCTGTCTCCGGTTTTTTAATAATCATCGGGATGCTGGCGCAATCGGGATACGGATGCTGGATGGTCATGGATTTTTTTTAAAAGAATCCAAAAGAGCATTTCCATCACCCATCACTTCTTTTTTTAAGCTAATGGGATTTGCAAGGCTGTTCCCGCATTCAAAAATTTTTGCACGCTATCATTTGGGTCACCTTGATGCCGACAGTAACCAGGTGGTGGATGTTTTGGCCGGTGCATTTATGATGGTACGCCGGGATGTTTTGGAAACTACCGGTGGCTTTGATGAAATTTTTTTTATGTATGGTGAAGATGTGGACCTCAGCTATCGCATACAAAAAGCCGGCTTTAAAAATTATTACCTGGCAGAAACGGAGGTCATACATTTTAAGGGTGAAAGCACCAAAAAAGGCAGCCTTAATTATGTACGTATGTTTTATAATGCCATGCGCATTTTTGTAAAAAAGCATTATGGTGGCAGCAAGGCGGGTGTATTTAATTTTTTTATTCACTTCGCCATTTTGTTAAGAGCAGGATTGGCAACGGTGAATCGTTTTTTACGATGGCTTGGGCTGCCTCTGATAGATGCAATCCTAATTCTATTTTCATTTATTGCTGTAAAAAAATTATGGACCAATGTAGTGCGTGTTGATATTGACTATCCTGAAGGACTATTATGGATTGCTTTTCCTGCTTTTACGGCGTTGTATTTATTAACGTCCTATTATGCAGGTTTGTACGATAAATTTTATAAACGTTCCGAACTGGTAAGCTCATTACTCATTGCCACACTGGTATTATTATCATCTTATTCCTTATTACCGGAAGCATTTCGATTTTCAAGAGGTATTGTTTTATTCGGAGCTTTATTGGCTTTTGTGTTGCTAAGTTTTTTGCGGTGGTTTTTAATTGCCAATGGATATATTATTCGTGTGCAGGAATCAGGCCATCCGGAAGTTTTGGTAGTTGGTTCCTTTTCTGAATATGAGCAGGTACTGGAATTACTGGCCAACACGGATCGACGGGAAAAAGTTTTAGGGAGAGTGGCGGTAATTAAAGGGGATGCGACGGGAATTGGCAGTTGGCATACCATCGGGAAATTATTTCCCTCCGTTCCCGCCAAAGAAATTATTTTTTGCATTGGCCATATGACCATCAGGGAAATCATGCATGTTTTACCGCAAATACCTGCGCATGTCCGGATAAAATATCATGTAGCCGGAAGCCGGAGTATTGTAGGGAGTGATTCACAGAATATTTCCGGCGAATCTCTCAGTTTGGAAAATGAATATAAAATTTCATCACCGTATAATCAAAGGCTCAAACGATTGATAGACGGTTTTACCGCCCTGATATTTTTATTTAGTTTTCCGTTTCATATTATTTTTCATAAAAAGCGATGGAATTTTTTGCGAAACTGTATAGCTGTCCTTATAGGTTATAAAACATGGGTAGGCTATACCGTTAGTAATAATAGATTACCGGCGCTGAGACCTTCCGTGATAGGAAGTAATGGGGTACCTCATACACAGCAACAGCCTTTACCTGCGGAAAGTCTGCAAAAAATTGATGAATGGTATACGCGTAATTATGAACCCATCAAAGACCTGAAATTAATCGTGCAACATTATACTGAATTAGGTGGATAAATAAGCACCCACTCAACATTACGTAACTTTACACTCCTTAAAAAAATTTTTTGAAACTGAATGGCTTTAATCCCGGATATAAAACTTCCTAAATCAATTGCATCAGCGTTCTGGTTATCCCGTAAAGATGCTCGCAGTCAGCAGGAAAAGGTTCTGAAAAAATTATTGTCAAAAGCAAGATTTACCGCTTTTGGACAGCAATACCGGTTTGATGATATTTTGATGAAACAGGATCCGGTAAAACATTTTCAGCAATGGGTGCCTGTACACGATTATCAAAAGATCTATGATGAATGGTGGATACAAACACTGGATGGTGTTCCGGATGTTAGCTGGCCTGGAAAAATATATTATTATGCATTAAGTTCAGGCACTTCAGAATCAGCCAGCAAGTATATACCAGTAACAAAAGACATGTTGCGCAGCAACCGGGTAAATTATTTGCGACAGCTTCTAAGTTTAATAAGCTATGAAAAGCTTCCACGAAATGCTGTAACCAAAGGTTTCCTGATGTTAGGTGGATCCACCGACCTGCAAAAAGGAAAAGCCGGTTGGTATGCAGGTGACCTGAGTGGGATCTTAATGAAAAATAAACCTTTTTGGTTTCAGACTTTTTATAAACCTGGTGGTCGTATAGCTGCTATGAAAGATTGGAACCAAAAATTAAGTGAGATAGTGGAGAATGCACGAGAGTGGGACATTGGTTACATCGTAGGAGTACCTGCCTGGTGCCAGATGTGTATGGAAATGGTTATAGAGCATTACCAGGTAAAAAATATTCATGAAATATGGCCCAATCTCGGGTTCTTCGTTCATGGCGGCGTGGCCTTTCAACCCTATAAAAAAGGATTTGAAAAACTTTTAGGTAAACCTATTGTATATATTGAAAACTACCTGGCCAGTGAGGGATTTATAGGCTTTAAGGATAAACAACATGCAAAAGGCATCAGGCTGGTATTGAACAATAATATCTTCATGGAGTTTGTTGCTTTCGATGATAAGAATTTTAATAGCGATGGTAAGATGGTGGATAATCCTGTTACTTATCTTGTTGATGAAGTGGAAGAAGGGAAAGAATATGCTTTATTAATCAGTACCAATTCCGGTGCCTGGCGATACCTGATTGGTGATACGATACGATTTGTTGATAAGAAAAGAAGTGAAGTGGTGATCACCGGGCGAACAAAACATTTTTTAAGTTTGGTGGGAGAACATCTTAGTGTGGAAAATATGAATAAGGCCATTGAATTGGTTAGTGATGAATTGAATATTAGTATTCCGGAATTTACCGTGGTGGGATTACCGTATGAAAACTTTTTTGCCCATAAATGGTATATTGCTACCAACGATCATGTGAATGTGGATGAATTAAAACAAAAACTTGATCAGAACCTGTGCCAGTTGAATGATGATTATGCCGTGGAAAGGAACAGTGCGTTAAAAGAAATATTATTAGAAGTGCTGCCTGAAGATAGTTTTATGGAATTCATGAAATTGAAAGGAAAAATGGGAAGTCAGCATAAGTTTCCCCGCGTTTTGAAAGGGAAAATGCTGGAAGACTGGAACCGATATCTTTCCCATGCTAATAGTTAAGACATAACATATTTTAACCTCTTCTGCATTTGAGGTTTGGCTTTGATAAATATGATCTGAATGTTTGAAGCGTTGCTGAAAGGATTAACATTAGGGTTATTACTGAGTATTTCAGTTGGCCCCGTAATATTTTCTATCATCAAGCAAAGTTTAAACAATGGTCACCGGGGTGGTTTGGCATTCATCATCGGGGTATCCATAAGTGATATTGCACTTGTACTTGTCAGTAATGTATTTACGGAATTATTTACCAGCATAAACGAACACCGCCAGATTATAGGTATTGTGGGTAGCTTATTCCTGATGGGGGTGGGCGTATTTTTTTTATTCTTTAAAAAAGTAAAAGTGGATGAAGGCGGTAAACAGGTTTTTAAATTTCGCAAACGCGATTACCTTAAGATCGTTTTATCTGGTTTTTTGATGAACACGCTGAATCCCGCTGTATTTATTTTTTGGTTATCTACTTCAACCGCGTTTATCATTCATTCCATCAATGAGCGGCTTACCATTTTTATTACCTGCCTGATTTTTGTTTTTGTTGCTGATTTTGCAAAAGTGATGCTGGCACATAAAATACGCAACCGGCTAACAGTGCATAATATTCATATCATCAATCGTGTAAATGGCATAATCCTGATTTGTTTCGGTTTAGTATTATTATGGGGTTTGATATTTTATAATGAGCGATTGAACATAGCCTCTTAATTTTTCTCTTTCTTCTTCTTCATTCAAAATTCAATTGCCTATTTTGCGGCTATGAAAAGAAAGGGATTAATTCCTCGGGTATGGCGATGGTTTAAACGCATCTTTATCCTTTTATTCATAATACAACTGGTTTATATTATTGCTTTAAAATGGATATACCCGCCCCTTACCATCACACAAATTAGCAGCTTATTCCGGGGGGATGGATTGAAACGAGATTATGTTGCGAAGGATCAGATTTCATTTAATTTAAAACTCGCTGTTATCGCTTCTGAAGACCAGGCATTTCCCGATCATGGAGGTTTCGATTGGAAGAATATTAAAAAGGCAATGGAGTATAATGAGAAAAAACCGGGTCGTATTCGTGGGGGCAGTACCATCAGCCAGCAAACAGCTAAAAATGTTTTTTTGTGGCAGGGAAGAAGTTGGATCAGAAAAGGGCTGGAAGTTTATTTTACTAAAATGATCGAATGGGTGTGGGGGAAAGAAAGAATACTCGCCGTGTACCTGAATGTTATTGAAATGGGGAAAGGCGTTTTTGGCGCTGAAGCGGCTGCCCAGGCTTTTTTTAATAAGCCGGCTTCAAAATTAACACGTATAGAGGCAGCAAGAATTGCATCTGCCCTTCCGCATCCTAAAAAATATACAGTAAAGCCCTTATCAGCATATGTTTCCAAAAGGCAGCATTGGGTTATGCGACAAATGAATCAATTAAATGGGGACCCTGATATAAAAAAATTATCTGGTGTAAGTGGGAAGTGAATCATTGAACCTCCAACAGAATTTTTTCACTGTTATGAGTAGGTGGATAATCAGCTGCCTGCAGGGAAATACGAAAATAATATATTCCTTTATCAAGTTGATGATCTGCTATGATCTGCAAATTACGGGTGTTTGCTATTTGCATAGGGGTAATGCTAAGCGGGAGATCTTTTATCCATTTATTTTTTTTGAAAATACCCAACCGTATAGAAAATTTTTGCATTTCAATTTTTTGTAATGCTGACTTATGTTCGGGACTTATATGAAGGCTGGTATAAAAATTCAGTGGAGCATTCTGTTTTATAATAATAGAACGTTTTTTTAAACTGAAATGCAGGGTACTGAAAGAAACAAAGGAACTATCATAACGGTAACCAATTTTTCCAATGGGAGTATTTAAAATATTTGAAAATTTTTCACTGTTATAAATATCTGCATGGTATACTGGTTGGTGTATTAAATCAGTCTCTACAGGCCAGTAGTTAAAATTGTTTTTTCTTTCCCGGTACCAGTTCAGCGAGAGTGTAGGTTGTCCTGTATAAAACCAGTATTTTGATGCCCTTTGATAGGAGTTATTCCATACTACAGGTAAACCATGTGTTAGCCGTTTCATTTCCTGTGGCCATTTTTTCCAGGAATGAAAACGATCCTTCATGGTTACGAAAGGTAAAATATCAACGATCATGACTAATCGTAAAAATAAAATTACAGCCACTGATAGTGGAACGGTAATATAAAGCGCTTTTTTCCAAAGGGCATTTTTCAGTATAAATGAATGGGCCAATATTGCCAAAGGAATTAAAGCTGGTGCTGTCCAGTTTGCTTCAACTCTTCCCCGAAAAGAACTCAAAAGGAAAAAAACATAAAATCCAACCAAAGTAAATTGAAGCGCCCTTATGGCAAGGTCTTTATTATTGTTCCTGAATTTAAAAGCTGCAGGAATCAGGATAATTCCCGCTATCGGGCCTGCTATTAATAATTGTCCGAAAAGATATTCAGTTGTAAAAGAAAATTTATAATCATTGACATTACTTTCCAGTAAATGGTATTTGAAACTTATAAAATCATTTTGGAATTGCCAGTATAAATGGGGAAGAAATAAAATGAAGCCAGTACCAGCCGCTAATAAAAATAATGGCCGAAACAATAGCTTTGGATTTGATAAAACAGTAAAAAAAATGACCAATATGCCATGATATTTACTATACAGGAGAAAGCACATTACGAAACCTAACAGTAATGCACTAACTGGTGTTTCGTTTTGTATAAATTTTTTATAAACCAAAAAGAAAAGAACCGTAAAAAACATAAGGGGGATATCGGGGGTAGCCATGAAACCTGCAACCTGTAGAATACCTAATGAGATTATTATGGCATAAAACAGAAGGGGATTTCTCCTATCCGTTAACTTTTCCAACAGCATAATAGTGGCCAGATTCATTAACAATGAAACCAACCTGACACCCATTTCATTTTGTAAAATAGTATAACCTGCTTTTATCATAATTGCAGTTAATGGAGGATGGTCAAAATATCCCCACGCTGGGAAAATGGAATAAACCCAGTAATAGGCTTCATCATCCTGCAATTCTGTTAAGGCAGCCTGGATTATACCTAACACAAGCCAGAGAATATAAAATATAAAGCGTTGATGTTCGATAGCAAAACGTCTCATCTATCTTAAAGTTAAACTGCCTGATTTCAACAAATTAAATAATTGTCAATCACCCTGACAGCATTATTCAACCGCTCTTTATCATCCCCGCTAATTAATGTCCAGGGGGTGGACTGGTTAACCAGTATATCCTTATAGATTTTAAATAGTTGCTGGCGGGTTTCAAGCATTGGATATTCCCGCAATTCATCCTGTATCCAAGGCAGATCAATATTGCACAGAAGATAATAATCATATTCCCTTTTTGCAATCTGCTCAAGGATCCATGGGTGGCATTTGCCAAAAACAAATTCACACCATACTTTCATCACATACATATCAGTATCTACAAAAAGTATGGATGGCAATTCAGATTGATCAGATTTTTTTTTATCAGTTGTATGACTGAGTGCCTGTAGATATTCGTCCTCCAGCCTTAACTGGCCCCGGGCTATGTTTAACAAGTCTTCATAACTATACTTATTCCCGTTTTTCAGTAAAAATTCCCTGGCAAATTCGGGTACCCACAGCGTTTTATAATGGTTGGCGAGTTGCCGGCATAACGTGCTTTTCCCCGTAGATTCAGGCCCGGTGATCACTGCTTTTTTTATGTTTGGCGATAATATCAATTTAAAAATCGTTACCCGGTTCTTACTGTATTCATTTCAAAAGGGATGGTTGCATGTTTAGTGGCCCGTTTCCGCCATTCTGCCAATCCCCAAAAGGCAAAGATCAGCAGGATAAAATAGTATACACTGGTAAATACGTATTGTTTTACAAAGTATAACGGGATGGATGCAATATTGGTTGCGATCCACCAATACCAGCTTTCTACTTTTTTGCGGGCCATAAGCCACATGGCTGTAAATGCTGTTGCTGAAGCAAATGCATCTGCCCAGGGAATGGCGCCAGGGAATTCATTTTTTAATAAACGGAGTGTTACATATAACGCAATATAAAAGGCGGCAAAAAAAAGTATTTGCTGCTGCCATTCTTTTGTAGTTGATTTTTTTATATGAACGATGTGATTTTGCCTGGCATCTTTTCGCGTCCATAGCATCCAGCCATAAATACTCATGATAGTATAATACAGATTCACAGTAGCTTCACCAAGCAGGTGTT
This sequence comes from Chitinophagaceae bacterium, assembly GCA_013696395.1. GTDB lineage: Bacteria > Bacteroidota > Bacteroidia > Chitinophagales > Chitinophagaceae > JACCYQ01. Next base: position 25,014 of record JACCYQ010000137.1, read on the forward strand.
CTTTCAGACTTAAATAAATATAAATGGTGGTATTTATAAGACCCACCGGAAAGACCAATATATTTTCTTTGCGACTGAACCAGACACTTGTAATACCGGTAATTACTGCAATGAATTCAAGTAAAGAGGTTTTTATTAATCCATCTAAGAATTGTTGAAAGATATCCTGCAAGCTATTTGGGTTTAAAAAATAATTGGCCTCAAAGATATAAGCCAGGGAAGGATGCATGTGGATTTTCTAATTGCAATAAAATTCATCAGCAATTTTCGCACATCTTTTTTAAATTATCCAATCCCGCTGTGAATTGTTTTTCCAGGTTTTTTTTCAAAAAGGGGCCAATGAGTCTCGCTGTAGGATATGGGAGTTCGCCATTATTATCCCATGTTACCCTTGTTTCATTTTCACTGATTGGTTCAAACTGCCAATTGTCCTTAGCTTTAGACTTCATGGGTTTAATAAATTCCAGGTCGAAATTAGCAGTACGGTCATCACTGGCATACAGCGTTAAACTGCCGTTACCAACTTTTTTACCATTCCATTCATATTTGTGTCCCGGTGCGCCAGCCCTTCCTGTTATTCTTTTTTGGGCAGCCGGATCCATTTGTTGCCAGGGATTCCACCTGGAATAGTTTTCAAGGTTTACTATTTTCTCTTTAATATCAGACGGTGACCTGGAGATAATCACCGATTTTTCGATCCTGTATTTATTGGGCATAAAGGCTGCCATGATCAATAATCCTACAATTAATCCGGCAAGAATATATATAATTATCATCAAAAATGGTTTATGCTAATTTACAAAACACGTTTCAATGAGTAGCCATAAAAAACGCTCCTCATAAGGAGCGTTCAGTATATATTTTTAAAAAAAATTATTCTGCTTCAGCAACTACTTCTTTCACTTCAGGAATCATTCTCTTCATCATGCCTTCAATGCCTGCCTTTAGCGTTATCATGCTGGAAGGGCATCCGCTGCAACTTCCCTGTAACATTAAGTTTACACGACCTTCTTCATAGCTTTTAAATTGTATAGCACCACCATCCATTTCTACAGCTGGTTTTACATAATTCTCAAGCAATTCTTTAATACGTTTAACCACATCATCATCATCTGCACTAACTATATTTGAACTTTCTTTCTTACTGGCAATAATATCCTCTTCATTGATTACGGCTTTTCCCTCTTCCAAATATTCCTTAAGAAACTGCCGAATGGCAGGTATTACATCTTCCCACTCCGTATCAGCTATTTTGGTAAGCGTAACAAAATTGCTGGCAATGAAAACCGCACGTATAAATGGAAATCCAAATAATTCAACAGCCAGCGGTGACGGTTTTGCAGAGGCCACATCCGGAAAATCAATGCTTTTACCAGGATACAAAAGTTTATTTGCTACAAACTTCATGGTTTCCGGGTTAGGAGTCATTTCGGTGTAAATACTAATGATGGGGTTGCCTGTTTTTATCATACTTTATGTTTTGCAATGCAAATTTACCATTCTTATTGTTAAAAGGAAGCTATGTTAAGAAAGCAGTACATTTTTTTGCTTAATTCGTAAGTTGTCATGAAAAAAAGGAGCTGAAAAATTCAACTCCTTTAAAGTTTCCATGGAAAATCCTTTAAAAATTCATTTTAGCACCTAAAGTGACGCAAAATGTTTTTTTGCCATATTCACTCATGTCCGGTCGGCCCTCAACTTCAATGAGGTTTCGGGGAATTATATAGGATGGGGCTGCTGTCAATTCCAGCTTTTCAGTGGCCAATATAATAGGGACCGAAAGCTCATAGGCCAGGATATTAAATTGAGCTGACGTTTCAGTTATTTGTTCTTCATTCCCGGGTAGAAATATGAAATTATTTTTTTTAATACGGGTACTGGAAAATTGTTGTGAACCTGCATAAACATATGCTGAGGGGTCAATTGCCAAAACCTTGCCTTCACTTACCGGGAACCTGATTAAATGATCTATACCGGCTGTAGCTCCAAAATCTAATTGATCACTAAACTTCATATCCCCTCCCAGTGTAACATTCATTATGGGATTTATATAAGTTAACACCATACCAGTTTGAGCTTTCAAAGCAGCTTGTACCAATGCTGTATTTTCCCTGTATAGTGGTTTTAAGGCATAAAAGTGTCCAAGCCATTTATCATTAACATTAACCTGGTAACCAGCTGTAACAACAGTGCCAGCATATTCAAAATGTTGTAAAGTATTATTGATGAATACAGGTGTGGCATTGACATAAAGGCCAGGCGTAAACCAAACTTCAGCCAAAGGAAAAAAACCACTGCTGCGTAGGCTGTCAGTTCGTCCAAAATAATTAAGGTTAGAACTATAGTTAATGCCTAGCCGAAATACCGACCACTCTTTTTTGGTTGAATCTGAAGATTGCGCTTTTGTGTTACTGTATAAGCAGCTAACCATTACTGATAGTATCACAAATTTACACATACGTTGCATAGTTATTTTTTTAAGAGGAAGGAAAACCCACCCTGAATGCGGTGGGTTTTGATATTCCTTATATATGCCAGCCTTAATAGGGTTTATTGTTGAACCGCACTATTTGATGAAGCGTGCGCTTTAGCTTCAGCACTTGCTTTTATAGAAGCACGGAGTGTTGTGTTTTTTTCCGCTTTTCTTGATTCCCGTTCAGTCTTTTTCAATTCTTTTTTAGTTCTTGCTTTTGCCTGTGAAGCTTTTTCTTTTGCAGCATCTTTACGGGCTGCAGCCCGGGCTTTTTGATCTTCAGCAACTTGTAAACCTTTGTTTATTGTATGATCGCCATCTGCTTCACCATGTGCGTGTGCTGCAACAGCAACCTGCATTCCGTGATCCGCATTTTCATTTGAATGATCCACTCCTGTCTGAAGAGATCCCCGGCTGGTAATACCTGCTTGTACATCTGCATTTACTTGTTGTGTTGCTTCTATTTTTGCTTTTGCCGCATCTGCCTTTTTTGTTTTTACCGTACTTTTTGTTTTGGCTTTTGTAGCTGAAACAGTATTATCAGTTACATCAACAGCCTTGGACGAAGTTGCACTCAGGTTTTTTGTGGCGGCATTTGCAGATGAATGCACCGCAGATTTAGTACCTGTTGAAATTCCCGATCTTACGGCGGCACGGGTGCTGGTTTGTACACCTATACCTGCCTGTGAGAATGCAAATATTGAAATACAGGAGGCACTGGTCATTAGAATTATTTTACGGATTGTTTCCATAACTTTTGTTTTAAGTTTTTACAGATTAAAATTTATTGCTCACGGAATAATTCACCGGTACCAGTTGAATTAAAAAGTGTAGCAGTATTTATACAGCGTCAATGGTGGAATGATCGGTTGTATAAATGAACTTGTGGCTTGTAGTTGTAATAGACGGGCATTATTAACAAGGGTTTAATGCTACCCTTTTTAATTTTTTTTAAAACACCCGGGGGATAATTAAGAAAAATGAAATTTGTGGTGATTTGTTTTTTTATTTCTTATGATTAAGGATCATAAACTTTTCAATGTTCACTAAACCGGGTTTGCCTTTATAATCCCGGGCGGAACTATAAATATAGGATTCAGGCTTATCTACCAGTAATACGCGGACGGGATTTTGATGTATGAAAGAAATTTTTTGTAAAACGCCTGCCGGATCGGTCGCCTTACAAAGTTCCGGATGATTAACATCCTGCCAAAAATGATATTTTGCCAATCGACGGGTAATATTATCCGGAGATTCAAAACGTTGCATCATCCATTTACGACGACAATCGGGTTCTTTTTCATTATCCAGTTCTGCCAGAATTTCCTTGGTTGAATAACGTTTAAGATCCCGTAAAATATAGGGCCATTGAAACTCTTCCCGGCAACGGGCAACCAGGTGTAAGTGATTGCTCATTAAACACCAGGCATATATTATTAACCCTTTCTTTTGCACAAACAGATTGAGCACATCTACAATAACGTTTTTATAGGCAGGGCGAATAAAAACATCTACCCAATCCACTACATAGAGGGTTAAATAATAACAATTTTCATTTGTGTAGTTATTTTTTTCAGCCGGCATAGAAAATATTTGACAAACATTATACCAGTATAAAATTACTGATCTGCATTATAAAGTCTGTAAACAAATACGCCAACATTTTTATAAGGAGGTACATATTCTTCAAACAACCGACTGGCTCCTGCATCATTTTTGAAAAGTTCTTCCAATGAATTCCAAAGAGGCTCCCAATGAAGATCACTCCCTTCAATCAACCGGTTATTAATAGCGTGTAACATAGGGTCGTTTACGGCCATGGCACCCATTTGTTTGGAGGCAATAATCTGAATCTCGGGGTTGGCTGAAACGATTTGTTTAATATTATTATATCCGCCGCAAGAACCTAAAACGGCCAATTTGGTATAGGGTGTCAATCTTTTTAATGTATTGCTTAAATGATAACTATGACCCCGATGCATGAGTATGGAAGGATTTATCTGGTTATCTGATAGATAATAAAACAATGAATCCTGTGCACTCAGATCCTGCTTTGATTCATAATCGAGAGGTAGATTAGCAAATATAGTCAGTGGCTGACCCTGTAAACTGGTAATGGTGGTCCATGCGGTATTGAATTCCTGTTTCCACAGCGCTGTATCCTTAAAAATGTTCATAAAACTCTTGTAGGAGTTAATGCCATCTTCATCTCCATAAAATAAAACCACTTCGTAAATAGTATCAGCATTATTCAATAAAGAACCAATACTAATATTTTCATAGTTGTAGATGCTTCGTAATTTATGGGCATCATCATTTTGTGCAATGGCATCATATGCCTGGTTCAGAATCTGGAATACACGAACGCCATGATAGATGTTCTTTTCTTTATAATTTGCCAATGATTTATTCAACTCGGCCCTGACAATGGAACCTAACTCCGGATCCTTTGAAAGCGCCAGGAAAGCATCTGCGACATTCATTACTTCGGCTATCAGTTCATCGTCATCTAAAGTATCCATATCAATTTCCGCAATAAAATAATGCAGAACCTCGCGGGCTGTTTCAACAGGCATACGTTTAAAAAAATCCATTAAAGTATTGTAATTGGCAGCTACAGATATAAATTTTCTAAACTGATCATATTCCACCATGCTAAACAATGTATCCGAAGGGCTATTCTTAATTTGTTCCATTAGCCGGCGATACAATCCCAGGTAGGTTGATGTATACATATCCTGGGCAGAACTGGTTATGATATAATATAAATCCTGTGGACGCAGATCATTTACACTGGCAAACCGAACAGCTTCTTTTTCATTATGCAAAAAATTGATCTCTTTTACATAAAAAGAAAGAGACTTGTCATTAATAGCACCCATAAGCGCTTTTTGATAAGGAGGCACTTCGGCCAATTGATTATTAGAGATCACATTATCAACCAGCAGTTGAAAATATCTTGTTACATCGCGCCGGCTTTTCAGGATTGAATCAATGGTAATATTGTTATTGACGATTAACCCGGTAAAAGGAACAATTTCGGTGGCATTAATATTTTTGGTTAACAGGACAATTTGTTGAATGGCCGGATGTTCAATGTTGCGTACATTATTGGAAAATGTATTTTGACGCGTTTTTAAATAATCCAGTAACTCATTTGGATATTGGGATGCGTAACCTGTCAGCAACGAATCCCGGAAAATAAATTCAGGGTTACTTTCCAAAAAAGATAAAATAAACTGAGGGGAACTTTTAATACGTCGATATGTGGTAAGATTTTCCAGGTATTTTCCTGCAGGAAATTGCCAAAAACTGTTTGACAGTAATTGCAGCGTGCGCCAGTTGAGATCTTTTACAATATCTTCTACCGGATCATCATTCATTACAACCGGCAACAGCTCACGGTAAGCTTCCATTGCTGCGGGGATTTTATACACACTGAATTTTTTACGATTCAGTTCTGTTTTAAGGGATGTAATAAAAAACTGCATACTACGTGCTGCCTTCCACTTTTCTTCATTAGACAAGTCTTTATCCTTATGTATGTTTTCTTTCAATTCATCTAAATCATTCATCACAAAGCGTTCGGCCGAAGCTTTTACATTAGGATCAAAATCCAGTTGCCTGATAAATTGATTGAAATTCTTTTGTTCCTGTTCTAAAAGGTTAAATGACTGCCGTAGTTCATATGAGTTAATAGTCTTGGATTGGGAATAAATACTGAAAGGAGTTAATAAAATCACTACCAGTAAACACTTTATAAATTTTTTCATTAAACTCATCATTTATATTATTATGCCAAATGACCTTACAGATGGATAAAATCAGGAAAAGGTTGTGCTGTAGCGAATTATCTACAATGAGCCATTATGAAGGCTGACTGTAATTTGCCATTATTCATAGATCCTCAACTTAGCATAATTAAGCATGATTTTCTTTTCACCGTTATATTCAAATTTTACGGTTGCAATGGGATTATGCGCAGAACCTTCCATTTTCAGTACTTCTCCAAATCCAAATTTCTGGTGTTCTACTTTTTGCCCGGGTTGCAGGCCCGTAGTATCACTTGGGATGAAATCTGTGCTTGGAATATGTTCTATCGTTTTTTGCGGGGGATTAACCGGAAGATATGATGGTTTTTCATTTTTAGGGGGTCCATATTGTTTTTCTGCCTGTTTGGTTGAAACGGCATTAAAACCTCCTTTCATTCGGTCATGTGCAGTCCCAAAAAATGAAGCAGATCCCTGTTGATTGCGGACGCCACCACCGGCAAAACTGCGGTCCAGATATTCTTCGGGCAATTCATTGATAAAACGACTCGGATCATTCTGTACCAGTTGTCCGAATTTATAACGGGTATTGGCATAGGTTATCCAAAGTCGTTGCTTAGCCCGGGTGATGACCACATAAAACAACCTTCTTTCTTCTTCAAGCTCCTCACGGGTATTAATGCTCATGGCGTTTGGAAAAAGCAATTCTTCCAATCCGCAAGCGAATACACAACCGAATTCCAGGCCTTTTGCCGCGTGGATGGTCATCAGTTTTACGGTATCTGCATTAGGGTCTTTTTCATCCGCATCTGTCAGCAGGCTGATCTGTTGCAGGTAAGCACCAAGGCTTTTATCTCCCACTTCCCCACTCTCAGTATTAGATGGCGTTTCAGTAAATTCTTTAATAGAATTCAATAATTCCTGTATGTTTTCATATCGCTGAATTGCATCATCTCCTTCAGCTCTTCTTTCAAAAAGGTCTTTTACCAGGCCTGATTGTTTCCCGGTTAAGAAAGCAACATCGTAAGCATTTTTCTTTTTCAGCTCGCTCTGCAACATTTTAATCAGGGTAACAAAATTTCCAATGGTTTCTAAAGTTCCTGCACGATATCCATACTTGGCAGCCTGCTCCAGGACCTGCCACATGCTGATATCATTGTCGTTAGCAGCCAGGACCGCTTTATCAACCGAGGTTTTTCCAATGCCTCTGGCTGGATAATTAATGATGCGCTTTAATGCTTCTTCATCGTTGGGATTTACAATTACACGCAGATACGCCAGAATGTCCTTTATTTCTTTCCGTTGATAAAAGCTGATACCTCCATAAATGGTATAGCCGATATTCATTCGGCGCAGGCTTTCCTCAAAGGCACGGCTCTGTGCATTGGTTCGGTACAGTATGGCAAAATCCCGGTTGTAAAAATGATTGCGTAGTTTTTGTTCCTGGATGGTGTCCGCTACAAACTTACCTTCTTCATTATCGGTCATCGTTCTTACCAGTTTGATCTTTTCTCCCTGGGCATTATTCGTCCATAATTCTTTTGGAATCTGGCTTTTATTATTACTTATAACTTCATTGGCAACATTCAGAATGCTTTGGGTACTCCGATAATTTTGTTCAAGTTTCACCAGCTTTACATCATCATAATCTTTTTGAAATTGAAGAATGTTTTGAATAGTGGCTCCCCTGAAACTATAAATGCTCTGCGCATCATCTCCCACTACACAAACATTTTCATGCATGGCACCCAGAAGTTTTATTATTTCATACTGAGCAGGGTTTGTATCCTGGTATTCATCAATTAAAATGTATTGAAATTTATGCTGGTACTTACTTAATGCATCCGGAAAGTGTTTCAGTAATTCGTAAAACTTCAATAACAGGTCATCGAAATCCATAGCGCCATTTTTAAAGCAACGCCTGGCATATGCTGCATAGATCTGTGAAATTGCCGGTCGGTTGCTGCGCATATCCTCCTGTTGAATATAATAATCTGTGGCATATTCAGCTGGGGATACCAGGGCATTTTTGGCTGATGAAATTCGGTTGTAAACAATATTTGCTTTATAATGCTTATCATCCAGGTTTAATTCATTCACCACTGTTTTAACAACTGATTTTGCATCATCGGTATCATAAATAGTGAAGTTGGAAGGATAGCCCATCCGCGGTGCTTCGCTGCGTAAAATACGGGCAAAAACGCTGTGGAATGTTCCGATGTATAAATTGCGGGCTTCATTGTTTCCTAATATATGTTCCACTCTTTCCTTCATTTCTTTCGCCGCCTTATTGGTAAAAGTGAGGGCAAGAATATTAAAGGAATCAACCTGGTGGGCCGCCATCAGGTGAGCGATGCGGGTAGTCAAAACTTTTGTTTTTCCACTCCCGGCACCGGCCACAATCATTATAGGTCCATCTTTGTATAATGCGGCTTCCCGCTGCTTTTCATTTAATCCACTTAAATAATCATTCATAATTAAAATCAATCTGCGCTTAATGTAAACGGGTAAGTCTGCAAGTTACCACGTTCGGCCGAGGTGCTGAAGGAGTTTTATAAAAGCGACCTGTTTTTTTGAAAGGTTTTTGATGATTAGCGTTAAGATCCACATTATTTCACTGCGCTCCTTTCAAATGATAAAAAGGAGGTATGTAACGCAGTAGTAATTTGTCCGGCGTTGCCGCTCCCGATTATCTTATCATTTACCCTTGTAACAGGTAAAATTCTTTTGGTTGTGCTGGTCATGAATAATTCTGCGGCATTATTAATTTCATCCAGGGTAATATCCTTAATAATCACAGGGAATTCTCCAGCTGCCAGTTCCAATACTTTTTTTCGGGTGATGCCTTCCAGGATATTTTTTTGATTGGTGATAAGTTCTCCATCTTTACTGATAACAAATAAATTCGATCTTGGAAATTCTGTTACAATATTATTCTTATAGTATAGAACATCAGAGGCTTGCTGTTCTTTCACTTTTTGTTGCAGCCAGACGCCCATAAGATAATTGATCGATTTAATTTCCGGCAGGTCGCGCTGGTATTCATATGTGATCACTTTGATGCCTTCTTTTATATTTTCTTCCGGAGGTGTTGCCAATTTTTGTTGTGTGATAATAAGATTAGCTGTGGCAGGTTCGTATCCACTTTGAGAATAACCACCGGTCATGGTCATGCGAATACCAGAAACCGCCAATTTGTTTTCTTCAATCAATTGCCGGATAATATCCTTTACCTGCTGCCTGCTATACGTATTATTTAGTCGCAGTAATTCAATGGATTTAAAAAATCTCTCCAGGTAATCATCTAAAAATAAGGGCTTAAAATCCAGCGTTCGAAAAAAATCAAATGCCGCATAGCCACGCTGTATGGAAAGATCACTAACATGCAACAGTGCCTTTTCTTCATCTTTATATTCGCCATTGATGAATGCTACCATTTATTGAGTGGGTTTAAATTTTTTTAAAAGCGGGATCACTTTATCTAAGGGTAAAGCTTCTATGATGCGGCCATATTTGCCTTTCATCGTTTCGGCCATAAACAATGAATTTAAAATTGCCTCCTCTGTTGCCTCAATTGCTGCCATAAATAATGGCGACATGGCATCGTTACT
>JACCYQ010000148.1 GCA_013696395.1 Chitinophagaceae bacterium
ATGGCATTGGCGGAGTTGGGTTTTATAGTTGTTATTATTGATGGCACCTGTAACCCCGATCGTTCAAAATCTTTTCATGATGCCTGTTATGGAAATATGGCTGATAATACACTCGAAGATCAGATTGCCGGGTTAAAGCAACTTGCAGCAACACGGCCCTACATGGATTTAAATAAAGTAGGAGTGTGGGGACATTCCGGCGGAGGTTTTGCTACTGCGGCTGCCATGTTCCGTTATCCGGATTTTTATAAAGTAGGTATTTCAGAATCGGGTAATCATGATAACAGGAATTATGAAGATGACTGGGGTGAAAGATATATTGGTCTTTTGACGAAAGACTCTTCAGGCAAATCAAATTATGATGCACAGGCCAATCAAAATTATACGGCTAATTTAAAAGGAAAACTGATGCTTGCACATGGTGGAATGGATAATAATGTACCTCCATACAACACTTATCTTGTTGTGGATGCATTGGTAAAAGCCAACAAGGATTTTGACCTCGTTATTTTCCCCAATGCAAGACATGGATTTGGTGAAGACAGTTTTTATATGATGCGTAAACGATGGGATTATTTTGTAAAACACCTGATAGGCGCAGAGCCTCCAAAAGAGTTTAGTCCACCTAAAGCATTTTAATTCTATTGCAATTTTTAAGAATATTTTCTCTGCTTATTTTTTTATGCGCATTTTTTCAATTACTGTCATTGAACCAGATTAATAATTCTAAACATATTTACACTTGAGTGCACCTGGACAGGTTATTGAAAGAACAAAAAAATGGATCATCGAAGTTGTTATAGGATGCAACTTTTGTCCTTTTGCAGCCAAAGTGGTTAAGCAGCAGGCAATATATTACCAGGTAGAAGAAAGTGCTGATTTAAAAACCTGCCTGGATTCATTTTTATCCGTCGTGAAACGTATGGATGATGATCCAACTTTTGAAACCAGTTTCCTGATTTTTCCAAATACATTTCAAAAATTCGATGACTACCTGGACCTGGTTGCTATATCCGAAAAATTATTAAAACAAAAAGGTTATGAAGGCATTTACCAGGTAGCCAGTTTTCATCCGTTATACCTGTTTGAAGGATCAGCGGAAGATGATGCTGCAAATTATACCAACCGGTCTGTTTATCCCATGCTTCACCTGTTGCGGGAAGAAAGTATTGATAAGGCTTTGGAGAATTACAAAGACCCGGAAAGTATTCCTGAACGAAATATTCAATTTACCAGGGAAAAAGGTTTGGCCTACATGAAGACGCTGAGAGATTCTTTATAAAGTTTCCGCCTTTTAGGGGTTATACACGATGATTATCTGCCTGCCAGTTTTTGATATTTTTTTTTATAGCACCTGGTGAAAGATTTTCGTTGATGGTTCGGTCAATCAAAGAAAGCAATTCATCATCACCGGCAAAACGAAGCGCCACCAGTTGTTTCATAGTTAACTTCTGTTCAATTGCTGATAAAGTTTGCTGGGTTAACTGAAAATAACGCAGTCGCATTTCCAGCCGGATAATTCTGTCCTGATTCTTAAGGGCATAAATCCTGGTTATATTGGAAGTGATGAGCAGGATAGTTGCTATTAAAAATAAGGAGATATTGTCTGTTGTTTTTATTAATTGAATAATAGACCAGATGAAAATGCCAATCGTAAGTGGTATAAGAATGAAATGGTGTAAAGGATAATACCTTTTGTGTGTGTTAACGTCTTGCATAAATTTTTGACAGGCTTTTTTTATTTACAATTATTCGGAAGTGTTAATCTAATACAAATACATTAATTCTTGCAAAGAATGTCGCTAATAAATAGATAAGAAGTGTATCAAATTCCTTGCTTTTTTATTCCAGGTCAAAAGAAATCAACTTATCTTAAAGGATGATTACAATCGCTAAATGGACAATCATTGTCTTTGGAATTTTTTTAATCCTGGCTGGGCTCCTGATGCTTTTTTTACCTAAAAAGGCGGGTGAGACTTTACGAAAAGCAGGCAGCACCAATTTTATAAACTACGCAGAAATAACCATCCGGATAATTCCTGCAACAGCACTGATTTTATTTGCCGATTTTTCAAAATACCCGGTGTTCTTTAAAATTTTAGGTTGGTTTATGCTGATTACCTCCCTGGTACTTTATTTTATTCCCAGGCGAATTCATCATGGATATTCATTACACTGGGCTGAAAAAATTAAACCCAGGTATTTTCAATTTATTGCTCCTTTTGCATGGCTGTTTGGAGCTATAATTATTTACTGTGTACTTTAAAATGTATTATTATAGCCCCATATTTTCAATTTAAACCCATACTTATGATGAATGAATTACAGGTTGTAAAAGAAGAGATCCTTTCCGATAATTGGTATACCCTTAAAAAAGTAACCTATGAATACCAGGACAAAGATGGTTCAAGGCAAACCCAAACCAGGGAAGCTTATGACCGGGGAAACGGGGCAACTGTTTTACTTTATAACAAAGAACAAAAGTCTGTTGTCCTTACCAGACAATTCCGCCTACCAACATTTATCAATGGAAATGATACAGGGATGATGATTGAAGCTTGTGCAGGTTTATTGGACAAGGATAACCCGGAAGATTGTATAAAACGTGAAACCGAAGAAGAAACAGGATACAAAATATCAGAAGTTCAAAAAATCTTTAAGGCTTATATGTCTCCTGGCTCAGTGACTGAAATTTTACACTTTTTTATTGCTGAATATACCAATGAAATGAAAGTGGCTGAAGGGGGAGGATTACAGCATGAACAGGAAAATATTGAAGTGTTGGAAATGCCCTTTGAATCAGCCCTGATTATGATTGGAACCGGGGAAATTAATGATGCCAAAACGATCTTGTTACTTCAATACTTAAAATTGCATCATGTTTTATGATGGATAATGATTAAGGAGAATGGATTTGTATTAATTATTTAATTATGAAAAAACCGGAAATGGTATCAATTGCTATGTATAACATACTCATTGTTTTACTATTTGTATTCACTTCCTGCAGGGCACAGAAAATGTATCCAACTATTGGAAACATTGAACGAATAGATGAATCGATTAATGAAATCATATCTCCCAAAGCAAAAGCAGAAATTATTGCAGAAGGTTTTGACTGGAGTGAAGGACCATTATGGATTGAAAAGAATAACATGCTTTTGTTCTCAGACATACCACGTAATGCTATATATAAATGGACAGAGAAAAACGGCGCGGAGTTATATCTTAAACCTGCTGGTTATACCGGATCGGTTCAAAGGGGTGGTGAAACCGGCAGCAATGGATTAATACTTGATAAGAATAATAAGCTGGTACTTTGCCAGCATGGTGACAGGAGAATGGCGAGGATGGATGCACCAATAAATAATCCATTACCTAAATTTATAACCATTGCTGATGGCTGGCAGAATAAAAAATTGAACAGTCCCAATGATGCCGTGTTCAATAGCAAGGGAGAATTATTTTTTACAGATCCACCTTATGGTCTCGAAAAGGGTATGAATGATCCGCTAAAGGAAATTCCATTCCAGGGCGTTTTCAAAGTAAATATTTCCGGAGAAGTTAAACTGGTAACGGATACCCTTAGCCGACCTAATGGGATTGCATTCTTTCCCGGTGAAAACACTTTTATTGTAGCCAACTCCGACGGAAATAAACCAAACTGGTATGCATTTGATATCAATAGGAATAATGAAGTAATTAATGGAAGAATTTTTTACAGTGCTGAAGGTTACGATAAATCGTTAAAAGGTGGGAATGACGGATTAAAAATTGATCGCAACGGGAATGTATTTGCCACAGGCCCCGGTGGAATCTGGATATTTAACAGCCAGGGAAAGTTGCTGGGTAAATTAAGATTAAATGAAGCGGCATCCAACTGCGCACTATCAGCGGATGAAAAAACCTTATACATCACCAATGATATGTATATCGTAAGATTTAAAATGAGATGAAGCTAAATGATGGCTGCGTCAAAAAACAATGTGGCTACTAAATCTGTTATTACCATTTATGTATAACCTGGTGTGGAAGTGAAATTATTTTTTAATTTCATTACAGCATTCAAAATCATCCATAAAAAAAATCCATGGTCGACGTTGTAACCGATATCATCATCAACAAACCCATTGATATAGTTGCGAATTATGCATCAGATCCAGGCAACGCACCTGAATGGTATGTAAATATTAAATCCATTTACGCCTTTGTTGGTGTTTCCCATGCCTTGTGCGTAGGCCTCACCAACAAAACAATTTTATGTGGATCAATCCATTACATGTGTAAGCCACCCAAAATTATCTTTTCCCGTATGATAAGACATTGCAGATGACCAATAATAGTTTTCAGAAGTTTTACATAACCCGGCTCTTATCGGGTTCTGATGTATGTATGCTAACTTCTGCCATATTGCTTCCCTACTCCACAAATCAACACTTAAAGGATTTCGTTCCCACACCTCCTGCCCGACTGGTCAGGCGGGGGTATTTCCTGTCCTTAGCATTCACTAAAAAATTAACAAGTACTTGCGGATGATTATTTTCAAGGTCTTGTTTCATTTTTTGGGCTGTGTATTTAAGGAAATCACGTTGAACATCTCCCGCTTATGTCCTGGCTGTATTTGCCAGACAAGATGAATGTGATTGCTCATAAAAACAAAATCCATAAACAACTATTTGCTTATCCTGAACGAGAAAATGAAGGCTTGATGCAATGAGCTCCTTATATTTTTCAGGTTTTAGTAAATGCTTCCATTCAAGAATTGTAGCAGTGAAAAATTGTGGATAATGGTCAGGAAACATAATACAAAGTAAGTAAAAGCTAAAAATTTATACGTCTAAACTATCCTGCTATTTTATGCAAATTAGGTTGTTGGTGAAATCCTGAATTTCCAGAATGTAATTAATTTGAACACCAACAACGGCGTAAAAAGGATGGTGCGATCCATTTGCCCTGTCATAAATTTCTGGCGGTCCTTACCGCTAAGAGCCATCCTAAATATATGAGTATAGAATCTATTGGCATTCCTCCTGATATTGAATTGGCTTTTGATAAAAGCTGGATAGATCAGGCGCAAAACCATATTGAAAAAAATAACTAAAGTAAATTTGGTTTTTATATGTCTTTAATAAAGTGTACACTATTATTAATACTAGTTCATTGGACCGCTTAAAATCTTTTTAATAAAACCAAGCAACTTGATGCAATTGAATTTTACCTTCATTTATAAAATGGCCGGGAATTCAACTTTATTAATCAATTAAAAAAATTAAGCTACCTATTTATGTCTTTGAAATTTAAGCAGGTCC
>JACCYQ010000097.1 GCA_013696395.1 Chitinophagaceae bacterium
GAATTTGTGCAATCAAGCCTTTTAATCAAAAGATTTAGCAAACGGATTAAAACACTTCCAGGTTAAAATCTCCTTTTGTATCTAATTCAATCATTAATTTATTCCCCATATCTACTTTTGAAAAAGCCAGTTCACGCCCATTCTTATCCGTAAACCTGAAAGATTTAGTCTTGTCTGCATTTTCAAAAACCAACTGGCTTACAACCGGGTTTGT
Organism: Chitinophagaceae bacterium; assembly: GCA_013696395.1. Lineage (GTDB taxonomy): Bacteria > Bacteroidota > Bacteroidia > Chitinophagales > Chitinophagaceae > JACCYQ01. The sequence goes on from JACCYQ010000097.1 coordinate 215, forward strand.
AAATTCAAATTGAATCCCGGATCCGTTGCTGCTACAAAAAAGCAATTCGGCAGTGGACGAATAAAGCCTGAATTGATCCGAACGGGTATCTCTTGTAATTTCAATGCTGTTCGTTCCAATGCGAAGTGCGTTAGATGGAATTTGCAAACTGTGTTTGATCTCTTTACCGTTAATAGAGTAGGATTTTACGACATCTCCTTTTCCTGTTTGCTTTGCTGAAATAACCGCCGACCGAAATTTATAATTATGAATACTGTCTACAAAATTGCTTGCCCTAACACCAATTCCCATGGGCATATTCTGAATGATTTGTGCAGTAACCGATTGGTAAAGTCCCCCGATTTGAAATGGCAGTGCACGCCAGCCTTCCAATTCTTTTTGGTATTCGGTTACAGCGCCTTTCATGGGATATTTTTTGGTTAATGTCAATGCATCTTTTATTTGCTCCGATAACATCTTTTCATACTCATCGGAACTCATTCCATATTCGTACAAGTATCCCGAAAGTGTATTCCACGGACAATACCCATAATTGCGGTATTTTGCCCAATCAGTTTTGATTTCTTTTGCCGATGATAACTGCATTTCAGGAGCGGGGTAATAGGGGCCTAAAGAATTTGCCCAGGCTGTTTCCCAGTAATCGCAATCGGGGCCGAACGGAACCCATTTTTCGGAACCATTGGCATACAACTCAAACCCGGCATAGAGGTTTCCCGAAGCATTTTTAAATTTTGTCTTAATCGTTTTTTCTATTTGCTTTGCCAGTGCTGCATACCTGTTGCTTCGCTGATTTAACTCGGATTGTTTGGCCATTAACACATTTGCCATCAGAAGCAGATTATAAGTATTTACCTGCTGGTAAAGTGAATAACTGCGTGAAATAGGTGTGCTGTTTACATCTGCCTTCTGAAAATTATGATACATTTCGCCATTCACTACATCGTAAGCGTAATAAGGACTTGATTGCAGGGACGTCTCGCCACGGGTATCGCTGCCAAACATGTTGAGGTTTTTATCCCAGGTTTTCTCCAGGTAACGATCAATGGATTCGAGCAGGATTTTAAAACCATCTGTATAAAGCACTTCATTATTGCCAGTTGTCTGGCACATGGTAAATAAACTCAGCGTAGCATAGAAAATACCATCGTCTTCACTTTTCCCCCATCTTGTTCCGAGGGTTTGACCAAATTCGGGAACTTCGGTTCCATCATCCCGACGGACAATTGAAGGGCTGTTTAATGCCAGTTTTGTCCAATCCGAAACATACGAGGTAGCACCTCCCCGGGCCATCAAAGAAGTTGACATAGATCCGTCACGAACCCACATCAAATAATAGCATCGGCTTAAAGCCCCGAATGTAGCACCTCCGGCATCAACCATTGATAAGAGAATCCTTTTATTGATGTCGAGCACTTTTTTAAAATCAGGGTTCCGAAGGAAGATGGTTGAAGCGGCTAATTCGGGTTTCAAAATTTCTTCATTGCGAACAATCTGCTGTTGCAGGTTGATGTTTTTAAGTTTTGAACAAACCCTGTTTACCTGGTACATATTCTCCTCGCCGCCAATCAGGATTACGTCATTTTCTAATACTTGCAGTATGTAAGTTCCATCGGCCAACACCCGAAAACGGTTCTGCTCAAAACCAGGAAACTTAATGAAGCTGACAATTTCTTCGCCCCGTTCGGTGAATTTCTCGGTCAATAATCCATTGCTCACTTCAAATTTAGTGTGTGGCTTAAAAGTAAGGAGCAGTGGGCTGCGAGCCGAAATTACAAATGCGTTTTCATCGGCAAGGTTCAGTGCCACAATATTATTTTTGGCTCCGGAAGCTGCTTTGATGCTGATGTTGGTTACAAATGGATCGTATGTGTACGTTGCATCGGTACTGCGAATATCAGGCATGGTAAACGATGGAAAAAGTACCGTCTGGTTATCACGGTTAGAAAAATTTCGTGCCCAAAATTCTTTCCGGCGAAATGCATTGGGCTTGTAAACAAATTCCAGCGTGGTGCCATCAGGCTTAAACATCATGGTAAGCCGGTTGCCACAGCGGTTTTGTAAAATGATATTGTTATCGCCTTCTTCAAAAACCGGCTGACGAAAAGATTTATCCATCGACTGCCCATTTGCAAGGCTGGTAAAAAAACTTAGCAGGATGATTAAAGAAAAGTGTTGTTTCATTTTAAATTTTGAAGTATTTGTTTATTAAAATTGGTACGATAATCCTTTTATAAGAATGATCGTTTCTTTTTTTAAGATGCTCATTTTATTGATGCGAAAACTTTTTTAAACTGTTACTATGGAACTTAAAGAAATATATCTCAATGCCAATAATCTCATTGTTTTCTAACTATACCATTCACTTAAACTAATTTTTTTGAATGAAAGATTTTCGGTAAGAATGGCTGCAATCAACCCGTTGTATATGCTGTCGTTCTTACCTTTTATTTTTTTTTGAACCCCAATAATTATTTTCAATTCCCCCTGTTGTTATATTTCTTAGCTGTAAATTCTGTGTACTGCTTTTATAAAATGTGATTTGCTGGTTTTTTTGTATGGGTACAGAGAAAACGTATTCCGATATTTTAGTAAATTTTACGTGTGGTGAAGTCAGCAAGCTATCTACTTTAATATCACTCTTAATAATGCATGGTTCGCCTGCCAACGATTCTACAGAGAAAAATTTTGTGATACCTGCTTCTCTTGCTGCTGAAACTAAAAACGCTCCTTCTGTTCGAAGATTCATGAAGGAAGCATCTTTCCAAACATCTGGTACTGCCGGGAAAATATTTATCACATCAGCGTGACTTTGGATGAGCATGTCATTCACTGATTTATTAAATGAAAATGGAGTTTCAGAACACATGCCCACTTCACGGTACATCGTGTTTGCTCCAATGCCAGGCAGTTCCCAATAATGTTTGCGATTGGCAAAATTGAAAAAGCCGTTCAAATATTTATATGCAGTATTACCATCTCCGATAAAGGCGTACGCACTTGCTGTCCATGAATAAGACCACGCCGCTTTATCACTCCCTGAAAGCCCAATCCAATACTCTATTGATTTACGAATTAATGCTTCATTCTCCGGATTGTCATTTGTCAAAATACCCAGTGGATATATCATTGAAAGATGAGAAAAATGCCGGTGCGCCGTTACCATTTCCACGCCTTTACCAATCAATAATCCTCTTTCATTTTTGTGGTAGTCTGTTAAATTACTTAGTAAGTTTTTCCATCCAGGAATCAGTGCATTATCGAGTTGTAGTCTTTCAGCAACAGCAATCAGCGTTTGCAAACCCCATCTAAACATCGACAAATCATAATTACAATCTGGTGCAGGTTTATATTCGGGTGACATGGTTACCGGTAAATGAAATTTTCCATCCTTTTCTTTAAATGCCAGGTTGATATAAAGATTAACGCTTTTTTTAAGTAAGGGAAAAAAGTTTGTTTTTAATAGGGAATCGTCCATACTATACCTGCAGTATAAATAATAATTTTGAAGTGCCCAGGTAAGGTTACCTACTTCACGATTGTAATAGGGAGGAATGCTATCCTGCGGGTCTACATCGGAACGCAAATCGAAACTGCTTGCACGTCCCAATCCTGCTGAATTATGACGGAATTGTGCCGGAACATTTTGAATTAGAGCGGGTAAATGATCATCAAAAATTGCGCAGTATGGCTTTGCAGCGTTTACGTTATTCGACGAAAACAAATGGCTATACATCAGTTGCGAATTCAAATTCCACCAAATGCCCTGCCATAGTGTATGACAATACCAGGGGCCCATCAGGTCCATCATTTGTAGCCCCTCACGCATGGCACTTCCTGTTACATAGCGTTGTACCCAGTAGTAATTTAGAATGCGTGGATCGGGTACAGAAACGAACGATTGTTGAAAATAGGCATTCCACCATGTTCTATGAGAAACCAATAAATTTTCAGCGTTTTCCAGCAGGGCACTCGACAGAATATCTTCAGCGCTAAAATATTTTGCCTTTACAGGGTTTGAATATGCTATGGTGCTGTAATAAACAGTTGTACGTCCGACCTTTTTTGAGGTAGAACCCACTGTAAAGGAACGGCGTGAATGCTTCAATAACTGCTTATGAAGCATGATGCCATTGCTTGTTTGTACTGTAGCCTCAGGATTGGTATCGTATATTCCTTTTTCCTGTTTATCCAGTTCTTTTAAATCAACCAGGCAACCGGAAATATCGGGAACAAATTTCCAGTTGTCACTATTTTCATTTCCTTCCGATGTTAATTCCGTTACAACAACAGGCAGTTCAGCATGTGTATAATGCCTGATATGAATTACGCCTTCAGAGGTTGTAATCTTTCCCACCAGTTCTGCATTTCGCAAATCAATGCGAAGATTTGTATTGTAGATTACACCTTTTGGTTTAAACTCAAATCGCCCCACTTGCATGCGAGACCAATAATAACCCTCAGGTCTGCGACTACAGCTATCTACTAAATCTGCACGATTTATTTCAAAGAGTATTTTATTGGTATCGCCATCAAAACGGTTTTTATCCATCTTATGCAGTACCGTTCCTATTAAACCATTACCTGTCATGGGGCCATCATAAAAATAAGGGGTCAAAGTATCCCACACAGGATCTTGTTTTGATAAAAAATCTTTCCAATCTACATTTGATTTGAATGCTTTATTTGTACTACAACCTGATATAAGTAACCATAGAATTGCAAGAATTTGAAAACCGGATATTCTTTTTATCATAGCATTTAATGTTTTCTGGTTGCCTGTAATATTTTAATTGTTTTATTCGCAAGCTTAAGCAGGTTATTAATCTGTTGAAAACTGAACTTCACACCAAACAGCCTACTGTTTTTCTATGTCTAAGTACAATATCTCAAACCAATTATTTGAATAAAAGATCTTCAGTATGAATTACTGCAATCAACCCATTGTAGG
>JACCYQ010000154.1 GCA_013696395.1 Chitinophagaceae bacterium
TCCGGGACGATAATGGAATGTTGGTGCAACCTGCAGTAACCATCAATTTTAATTCGCCCATCAATAGTTTTTGGCGGTTAGGTGCATTCATGCAGGTTGGAAAAAGATATTTTGATGACAGGCTGGGAGTAAGTGCTGGCATCCGAACGGATGGAAATACGTTTACCAATAATGGTATGGATCTTTCCAAAACCTTGTCGCCACGTATTTCATTTTCGTTTGTAATGGCCGATAAATGGACATGGAACAGTTCTGTTGGCCGGTATTTTAAGATACCACCATATACCATGCTGGGTTTTGCGGATAACAATGGAACACTGATCAATAAAAATGCAAAATATATCCGCAGCGATCATTATGTTACCGGCTTTGAATTTTTACCTTCAAACGATCTGCGATTTACACTCGAAGGATTTTATAAGGATTATGCTCAGGTTCCGGTGTCGGTTCGCAACGGCATTTCACTTTCAAATTTAGGAGGTGATTTCAGTGTATTAGGAAATGAAGCCATAACCAGTAACGGAAAAGGCCGTGCATTTGGATTTGAATTTTTTGCACAGCAAAAATTAACTAACCGCTATTTTGGTGTTTTATCATATACTTTTTTTAAGAGCAGGTATAGTGGTGCTGATGAAGAATTGATTTCAAGTGCATGGGAGAATAATCATTTATTAAGTATAACCACCGGTTATAAATTAGGACGCAACTGGGAACTTGGTTTAAAATTCCGTTACCAGGGCGGTGTACCCTATACACCATTTGATGAACTGGCATCGCGGATTAATTATTTATCCGCCGGTACCGGTTTATTAGATTATGCACAACTAAATACCCGCCGCCTGGATGCATTTCATTCCGCTGACCTCCGGGTTGACAAAAAATGGAACTTCAAACGGTTAACCCTAGACGCATTTATTGACTTGTCTAATATTTATGCAGCGGCAAATCCCGGGTACCCGCAATATAGCTTTAAACGCAATGAGGACAATACGGCTTTTGTTACTACAGATGGCGCCACCATCAAGGCGGATGGCAGTAATGCAATACCTGTTCTATTAATGAATGATGAGGGCAGGGTAACACCAACGATCGGTTTGGTTATTGAATTTTAATTAAATAAATTTCGCCTGCTTTGTTATGATGCAAATTTCGTTTAGAATTTTAAAAAAAATCTATTTTATCAATCATAAATACCTTAATCATTTTGGAAAGGATTGCTGAAACAGAAAGACTATGGCTCAGGGAATTTAATCCAGGAGATGCAAAATCCTTCTACTTATTAAATCTTGATCCGGAAGTAATTAAGTACACAGGTGATGATTCCTTTATTAATATTGAAGAAGCAGAAAAATTTCTATTAAATTATGATCATTGCAGAAAGCATGGTTTTGGCCGCTGGGCGGTGATGCGTAAAACCGATAATACATTCCTGGGTTGGTGCGGTTTAAAGTATATTGAGGATATTGATGAATATGATATTGGTTTCAGGTTCTTTAAAAAATATTGGGGATATGGTTATGCTACAGAATCTGCTAAAGCCGGTTTAGAGCTGGGATTTAAAAATTTTAATATTCCTATTATTACAGGCAGGGCACTAAAGGTAAACACCGCTTCTATTCATGTTTTGCAAAAAATCGGCTTGTCATTTTATAAAGAGGTTGATTTTGAAAGCAAGCCGGGAGTGATTTACAGGAAGTTCAGGACTTAATAACTCAAATTGCTTTCCCGATGGATCTCCCGCAATATTCTTTGCAAAAATGATAAATGAATTGCGGGGACCCGTAGGTTAAAATTCTTCGCAACCGGAAAAATAAATTCAGCCGAAAGAATAATACGATTGCTGAAGAGATCTGCTTTCGCAGAATAACATTATAATTGTATTACTTGTTTTTGCTTGCACTCAACAAATCCGAGATGGAAATTCCATCAATCATTACATCCCTGATAACAGCTTCACCATTCTTTACATGAACAAGGGCGTAGGCTATTTGGGTAGAATCGATTATTGATTTACGGTATATGTCTTCTGCTGGCTGAGCTT
>JACCYQ010000157.1 GCA_013696395.1 Chitinophagaceae bacterium
TAAAAGAACTTCGGTACATCGGTATTCATGCTCGTGATGTCCTTGGCCATTCAGCCAGTCAGTGCCAGACTCTCCAATGGATAATTACCTGGCTCGTCGATATCTGGCCTGAGATTCCGCGTTACATTGATCCATGGCCTCCCGGTCCCTGGCCTTTTAAAGAAAAACCATTGCTGCCCGTTTTCGATTTCATGCATATTATAGATATTGCCCTAGGTGCAGCCATTTTAGCCATGCGGCAAGTAATGCCTTATCCCGAAGGAAAGCATAATAATAAATTGCAGAAAAAGCTTGACGATGCAGCAATGAATGAGCCCGTACAGGCTTAACAAGAGCACTGGAATATATGGACGATAATTTGATAACGCTGCGAAATATCAACAGCAGCTTTATGAAAAATGATAAGAAGGTAAAGTAAAGAAATGATGTAACATCATCAGGTTAACAAACAGCCCTGTCTATTGGCAGGGCTGTTAAATATCAGCTTGTTAATAAATTTCTCTTTGTGTCTTCTATGGACTTTGACTTGTAAAATATAATTGAATGTAGCGCTCATCAAGGGTGTAATGGGCCAGCACTTAATTTCAGGTAATCATCTTCTAATGTGGACAGCTTTAAGGTGACTGTATTGAGAGACACTATGTTGATCTTAATATAGAAACTATGAAAATAGAGATAGTGAGCCAAATATAAACTCCTGTCAACAATGGTCCATATGTAAAGCGTTACGAAAAATTGTAACGACTTTTATAGGTTTAAGTGGATAAGTGGTTTACCTAATTGTAATTTTTAGAAGGTTTTGAATTTGAAGTTGTGGATTGAAGTGAGCCTCTTAACCAACTCTTATTCTCTCAGACGACTCACCAACCCACCCACCTGGCTTTTTTAAAAATTACAAGTTTAATGCCCGTGCAGGGTATAACAATTCCCACATCTTAAAGTAACCCAATATTATCCATTATGATCATCAATAGTATTGTAAAAGGCGATACCGTATAAATACAGTATAATAAATTGAAAAGACAGGTTTAAATTGTTTCTAGCGTATGGCTGAATATGTAGGTGCAGGGTCTTTGCTGTGTTATTATTTAATGTGACAAAAAAGAACGAAGTGTGCGCAAATCTTAACAGATGGAAAAGAAAGCGATACTAAAATACAGTATTAATGAAATTGTTGAATCGTGTCAATGACATGTTGCCTATTAATCAGCAGTATTCAAATAGAAAATTGTTATCATCCATTATACCTACGATTAAACATATTACTTTGAATCGTTTAAAGCCTTTGAAAACTAATAAGGGTTGGAGATGAGGGCTGGCATAATCACTTATCTGGTTTGACCTTTCGTAAAAAATGTTAATGGCAGAAGAACTAGTATTAATCTCACTACAAACCATTTAAAGAGACAAAAATAAAAGGCTACTTATGGAATCAATTAATCAAAACAATACAACAGACAGTACATCAACCCTTGATTATGTTTTTCCACAAACTCCTTTTGAGTCTATTGGATTTGCTTTATCAGGAGGAGGTTTCAGAGCAGCGACCTATGGGCTAGGTGTGCTTTCACTGCTCAATGAAATCAAATGGGTGGAAGATCAACAGGAAACCACTCTATTACAAAAAGTACAGTTTGTTTCTTCAGCCTCTGGAGGTACGATCACGCTCTCTGTGTATGTAGCTGCTCTGCATCAAAATATTCCTTTTAAAGATTACTACAATCACTTGAATCAGGCAATCACTGGTGAGGTGCTGGTTAAAAAAGCAATATCTATTTTACAAGATGATGTGATTTGGAAGCAAACTGAAAAATCCAGAAATATTATTAATGCTTTTTCTATAGCCTATCATGAAAATCTTTTTACTATCATACCTGAAACCGCCCGAACTCTGGGTGGTATTATGTCTTCAAATCCAGACGTTCATATCAAAGAATTTTGTTTTAATTCCACTGATTTTTATACTGGTATTTCATTTCGTTTCCAGGGTGCAGATGATTGGAGTGGTAATAGTGGCGGAATGTTTGGTAATTCCAATATCGGGATTGAATGGAAAAACAAAAATGAAAGTATTTCGTCTTTGAAATTAATCCGTTTAGCGGATGTACTAGCAGCATCATCCTGTTTTCCCATGGGGTTTGAACCAATCATGTACCCCAAAGATTTTACTTACTCAGATGGACCTTCCAGTCAAAATCTAAAAGATGCTATAGCTCTTGATACTATAAGCTGGGATGATAAAGCAACTCTGGAAGAAAATTTAAAAAGTCCCAGGGCTGAGAAGGAAAAAGCATTTTCCGAAACAAAGACATTTGGATTAATGGATGGAGGGATATGGGATAACCAGGGATTGTATAGCTTGTTACTTGCCAATGAGAGAGGTAATGAGCAGAATGTAGAACCGGAAAAATATCACCGGTTTGATCTTATGATGGTGAGTGATGTTACCAGTTTTTTCATGAGCCCTTATAATGTTCCGGAAATTAAAACCAATAAAAAATGGATGGAAAAGTCTCTTACTGATTACTGGCAGAAAATCAAAGGCATCTATAATAGTGTCAGTAATTGGATTGCAAGAGCATTATGGATAGGAATTTTAGTGGTCATTCTTTTTGCGTTGCCTTTAATTTTGGAAGGGATTACTGCTGCTTCCATCATATTGAGTATAGTAGGTATATTATTATTGATTCTAACGATTATCCTTAATCGGAAATACAAAAAATTTCTTAACACTAACCATGTCATCAGGGACAGCCTTAATCAACCTACACTGCAAGATCTGATTCGCCTTCATATGAAAGAAGAATCATTTGCAAGACGCACGTTGATTAGTGTGACTAATTATTTGCAAGGCGTTCAGACAGGGATTTTGCTTCAAATAATCAATGCAAGGTTGCAATCTTCGGCTATTATGATTGGGGAAGTATTTTTAAAACATATTCGTCGTTTAATTTATGACCAGCTGTTTTCCAATCCACGTTTTGTTTACCGCAGACTGAATAATGTGATTTACAAGCTGACCTTCACCAATAACAAAAACAGGAGACTCCCGGCTTTTGAACCCAGAGAAGATGAAAATCAGGATGCTTACTTAAAGCGTAAAAATGCTTTTATAAAAGAAGTTACAGAAGGTTGCCTGTTATCCAACCTGATGCAGCAGACGGCAGAATTAGCCTATGGAACAGGTACTACTATGTGGTTTGAAAATGAACAAGAACAAGCCACGGAAAATAATCGGAAAGCTTTGATTGCTACCGGGCAATTTACAACCTGCTATAATTTACTCGCCTATGCTTTAAGTATCCGTCACAGCAAGCATTTTAATTCATTAGATGCAAAATATCAAATGAGAACAGATGGGATCATTCAGCAATTGAAAAAACTTATGATTGAATTTGAAAAAGATCCGTACTATTTATATAATCTATTATAAGCTATAATGATTTCGATTTCCTAGATAAACGTTTGGATCATGTGAATATAAATTGACTCTTAAGCTAAGAATTTTGAAATGATAAAAATAACAGGACCCAAAACGCCCCCGGCTATTTTAAATAGTATTGCTTTAAAAAAGTTCAGAAATGAATCTGAACAGTTTTTTAAACAACGTTCACCTCATTCTCAGGAACAGGTTCCCTGGCCTAACTATTCTATAGTCAACAAAGTATTACAGGCATTATCAAAAATCTATCATCACAAATGCGCTTATTGTGAAACACCATTGGATATTACCGGTATGACCTTTGACCATTTCAGACCTGCTAAATTCGCAAGGGGACTAAATAAAGAATATTCTGAAAAACATTACTGGTGGCTTGCATTTCGCTGGCAAAATATTTTACTTTCCTGCCAGGCTTGTAATAAAGCAAAGTCTTCATGGTTCCCGGTAAAGGGATCGCGAGCACCTGTTAAATCCACCATGGCGCACATCAAAAAGGAAAATGCTTTATTGGTTGATCCTACAATTGATAACCCCAGATTACATTTACGATTTGATAATGCAGGTAAAGTTGTAGCCAACAATGAAAGAGGTGCAACGACCATTGAAATTCTTCAGCTTAACAGGAAAGATTTAATTGAGAAAAGAATTGCTTCAACAAAAGACCTGGAAGGAGATATTCAAAAATTAATAACACTCAAGGCATCAGAATACAAATTTCATTTGAAACTGATACTCATAAAGTTGATCAATATTTTTGGTGAACAAAAAAATGTAGAACCTTATTTAGGGTATAAAAGGTCTTTGTTTTATGACCTGACCAATCAGCCTAAAATTTACCAGGTGTTGTTCCAACCAAAGGGTATTCTGATTACAGG
>JACCYQ010000098.1 GCA_013696395.1 Chitinophagaceae bacterium
CTGAAATGAGGTTGATTGAACATTGGTCAAACCGGGGACAAAGAAAAACATTTGCAGGAAGATATTATTGTTATAACCTGGTTCACTATGAAGTGTTTTCTTATATAAATGATGCTATAAGGAGGGAGAAGGAAATTAAGAGCTGGAGCCGGAAAAAGAAAGTCGCACTAATAAATGCGCATAATCCAGAATGGAAATTTCTTAATTTGGATTTTTGCCGTCATTGGCCACCTGAAATGAGCAAAGATATAAAATGATACATCTGAAAATACAACGAGGCCTTGTACCAAAACTTGTAACTGCACTCTTCGTGCAACTCCGTCCCATAAAAAAGGTTCAAGGATAAATAAAATAAATGACCTATGCCCTGGTGAATGACCCGGTTTGTTTTAATCAACCCGCTGAAATTAGAATTGTGATTACAGCTTCTGTTTTACTAGTCTTTACTTATAGAAGAGAAATATGATGGAATTCGGCTGGAGCCCATAGGGCAGGGGAGAGAACTGCGCATACCCACCAATGTTAGTAGTATGTTTCTTTTATTTTGTTTGCAGGCGATTCTTTCTATAAGAATTTTTAATGGCTATTTTACCATCTTTAAAAGTAAATAAATCACACCCCGTGACTTCAACCCGGGTTCCATCTGTCTTTGTACCCGTAAAAATCCATTCGGAGAATCCTCTGTCTCCTAAAATGAAGTGACGGGGGTTATTCCATCGGGCATCCGGGAATGTTGCAAACACGTTTTCAAAAGCTTTCCTGACTTGTTCCTGGCCCGTAAATTTTTCCCCATTAACATCGGGTCCTGCAGAAGCTTCGAACACACAGTCATCTGTCATGTGTGACATTATCCTGTTAACGTCATGAGCATTAAATGCATCAGCGAAGGACTGCAGAAAATCTTCTGTTACGTTCTTATTTGACTGTGCCATAAGTAAAATTGGCAATAATATAAGAAATGTCAAAAATCCTTTTTTCATATAAGTTTGTTTTGAGAAGAATGAACTAAATGCCAGCTAACAACAAGGTGCTTGAGTAGTATCGTTTTTTCATGTTCCGTCATTTGAAATTTTAATAATATCGTATAATTTTTTTATTACAGAAATGTTCTTCAACCGATATTGCAAACCAGGTAGCATTTCATTTAAAACCTTTCCATAAAAAAGCAATTTAATTTATTGCCGGGGATCTGTAGGTGAATTTTTAAATAAGCAATTCTGAAAGTATTAAGGTGTCTGCCGGTATTATCATTCCAAATTGAAGTTTACAATGTCAAAACTTTGGGGACATAATCGCCTTTCCGAAGGGAAGCAGTAAATAGTCTTTATAGTTGATATATCCAAAGTTGAGTTTTTAAGAATTCAATTCATTATTAGTTTTTATATTCATCGTTCTAAATAAAAAATATGTCATCCAATCGTCGTCAATTTTTGCAGCAAATGAGTGGACTTGCAGCCGGAGCTGTTCTGGGTCAAAATGTTTTTGCCGCAGAAACAGTCAAGAAATCATTCTTTGAAATTTCTTTAGCGCAGTGGTCATTACATAAAGCTTTATTTGCAAAGCAACTGGACAATCTTGATTTTCCGGAAAAAGCAAAAAATGACTTTGGGATCAGCGTTGTAGAATATGTAAATGTTTTTTTCAAAGACAAAGCAAAGGATACCTCATACCTGAATGAATTACTCAAACGTTGCAGGGATAATGATGTAAAGAACCATTTGATCATGTGTGATGGTGAAGGAAACCTGGGTGCTGCAAAAGATGCGGATCGTTTAATAGCGGTGGAGAATCATTATAAATGGGTGGATGCCGCCAAACATTTGGGTTGTGCAACCATCAGGGTAAATGCAGCAGGTGAGGGTAGCCGTTCAGCAGTTGCAAAAGCGGCTGTTGATGGGCTTGGCCGCTTAAGTGAATACGCGGATAAAGTTGGGATCAATGTAATTGTAGAAAATCATGGCAGCTATTCCTCGGATGGCAGTTGGCTTGCAGGTGTTATGAAAGAGGTAAATAAAAAGAATGTGGGAACCCTTCCTGATTTTGGAAATTTTTGCATTAAACGGGATGCCAGTAACTGGATGACCTGCCTGGAAAGTTATGACCGTTATGTGGGTACCAAAGAACTGATGCCTTTTGCAAAAGGTGTCAGCGCCAAAACATATGATTTTGATGAACAGGGCAATTGTATAGAAACCGATTATAACAAGATCATGAAGATTGTAAAAGATTCCGGGTTCAAAGGCTATATCGGTATTGAATACGAAGGCGATAAATTAAGCGAAGAAGAAGGTATCCGTAAAACAAAAGCATTGCTGGAAAAATTTAAAGATTGATTGATGTAACAGTATTTAGCCTGGTTTTAGGTTTTATAACCGATGACTTTACCTTCCCGATGGGACCCCCCAGGATTATACAAATTAAACAGTAAAATGCAGTAGTTCCGTCGGGGAAGAAAATGAAAATATTTTATCAAACTATTGTAACTTGGTTAAGAGTTCTTAACTCCTACCTTCTCAAACTAAAAAATACGTTCCCCCCCAAATTTCGATCGCCTTTACATCACTGGATGATATTCATTCCCGGGTTTAGTTAGCATGATTATTTTTCATTCGATGTAAAAATTTAAGGCAACTGATTAGATTTTCAAGACTTAACCATTTAAAATAAAAAGCAATGAAAAAATCTAACGTCAACAGCCGAATTTTTCGATTACTGGTCTTTTGCTTTGCCATGGGTGTCCTGGGTTGTAAAAAAAATGACCACCCTCATTTTGTTCCGGCATCCCCACAACTATTGGTTTCGGGCCTTGAAGAACTTCAGGGAAGTACCGTCGGGCCCGACAAAGCGTTGTACGTCACTGCACCACTTGCCGGTTCCATTTGGCGTGTAAACCCAAAGACCGGCGCTTTCACGCTCTTCGCCACCGGATTGCCTAAGCGGGTTCCTGACCCGTTCTACATCGGCAGTGGAGTGATAGATGTCGCCTTCCAGGGCGGAACTGCATATGCGTTGGTTACGGGTGTTGCGCCGGATCTCGATGGTGACGACATCGTAGGCATCTACCGGGTAGATGGCCCGACCAGCTTTACCGTAATAGCAGATATTGGTGCATGGTCTATTGCCAATCCCCCTGAGCCGGGCTTTTTCGTGCCCAGCGGATTTCAGTACGCGTTCGAACCTTACAAAGACGGTTTCATTGTCACTGATGGACACCATAACCGCATACTCTATGCTACCCTTGATGGCGACATCAGTGAAATGATCGCATTTGACAATGTTGTGCCGACGGGTCTGGCGTTGAGAGGGAACACGGTCTACTTCACTCAAGCCGGTCCCATTCCTCACGTGCCTGCAACTGCCAAACTCTTGTCCCTTTCGCTAAAGTCGCTTACCGCGAAAGAAGTAGCCTCAGCCGCCGGTTTGGGTGTTGGATTATTTGTCGATGTGGAATTTGGCCCGGGAGGTACCTTTGCACTCGCACAGGGAGTATGGGAAGGTCCATTTGAAGGAGCGCCAGCGCAGCCGAACACCGGTGCATTGTTGGGTCTCAAACCGAATGGTACATTCAGCGTCATCGCAGACGGCCTGAATCAGCCCACCTCGATGGAGTTTATCGGCAACAAAGCGTATGTAGTCAGCATCGTTGGCGAGATTTGGGAGCTCAATTTCTCGCCGGGGCAATCTGGTCATTAACTTCATGTCGCCAGCGCAGCCGAACACTGGTTCGCTGGTAAAAACTATTTTGGGTCGATGTAATAACACTGCCTTTCTCTTCAATAGTCCTCGTTTGCAACGGGGACTATTGATATAAACTGGGTAGCATATGTACTTAAACGTTAGTCTCCGCCGAAGTGTTGCTATTTGCTTTCCCGACGGCCACCCGGGACTATACACAATATTTATTTAACTACCGGTCACCCGTAGGTGATTGATTAAATATTTTAACTTACAAATAATAATTTTTGATTTACAGACACCTACGGCTCACTGCGGTAAATATTATGTATTAAACAGCAAAATGCAGGAGACCTGTCGGGGATCATCTTTAGCTACGGGTGTTTGGTTTTGTCCACAGGAAGTGTAAAAACAGACATTAAGAACAGAGCAAATATATTTTACAAATTTTTTCATCTTTTATTTACCTTTTACTATCAGGCAGGTTTACCTATAAAAAAGTAACACCGGTTATCCATGCTTCAACATCCTCCATTTCTGGGTATGGCATAAATCACGTTTCCTGAAACAGATAAATTGAAGATCTTGTTTTCGATAGAAGGAAGTAACAGTTTCCATGTTTTTCCCTTGTCTGATGATCTGAAAATGCCGGCAGGATGACCACAAAAGAAGTTTTCACCCACCTGGATAATGGAGGCAATGGAAGGTTGCGCCGGAAGGCCGGCATCAATAGGCTGCCAGGTCTTACCGCCGTCGTAGGATGTCCGCACTCTCCGGGTATTCGACCGTGTATTGAACGTGATAGCAGCGAATCCACCTTTGATGTTTTCTACAGCGATGCCAACACCGCCCTCATTGATCACCAACGCCCAGTTTTCACCACCATTGGTCGATCTTATTATCCCTCTCATGCTGGTCGCAATTAATACTCCATTAGATTCTACCAATTTCATTACCCAGCCCCCGACATGTACATGTTTCCAGGTTTTTCCACTGTCAGTGGATTTAAAAAGGCCGCTGTCGGTGCCTATGAAAATGGTGCCTCCCGTGGTTTCAAAAACGGTGCGTATCATGTTCTTTTGAAAATTTGTGTACACCGGCAGCCATACACTTGTTCCGCTTATTTTTTGTGAAATTTTACCCCTGTAATTGTAGGCGAAAATCCCAGCCTTTCCCGGAGCAATGCTGCTATATTCGTCAGTGAAAATCTCTTTTTTCCAAAATGGAGCTTTAGCATTTGGTTTACTTTGATATATCCCATTTCCCGCAGTTAAATAGAGGCCATTATCATTTGCAAAAAAAACTTCACTTCCAACACCAAAGTCATCCTGTACAGGTTTGGGCAGCCCTTCGCTAATGTCCTGCCATGTTTGTCCGCCGTCTGTAGATTTAAAAACGATTTTTGAAGTTTTGGTTTTTTCTGTTTTCTGTTCCTGCTGACTACCCGGTAGCTGAGATGAATGTGGAACCAGGAATTGAAAAACAAGCCAAAAAGCCAGGTTATAGATGATATTCATGATTATAGTTTATTGGTTAAAACAATAACGTAAATATATTGGCCGTCAACCAACCTGTAGCTTTTTAATAGTAAAAAGATGTAAAGAATACGTAAAACGTTTGTAAAACCACCGAAAACTGTTGGTTAATGGATTATTTTGCACTCATGAAGCCTTCTATTCTATTCGGATCTTCAATCATCATCATTCTTATTTTTATTTCTGCAGCATTTATCACTAAAAAAGATGAAATCTTCGGGAAGCATGTAGAAATTGTATTGCGTGATTTAGGACATCAGCTTTTGCTTTCCGCTAATGATTCTTCATCCCGAGTACTGCCGGTTAAGAAATTAAATGAAAACATATACCAGATCTCCTTTCAAAATGACTTTGGTTTTATTTCAGATACACTCATCAATTTAGTTCATCGAACATTTCAAAAAAACGCCTGGGCCACAGATTATATAGTTAGTTTGAAGAATTGTGAACAACATGAAACTGTCTTTGCATTCGAAATAAATGGCCAAACTGGCGATTTAACACCTTGCAGGGGTCGCAAACTGGAAGTGGGCTGCTATCTTATTGAAATTGATTTTTTGAGAAAACCGGGGTTTAATTTCTTTTGGTTGATATTATTGATTTTCCCTTTGAGTGTAATTGGTTTTTATTTAAAGAATAAGTTTCGTAAAAAAGAAGCGAAAGAGCCAATTTTCGGTAATAATGACTACATACAATTAGGAATCTTTAGATTCTACACAGAAAACAATGTTCTTAAAACTGAGAATAACAATATTGAGCTCTCGGAAAAAGAAACAAAAGCATTAAAAATATTTGCAGAAAATATAAACCAAATCATAGAAAGGGAAAAACTGATGAAGGAGATCTGGGAAGATAAAGGCATCGTTGTCATCAGTAGAAATGTCGATGTGTTGGTGTCTAAATTACGTAAGAAATTAATTGACGATAACTCCATCAAATTTATTAATGTACCTGGCAGGGGTTACAAATTTATTATTGAGGTAGATGCCATTTAAAAAACAAGTAAAGTATAAAGCAAATCGGAAAATTTGATTAATACTTTGTCAATTGTCATGAGTAGGCTAATTTAAATTTACACGATTTCTTTTCAACCTATTTCAGAACCGTAGAGACTAATAGCTTGCGCACAATGTCTGTATTCACGCTAATATACGTTACTTGTTTTCGGATCACAATATTTTCAACTACTTCTTGCTTTCCCGACGGGTCTCCCAGGACTATACACAATATGTATTTAACTACCGGGGACCAGTAGGAGATTAATTAAATATTTTAACTTACAAATAATAATTTTTGATTTACAGACACCTACAGGTCTCTGCGGTAAAAATAATTATGTATTAAACAGCAAAATGCAGGAGACTCTTCGGGGAAGAATTAGATTGTAATATTGAATATCGATTAACGAGCAGGGCTTTATTCTGGTTGGATATCAGTATTCCGTTTGCCCGATGCCGCAACTGACTAAAGATACTGGAGTTCATTGTCTATCTACTACTCGGCGTTATTCGTCTGCTGAAATTGGAGCTGATTAGCAAACAGAAAGCTGAGAAAATATTCGTCGCCCAGCCATATTGCCAATGCACTCAATGTTAGCAGGCGTTATTTTGCTTAAAGAAGTTTGCCCTTTCTGTCAAACGCTCAACATAATTTTTATTGTCCAACTTCAAATGGTCAATCACAATTATTTCAAATATCTCATTAAGATATAAAAGCAAAAAAGGTAATCGCATATACAAATAGTACCATTGCGTCATAATACTATCCTTTGTGCTAAACACAAAATTGATATTTTGAATTTCTGTCTTATTATTTTTGTTTCTTGTTGTTGATGGATGAAGTGCTTTGTTTGACATATTTACCAAACTGTCCGACAAAGCTGGATTGAATACGAAATCATAAACATCTGAAGCTTTTATTGATTTGCTAGAAAGAAGGCTCTCAGTAGCATTTAGCAACTCAATGATATCCTCTTGAGTTAAACCTGTAGTGTCAAAGTTGTCTTCCTTATTAAACTTTTCTAAAAAGTCACTCGTAAGATATAATCTCAAAATAATAAGGAGGTTATAAACGAAAGGTTTTCTAATAAGGGAGAATGTCACAGTTAGTCGCTGTTGTAAAGACGCAAAAAGAGCAATCTGTAAAAACTGACATGTGTCTGCGATAACTGCATTTAAAATATTGCTTGTAATTATCTCATTATGTTTGTCCGATTTGTCAGTTCTGACCAAGTAGTCAAGCATATGCTCGCCGTCAATTAATTCTACTGCTTCTTCGAATTGTAATGTCTGAACCTTTAAACCTTTAAAGGTGTCTGCTGTAACAAAATCTTCAATTTGGTAAAGCAAAAACTCGCAACTTTTATGTTGTCGATGGAACTCTGGGGGGAGATGAATAAAGTCGTAACGTTCATTTCTCATAATGTGTGAATGGTCGCATGTCTTGTCCTGAAATGGGTTGACCTTTTTTTTGTTTAAAAATAGATCAGAGTTTAAGTTACTGAAAGAAACATTGATAAGTTTAAAAAAATTAATCCCAAGGGATTTTTTAAACTTAACAACA
>JACCYQ010000174.1 GCA_013696395.1 Chitinophagaceae bacterium
GCTTCAAGGTTATATTCATTTCCACCAGGACCTTTAAAACTTAACTGGAAAGCATGCAGAGCCAATCTTGATAAAATCGGTCTTTCATCCAATTCATTTTTGGCCAGGTTATAATGCTTCTTCTTGATAGAGGAAATAAAAACGGACTTGCCATCTCCATATACAGGATCGCAAACTATTGGATGTCCTATATGTTTCATGTGAACCCTGATCTGGTGCGTGCGGCCAGTGAGAATATGAAATTGCATTAAAGTGTACAGGCCATATTCATTCAACACTTCATAATCCGTAATAGATTCTTTTCCTTTTCGCAAAATGAGCATTACCCCTTTTTTGTGTGGATGTTCCGCAATCGGTGCATCTATTCTGCCTTTTTTTTCAGGAGGAGAACCTATCACTAAACCATGGTAAATTTTTGTTGTGGACCGGCCTTCAAATTGCTTGGATAAAAATTTATGCGATGCTTCATTTTTGGCAAACACAATGAGGCCACTGGTTTCTTTATCAAGCCGATGCACTGTAAATATGGAGCCATATTTTTCTACCAACATTTTTTTGAGAGAAATATCTTTCCCTTCCCGGTCAGGGATTGATAATAAGCCCGCAGGTTTATTCAATACAATAAAATCATCCGTTTCCAGGATAATACATTCATCCAATTTTGCCATGATCATTATTTTCCTTTGCCGAAGAATTTTAATTCGCGTAGCTCCTTATCCGTTAGATGGCGCCAGTGACCACGCTGCAGGTTCTTTTTGGTAAGTCCTGCAAATACTACCCTGTCAAGTGTTTTAACATCATACCCAAAATGTTCAAATAACCTGCGAACAATCCGGTTACGGCCACCATGTAATTCAACACCAATCATTGTTTTGTCTTTTGGATCGGTATATGCCATCACATCTACATGAGCAGGTCCATCATCAAGCGTAATGCCTCTCAGTATTTGTTCAAAATGATCTTTGGTAAGTGGCTTATCCAAAACAACAGAATATATTTTTTTAACCTGGTTGCTTGGGTGTGTAAGTTGCTGACTCAGATCGCCATCATTGGTAAGCAATAAAACACCGGAAGTATTCCTGTCCAATCTTCCAATTGGAAAAACTCTTTCATTGGTTGCTTTCTTAATTAAATCAAGCACTGTTTTCCTTCCTTGTGGATCTTCCGTAGTGGTAATATAATTTTTTGGTTTATTAACCAGTATGTAAACAAGGTCTTTTACAAGCGAAACTTTTTTATCCTTTACCCGTACTTCATCTTTTGCGGTTACTTTAAAACCAGGTTCGGTAATTAATTCGCCGTTTACTTTTACATGACCTTCTTTGACTAACTGGGCTGCATCTCTGCGGGCGCAAACACCGGCATGCGCCACATATTTATTCAGGGGCATTTGTTCTGATGCAGGCTTAGCTACAGTGGGAATGTTTCTTTTGGGCGCTTTGGTAATATCTTTTGCCGCCCTTTTTTCGATTTTTCTTTTTTCAATCGCAACTTCTTTTTCTTTTTTCCATTTGCGCTTTTCCTGGCGGAATTGTTCTTTTACAGCTGCGTTACTTTTTTTCTTTTCAAACTTTTCAAAGTTGTTTGTCTTCTTCATATTCATTTTTTGCTGTTTTACAACAGTAGTGAGGCGCAAAGATAGGCATAAAAAAATCCCGGTCGTTGGGACCGGGATGTATCAACTATAAAGAAAACTTATTTTTTTCCTTTATGACCCCTGTTATGACGAGGTCCTTTATTCATTTCTTTCATTTTTGATAATTGTTCTGTAGTAAGAATAGATTCTCTTACCTTCTTTTGTTCTTCCTTTAACGCTTTTACCTGCTCCACTTTTTGTTGCTGTGTAAGACTTTCGTTGACTTTGATGGCTTTCATCTTTTCTGCAGTTGCTTTATTAGTTTCAGCAAGCTTTACAGCCTGGTCGTTGCTTAATCCCAATGCTGATTTCATTTTTTCATTTCTTTCCTGGATAGCTTCTGCACGATTTTGTTTTTGTTCCTCCCTGGCTTTAGCCATTTGATCTTTTTGATCCTGGGTCATCAGGTTCTGCATTTTTTCCCGGTGATCTTTTTGGATAGCTGTCATTTGTGTGCGCTGTTCTTTAACCGTAATGTTTTCATTTTTCCGCAGTTCCTGCATTTGTTTGCGATGCTCTTCATTCATCGCTTTCATTTGTGCTTTCTGTGCTTCGGTAAAATCGATGTTTTTCATCATTCTTCCCTGGTGCTGTCTTTTTTCACCCATTTTTTTATGCTGGGCATGTTTCTGCTTACCTTTTTTCAATTTTACATCCTGCGCTTGCAAGGCAACAAAGCCGGCAAAGATAATGGCGGTTAAACTGAGTATTTTCTTCATTTAAGTGTTTTTAATTTTTGTGGATAGATTTAAATACTATACCAAGACAGTATGCAGGATGTAAAGTTTAATACGAAATATGAAATGTTTCGTAGTTAACAATTCATTCTGAAAAATCAGTTAAGGAAACCTTTAAACCCGTAAATAAATATTAAATGAAGTAAAATATCCGGCAGTGTATTTAAGTTGTATTAATGATCCTTATTAGCCAATTGTCCACATGCTGCATCAATATCCTTTCCACGGCTACGGCGGAGGCGTGCATTTACCCGGTGTTTTTCAAGGTAATCCATGAATATCATTACTTTCTCTTCAACTGGCTTTTGGAATCGGGCAGCATCGATGGGATTGTATTCAATAATATTAACCAGATCAGCCGGTACTTGTCGGTAAATCTTTATCAGTTCATCGGCATCCTGTAAGCTGTCATTTAAATTATTGAAAAGGATATATTCAAAAGTGATCTCGTTGCCGGTTTGCTTATAAAAATAATTAAGTGCATCAATGATGGATTTAAGGTCATTGGTTTCATTGATCGGCATAATCTGGTTTCTCTTAAGATCATTAGCCGCATGCAAGGAAAGAGCAAGTTTAAACCTTACTTTATCATCACCTAATTGCCTGATCATTTTAGCTACACCTGCTGTGCTAACTGTGATTCGCCTTGCACTCATGGCCAATCCTTCATCAGAAGTTATTTTTTCGATGGCTTTCAACACATTTTTATAATTGAGCAGGGGTTCACCCATGCCCATAAATACGATGTTATTTAATTTCTTACCATAAGTTTCCAGGCATTGTTTGTTGATTAAAACAACCTGGTCGAAAATTTCATCAAAATTCAAATTCCGTTTGCGCTCCATATAGCCGGTAGCGCAGAATTTACAACTCAGGCTGCAACCAATCTGGGAACTAACACAAGCCGTCAGGCGGTTAGCAGTTGGGATCAATACACCTTCAACCAGGTGCCCATCAAAAGTTTTAAACCGGGATTTTAGTGTTCCATCATCGCTATGTTGGGTTAAGTTTAACTCAAGAGAAGGAAAACTGAATTCAGTTGCCAGTTTTTGCCTGAGTTCTTTACTCAGGTTGGTCATTTGTTCAAAACTCAATACCGGTTTCAACCATAGCCAGTCATACACTTGTTTTGCCCTGTATTTCTTTTCACCCATATCCAAAAAATATTGCTCCAGCTCTTCAAGGCTTAACTGGCGGATGTTCGGCATTGTGTTCATTACGCAAAGATAGGTTATGGGGAAATGCCTGGTAAAACCTTATATGAATGTTAACTTAACGGTTCGTCTTACAGTTCATCAAAGCGATATTGAATCAACTTTTTATTATTGGAAAATCACTCAAATGGATAATTTTCAAGGTCGTTCTGTGGAATTGATTCCTGTTTGCCTGTTGAAAGGTTTTTAATGATGCAATTGTTTTCTTCCATCTCTTTTGTTCCTATTATGACAATGTATGGGATAGATTTTTTTTCGGCATATTTAAATTGCTTATCAAACTTTGCCTTTTCATGATACAACTCGCAACTAATTCTTTGTTTCCTTAATTGGGGTAAAAGTTTTAATGCAATGTCACTTTCTGTTTGCCCGAGATTAAAAAATAAAACCCTGGTTCCACTATATACTTTGTCAGGAAAGAGATTCATTTCCTCTATTACGTCATAAATTCTATCCACTCCAAAAGAAATTCCAACACCTGGAATATCGGGAACTTCAAATAAGCCTGTAAGATCATCGTAACGGCCACCACCACCAATGCTGCCCATTTTAATTTGTGCCGGGGCCTTTACTTCAAAAATGATCCCGGTATAGTAATTTAATCCACGGGCCAGGGTAAAATCAACATTTATATTGGAAATATTCTTTGTGTGCTTTAAAATAAATTCTATCTCCGCCAGTCCTTTTTGTGCATATTCATTTTCACCCAATAACTGGTTAAGGGCATTTAATTTTTCTTCATTTTTTCCTGAAGCAGTAAGATATTTTTCAATAATGACCATTTGATCGCCTGTAAGTTCTTTTTGTACTAATTCTTCTTTCACTTTATCAATGCCAATCTTATCCAGCTTGTCAATGGCAATGGTAATATCCATCATTTTGTGGGTGCCGCCGCAAACTTCTGCCAGGGCCATCAGGATCTTGCGATTGTTTATGCTTATTTGTACATTTTCAATTCCCAGTTTTATAAATACATCATTATAAATATGAACGAATTCAATTTCATTTATTAATGAAGTACTGCCCACAACATCCGCATCACACTGGTAAAATTCACGATAGCGGCCTCTTTGCGGCCGATCGGCACGCCAAACAGGCTGCATTTGATATCGCTTATACGGAAACGTTAGTTGCCCATGATTCATCGCTACATATCGTGCAAATGGAATCGTCAGGTCATAGCGAAGGGCACGTTCTGTAAGGCCTTTTATACTTTTTCCTTCCAATATTTTTTCAAAATCTTCTTTAGCCTGTTCGTGTTTGGCAGGATTATCCAGGCCATTATTCAATATCTTAAAAATAAGCTTGTCACCTTCATCTCCATATTTTCCCATGAGGGTATCCAGGTTTTCCATTGCTGGTGTTTCCAATGGTTGAAACCCGTATAATTCAAATACATTTTTAATAGTGGTGAAAATAAAATTGCGCTTATGAACTACATCTGCCCCAAAATCTCGGGTGCCTTGTGGTATAGTTGGTTTTGGCATATAAGTATAAGTGGGATTGCTTAAAATCTAATTTTTTATTGGGAGTTGCTGCATTATTTTTTCGCAGGCTGCTTCAATCATTTTATATACATCGTGATAACCAGGTTCCGGACCATACCACGGATCAGGAACATCTAATTGCTGGCTGGGGTACAATTCATCCATAATCAGTTTAACTTTTTTATCCTGCCATTTATTTCCTGCAATACGTTTCATTTCTTCTATTACATCATTACTCATGGCATATAATATATCATATTCGTCAAGATCAGACGTTTTAAAACGACGGGCTCTTTGTTCACAAATATTAATACCATTTAATTGAGCCACTTTCTGGGATAAATGATGGGGTGGTTCACCAGTATGATAACTATTGGTACCGGCACTTTCCACTTGCCATGAAAGTCCGGCATCTGTTACTTTATGTTTTAATATCCCTTCTGCCAAAGGACTCCGGCATATATTTCCGAGACAAACCATCAATATTTTCATGTGGACAAAGATAGTGAATCACCGATTGCAGGTTTATAATGCGTGTTATTAAAAGAATTTTAAAAAAATAATATTAGTATGGAAAATAAAAGGTCATGGCATCTTACAACTAAACATAAGCCATGACAAGCAATGAAATATTGCATGCAGACTTGCTGGACATATTGTTTGAAAATCGAAATAAAGAATATGGCGCATATGCATTACGAAAAAATTATGATAAACGAATGGGTACAGCAATGATGATACTCTTTATGTCAATAATAATATTTTCATTTTTTACTTTGGCAGGCAGCAACAGAAATACAAAATCTCTATCTGTTGCCTTTTTACCGGACACTATCACCATTCTTACAATGCCTGTTGCCCCTTTGCCTCCTAAAGAACCTGAACCACAACCTGGACCTCCTGCTAAAACATTGGCAAGCGTAAAATCAACTTCTATAATCCAGATACTAAAAGATTCAAAAACGTTGACCGATATCCCGGATCATGGAAATCTATCAGATAAACAAATAAGCAATGTGACTATTGCCGGAAGCCTGCTTCCCGGTGATATAATAAATAATGTTCCTGGTGCTACCGATGGAAAAGGCGCAGCGCCTACCGAACCTATGGAAGAAGCATCACCAGAGTTTATTAAGTCAGAAGTGGAAGCCGAATTCCCTGGAGGATTGATGGCATTTTCACGGTTTTTATCAAAAAATTTGCGTGTACCAGATGACCTGCCTCCTGGTATTAAAAAAACAGTTTTGGCAAGATTTAAAGTTGATATAAATGGTAAAATTTCTGAAGTAGTAATTATGAACAGTGCCGGTGAAAAATATGATAATGAAGTGATACGGGTTCTATACAAAATGCCTCATTGGAAACCTGCTATGCAAAATGGACATAAAATTCCCATTTATTTCATGCAACCTGTTTCATTTTTATCCAATGAATAATATTTTTTTTTAAATTGCTACCCTTTTGGTTAAAAGAACGATTTATGGCTTATGATTATGAAGATAAAAAGAAGAAACAGATAAGTTCTATGCGTGCAATAACCGATTATGGCATGGGTATTTTCTTTTCTATATTGGGTTTGGTTTTTCTTTTTCATGAACAATTGGGTATAGATTTTTCCAGGTTCTCAAAAACTTCCTTTATAGATGTCATATTTGGAATAATAAGTCTGCTGTATGGCTTGTGGAGAATTTACCGGGGTTATAATAAAAATTATTTTAAATGATTAGTTGCCAGCCTTATACAACTCTGGTTTATTCCAGGCTCTTATCATTAACTATGATTTTGATAGTCCTGAATAGTTGTCGCGATGGAATTTCTAAAGATACTCCTGACCGGTATGATCAGGGAACCATTCATATTAGTGCAGATGAGTCTTTTAAAAATGTAATTGACTCACAGGTTGAAGTATATGAATCATCTTACCCGGAAACCAAAATCGTAGTACATTATAAACCGGAAGCTGAGTGCCTGCGGGATTTTGCAGTCGATAGCATCAAAATGATCATTGCAACCAGGGGCTTTTCTGAGGACGAAAAAATATTTTTAAAAGACTCCATGAAAGTAACTCCATCCATGAATGTTATTGCATATGATGCTATTGCTGTGATAGTTAATAAAGAGTCACCTGACTCTTTGTTTACTATGGAAGAGTTAAAACAAGTGCTGCAGGGAGGTTTTAATAAAAATTTAATTCCGGTATTTGATGGGCTTAATGCAACCAGTACCATTCGTTTTATCATCGATAGTATATTAAAAGGTGCAGCCTTAACAAGTGAGGCAGAAGCAGCCAGAAATAGTGAGGAAGTAATAGATTATATAGCCAGAACTCCCAATGCGGTAGGATTTATAGGGGTAAACTGGATCGGGAATAAGGAAGATACTACCCAAATGAGCTTTTTAACAAAGGTTACATTAGCTTCTTTAGAGAGTACAGACAAACCTGGTGCCTTTGTAAAACCGGTTCAGGCCAATATTTACACCAGGCGTTATCCTATGGTACGCGATTTGGTATATACCTTAAAAGAGAAGCATACAGGGTTGGCTCATGGGTTCGCCAATTTTTTGAGAGGCGAACGGGGACAATTGATTTTTAAAAGGGCTTATCTTGTACCGGCACAATTACAATTTATAAATATCAGGAACGCATCGTTCCGGGAAGAATAAAAAACAAATTATATACACACAAAAAACAGGGATCAAACATGATGAAATCAAAATTTGCAATACTTGCCGCAGTCTTATTGATCAGCACATCAATTTTGGCTCAAAATATTTCCGATGGAATTACTCACATGCATGCACAACGCTTTAAAAGTGCCCAGGCTACATTTGAAAGTTTGATTTCTAAAAATCCGAACAATATTGAAGCCACCTATTGGTTAGGGCAGACATATATTGAGATGGATGATTCAGCCGGCGCAAAAGCTTTATATGAAAAAGCTTTAATGGCAAATGGAAACGCACCGTTGCTTTTGGTAGGCATGGGGCATGTAGAGTTATATTTTAATAAAAAAGATGAAGCTCGTCAAAGGTTTGAAACAGCTTTAAATCTTAGCAAATCAAGAAAAGGAAACGACCCGGACGTATTAAATGCTATTGGACGTGCCAATGTAGATGCTAAGCCTGGAGATGTTGTTTATGCAATAGCCAAACTTAATGAAGCAGTTACCAGGGATGATTCAAAAAACCCCAATCCGGATATTTATCTGAATCTTGGTAATGCATATCGTAAAGCACATGATGGCAGTAATGCAGTTGTATCTTACAATAAGGCATTGGAAATAAATCCAAACTTTGCACCCGCTTTATATCGTAAAGCAATGATCTGGAATACGCAGAAAAACTGGGAAGTTTATACACGAGATTTGCAGGCGGCAATTCAAAAAGATCCAAAATTTGCTCCGGCCTATTATGAGTTATATTACTATAATCTCGGTAAGCTTGATTTTACCCAGGCAGCGGATTATGCCAATAAATTCATTGCAAATGCTGATAATGACATTCAAAATGATTACTTGAGATTACAAACATTGTATGTCCAAAAGAAATATGATGAAGCTATTTCTGGTGCAAAAGCATTAGTAAATGCAGCGGGTGCACAAACAAAACCAAGAACATATCGCCTGCTTGCTTACAGTCATGTTGAAAATGGCGATACGGCTGGGGCAAAAACTTATATTGATGAATTTTTTGCTAAAGCCAATGATGAAGAGATTGTAGGCAATGACCTGGTATTAAAAGGTAAAATTTATGGCGCCGTTTCCGGAGATCCATATATAGTATTCAACAGCTATAAAGAAGCTGCTAATATGGATACCGTAAAAGAATCAAGAACCGCAATTCTTGAAGAAGGTAAAAATTATTTCAAAGAAAAAGGAAATAAAGTAATGGAGGCCGAAATGAGCCTTCTGGATTACTCATTGAACGGGGGTACCGACATCGCCGCTTTGTTTAATACCGGGGTTACTCTTTACCAGGGCCAGGCTTTCGAAAGGGCGGATAGTATTTTTCAACTTTATACTAAAGCTTATCCTGATAGTATTTATGGTTATTTGTGGAGTGCTTATTCTAATGCTGCCATTGATACAACTATGGAAGAAGGAAGAGCTGTTCCTGCATATAAGAAATTACTGAATGTAGCTTCCAAAGATAAAGAACGTTATAAGACACAGGGTATATCAGCCTCTGGTTACCTGGCGGGATACTATAATAATATTTTAAGCGATAGAGATTCTGCTATTGTTTACCTGGAAAAAGGTTTAGAATTTGATCCGGGTAATGAAGGATTTATAAATAATATTAAAATACTCAAGGGTCAACCCGCAAATAAAAATTCAGGCAATACGAAACCTTCTGATAAAGCAGCAGCTATTTCTAAGCCGAAGGAAGGTTCTTAATATTTTTCATACTTCATTTATTAAAATCCCTGCAACTTTTGCAGGGATTTTTTTTTGGGATATAATACAGTGCTATCAGATGATAAATTCCGAGGTTAATTCCTGTAGCTGCCTTATTTTTGCTGGCCAGTTTATAAAAGACCTATGATTGATTTATTACAAGCAACAGTTAATTCTCCAGGAACCACTTCAGCCAGCTACTTACCCATCGGATTACAAGTTTTATTTGTTGTGGGATTGGTTGGATTTTTACTGATCATTACACATTTTCTGGGACCCAAACGTCAAACCGCAGAAAAACTGGAAACCTTTGCCGGCGGTATTGCTTCACATGGTGACGCACGTCAACCGATGGCCATCAACTATTTTTTAGTGGCCATTTTGTTTGTATTGTTTGATGTAGAAATAATTTTCTTTTATCCTTATGCTATAAATTTCAGAGCATTAGGTTGGGATGGCTTTTGGGCAGTGATGATGTTTGTCAGCTTTTTTCTTTGTGGATTTATTTATATCATTAAAAAGGGAGCCCTTATTTGGGAAGATTAAGGCACTATTATCTGGTAAATCTCTGTACATATAAACATAAGAACGGTTTTTGGGTTATTAAAGTAATTCAAAAACATTCCAAAATATATAATTATGGCTCGTCCGGTTTCATATAATATAAATCAAAAAAAACTTGAAAGTGATATCAGTATGGGCACTTCACCCGATGGATATCCTGGAGAAGGCTTTTTTGCTGCCAAACTCAGCGATGTAATTGGATTAGCCCGTAAAAATTCCATATGGCCATTACCCTTTGCTACTTCTTGTTGTGGAATTGAGTTTATGGCTACTATGGGTTCACATTATGACTTAGCCCGCTTCGGGAGTGAAAGGGTAGGCTTTTCCCCACGTCAATGTGATTTACTAATGGTTATGGGGACAATAGCTAAAAAAATGGGGCCTGTTGTAAAACAGGTTTATCTGCAAATGGCTGAACCCCGTTGGGTCATAGCCGTTGGAGCATGTGCCTCAAGCGGTGGTATTTTTGATACTTATAGTGTGTTACAGGGAATTGACCAGGTAGTGCCGGTTGATGTTTATGTTCCCGGTTGCCCACCCAGACCTGAAGCTATCCTGGATGGCTTTATGAAAATACAAGACCTGGTTGGTAAAGAAAGCCTTCGTCGGCGAAACAGTGACGAATACAATAACCTGATGAAAAGTTATGGTATTCAATAAATTTATGAGAAAGCGGCTATCATGAAACCGATAAAATCTGGTTGTACAAATGGCATTAACAAACGATAGGATAAAGGAATTGCTCATTGAATATTTTGGTGAAGAAGTTTCTCATTTTGAAGAACCATATGGGATGCTCACTTTTGAAGCGCCAAAGGATATGAATCTTAAAGTGTTGAATTATTTATATGATACACCTGAATTGGGGTTTCGATTTTTAACAGATATCTGCGCAGTTCATTATCCACTTCAACCTGGAAAAGAATTAGCCGTTGTTTATCATTTACACAATTTGGTTGAAAATATCAGGATCCGCTTTAAAATTTTTGCACCTATTGCAAAACCTGATGTTTTTACCGCTACCGGTTTATATATGTCGGCCAATTGGATGGAAAGAGAGACCTATGATTTTTATGGAGTAAACTTTATTGGCCATCCAAACCTCATCAGAATATTGAATGTTGATGAAATGACCTATTTCCCGCTTCGTAAGGAATATCCTTTGGAAGATCAAAGCAGGATTGATAAAGATGATGAGATGTTTGGAAGGGGCGGAAGTATGGGCTTTGGAACGGAGAAAACAGCTGGTGGAAATGCTACCATAGCAGAAGCGGAAAAAGAATAATATTGGAAGATTATTAAGCAATAATTGAAATGATTACATCTGAGCATAAAGATTTACCTGAGGGAAGCATAGTAAAAACAACCACTACATTAAACCTGGGTCCAACCCACCCGGCCACACATGGTGTTTTTCAAAACATCCTGGAACTTGATGGTGAACGGATTGTGGCTGCGGAACAAACAGTAGGTTATATACACCGGGCATTTGAAAAAATCGCTGAAAGAAGACCTCTTTATCAGATCACTCCTCTTACAGACAGGTTGAACTATTGTTCATCACCTATTAATAATATGGGATGGCATATTACCTGTGAAAAATTATTAGGAGTGCAAACACCCAAAAGGGTTGATTATCTCCGGGTTATTATCATGGAACTTGCCCGTATAGCTGATCATCTTATATGCAATTCTATAGTTGGTGTTGATAGCGGTGCATACACTGGTTTTTTATATGTTATGCAATACCGCGAATTGATTTATGAAATTTGGGAAGAAGTTTGCGGCTCCAGACTAACCACTAATATTGGCCGCATTGGCGGCTTTGAAAGAAATTTTAATAATATCGCTTTTGAAAAATTGGAAAAATTTTTAGCAGAATATCCAAAAGTGCTTAAGGAGTTTAATAACCTGTTTAAACGTAACCGCATTTTTATGGATCGCACCATTGGTGTTGGTCCTATCAGCGGTGAACGTGCATTGAACTATGGTTTTACCGGTCCCAATTTAAGAGCGGCCGGAATAGATTATGATGTGCGGGTTCACACACCTTATAGCAGTTACCAGGATTTTGATTTCCAGATTCCGGTTGGTAAAACAGGCGATTGTTATGATCGTTTTTTGGTGCGGGATGAAGAAATGTGGCAATCACTGCATATTATAGAACAGGCCTATCGTAAAGTACAGGAATTTAAAGGCCCTGAAGCGGAAGTTTTTCATGCAGATGTACCGGCCTATTATCTACCCAAAAAGGAAGATGTATATACAAAAATGGAAGCCCTGATCTGGCATTTTAAAATTATTATGGGTGAAATAGATATTCAACCTGGAGAAGTTTATTCGGCGGTTGAAGGTGCTAATGGGGAATTAGGATTTTACCTGATCAGCGATGGCGGAAGAACACCTTATCGTCTTCACTTTCGCAGGCCATGTTTTATATATTATCAGGCTTATGAGGAATTAACAAAAGGTAGTATGCTGAGTGATGCTATCATTACCATGAGCAGCCTGAACCTGATTGCCGGTGAAATGGATGCTTAGTTAGTTGAATAGTTGGTTAGTTGACTGGTTTAAAGGTTTAAGAGATTAAGAGTTTAAAGTATAAGTGGTTAATTAAAGCAGTTTAGAATTTTA
The DNA here is from genome assembly GCA_013696395.1 of Chitinophagaceae bacterium. GTDB lineage: Bacteria > Bacteroidota > Bacteroidia > Chitinophagales > Chitinophagaceae > JACCYQ01. Next base: position 12,670 of record JACCYQ010000174.1, read on the forward strand.
ATCGGTTCATTTTCAAATTGCCTAATTGCCTAATTGCCAAATTGTCTAATTGTCAAATTGTTTTATGCAGTTTTCTGAAAATACACTACAACAGGTAAAAGAGATAATAGCCCGTTATCCTGAAGGCAAACACAAAAGTGCTTTATTACCCATATTACACATGGCACAGGATGAATTTGGCGGTTGGCTAGATGTTCCTGTAATGGACTACGTTGCTTCATTATTAAAACTGGAACCTATTGAGGTTTACGAAGTCGCTACTTTTTATTCTATGTACAATTTAAAACCTGTAGGCCGCTACCATTTTGAAGTATGCCATACGGGTCCTTGCATGGTAAATGGAAGTGATGACATTATTGCATATATAAAAAACAAATTAAACATTGAGGTTGGTGAAACAACCAGTGATGGAATGTTTACCCTTAAAACGGTAGAATGCCTCGGAGCTTGTGGTTACGCTCCGATGATGCAATTAGGAAAATTTTACAAAGAACATTTGACTAAAGAAAAAGTAGACCAGATAATCGATGATTGCAGGAAAACTGCTTCACTACAAAATTAAACAGACAAAGTGCATTAACCAATATTACGGCTGAAAGCTTTTTAAAATCATGGGTAGAAAAATATTAATAGATAAAGTTCATATAGAGGGTATTCGTTTTTTTGATACATATCGAAAAAATGGTGGCTATGCATCATTAGAAAAAGCACTCAAAATATCACCTGCAGAAGTTGTGGAAGAAGTTAAGAAAAGTGGTTTGCGTGGACGTGGTGGCGCAGGTTTTCCTACCGGTTTAAAATGGAGTTTTTTAGCGAAACCCGAAGGCATTCAACGGTATCTTGTAGTGAATGCAGATGAATCCGAACCCGGTACTTTTAAAGACCGGTATTTAATGGAGTTCATTCCACATTTATTAATTGAAGGGATGATCGTTTCATCTTATGCGCTCGGTGCCAATACTGCATATATTTATATTCGAGGTGAATATGCCTGGATCATTGATATTTTGCAAAAAGCCATTGACGAAGCAAAGGAGCAGTCATTCTTAGGTAAAAATATTTTAGGCAGCGGTTACGACTGTGAAATTTTTATTCACCGTGGGGCGGGCGCATATATTTGCGGAGAGGAAACTGCATTATTAGAATCATTAGAAGGGAAAAGGGGAAATCCCCGAATTAAACCACCTTTCCCTGCTGTAAAAGGTTTGTGGGATTGTCCTACTGTTGTAAATAATGTAGAAACTATTGCTGCAGTTGTTCCAATCATAAATGAAGGCGGAGATGAATATGCACTGATTGGCATTGGAAAATCAACAGGAACCAAGTTGATTTCCGCTTGCGGAAATATTAAGAAACCAGGTGTATATGAAATAGATATGACTATTTCCGTTGAAGAATTTATATATAGTGATGAATATTGCGGGGGCATTCCAAATGGACGCAGGTTAAAAGCCTGCATTCCCGGCGGTTCTTCTGTTCCCATTTTACCAGCTAATCTTTTATTAAAAACAGCAAAAGGCGAAACCCGGCTTATGAATTATGAAAGCCTGGCAGATGGTGGATTTCAATCCGGATCCATGATGGGCTCCGGGGGTTTTATTGTGCTGGATGAAGATCAATGTATTGTTCGCCATACGTATACACTTGCCCGTTTTTACCGTCATGAAAGTTGTGGGCAATGTTCGCCCTGCCGGGAAGGAACCGGGTGGATGGAAAAGATATTATTGAATATTGAAAGAGGAAAAGGTAAAATGAGCGACATTGATTTGTTATGGGATATTCAAAGTAAAATAGAAGGTAATACTATTTGTCCATTGGGGGATGCGGCAGCCTGGCCGGTAGCGGCAGCTATTCGTCATTTCCGGGATGAGTTTGAATGGCATGTGCAAAACCCGGAAGAATGTTTAAGAAGAAATTACGGTTTGGCCGGTTATGCGGAACCGTTAGAAGCGGTAATAAGTTAAAAGTAAAAACTTAAAAAAAGTGAAAATTAATAATGCAAAATGAAAAATGGAAAATGAAAAAGACTTGCTTGAAGAGGCTGAAAAGTCATACAGTATCAGACATCGTTGTTTTCATTTTGCAAAAGATGTAGTTAAGTTTATAAATGAATGTAAATATGAACGTATTCATTTTTCGCTCTTTGATCAACTTTTAAGAAGTGCAACCTCAATAGGTGCAAACATTGTAGAAGGTAGTTCAGGCAGTACGAAAAAGGATTTTATAAATTTCCTGCATATTTCATTAAAGTCTGCCAATGAAAGTAAATATTGGATGTGTTTGATTAGAGATGTGTTGGAAGTTGATAAAAATAAAATTAAATATTTTGTTACAAGAGTGTAATGAAATTTCTAAAATAATTGCTAGTATAATTATAAATTCAAAACGCTAAGTATTCCTGTTTTTAATTTTTAATTTTTAAATTTTGACTTTTGAATTTTGACTTAATAATATGAGCGACGAAAAGAAATTATTCAAAGTAACTATCGATAATATCACGGTTGAAGTGCAACCGGGCACTACTATTTTAAATGCTGCCCGCCAGATCGGGGGTGATATTGTTCCACCAGCTATGTGTTATTACACCAGCCTGAAAGGAAGTGGTGGTAAATGCAGAACCTGCCTGGTGAAAGTTGCTGCAGGATCGGCCGCCGACCCTCGGCCCATGCCTAAACTGGTTGCTTCCTGCCGTACCAATGTAATGGACGGTATGGTTGTAGAAAATATTACCAATCCTTCTGTGCTCGAAGCCCGCAAAGGAGTTGTTGAACTACTATTGATCAATCACCCTTTAGATTGTCCCATTTGCGACCAGGCCGGTGAATGTCATTTACAGGATCTTAGTTATGAACATGGCGTAGAAAGTACGAGGTATGAATTTAACCGACGCACTTTCGATAAACATGATCTCGGTCCATATATTCAATTACACATGACCCGCTGTATTTTATGCTATCGGTGTGTTTATGTGGCGGATCAAATTTCCAACAAGAGAGTGCATGGCGTTTTGGATCGGGGAGATCATTCAGAAATTGCTACCTATATCAAACAGTCCCTTGATAATGATTTTATTGGCAATGTAATAGATGTTTGTCCGGTTGGTGCATTAACAGACCGTACTTTCCGGTTTAAGAACCGGGTATGGTTTACAAAACCAGTAGATGCGCATAGAGATTGTCCAACATGTAAAGGAAAAGTAACCCTATGGTTAAGGGGTGACGAAGTGTTGAGGTCAACGGCAAGAAAAGATCAATGGGGCGAAGTAAGTGAATGGATATGCAATACATGCCGTTTTGAAAAAAAGAAAACCAGTGATTGGATTATTGAAGGTCCTACTGTAGTAAACAGACAGTCGGTAATAGGCCAGGGGCATTATGTTAACATCACAAAACCCAGGGAAACCATTTCGGATGTTATGGGAGGGAGGCCACCGAAACTGCTCATGGATATTCATAATGTAAGTGGAGTGAATAATGTGGATCTGAGTGAAATACCCGGGCCTGCAAGCGGCAAAACATTTGAAGAAGATCCGCATGCATTTGCAACCAATCCAACTGATAGAAAAAAGCCTGAATTGAACAGTAACCACGAATTGGAATAGAATTATGTTTGATTAAAACTCGTATTGCTAAAATAGAAAACCTGAACATGGATTTAATGGTAATTGATATTTGGCTGATTATAGAAAAACTGGCATTGGTGGCCATAGTAGTTAGTATATCCTTACTGATAGCCATGTACAGCACGTATGCAGAAAGAAAGGTTGCCGCTTATTTACAGGATCGCCGCGGGCCAAACAGGGCTGGACCTTTTGGTATTTTACAACCACTGGCTGATGGAGGAAAATTATTTTTTAAAGAAGAGATTATTCCGCTGACATCTTCAAAATTCCTGTTTGTTCTTGGACCTGCATTGGCTATGATAACCGCGTTAATGACAAGTGCCGTAATACCCTGGGGAGGAACATTAAATTGGTTTGAGAGAAATATCAGTCTTCAGATAGCAGATATCAATATTGGGGTGTTGTATATTTTTGGGGTAATCAGCCTGAGTGTATATGGCATCATGATCGGTGGTTGGGCTTCGAACAATAAATTTTCTTTACTGGCCGGGATCAGAGGCGCTTCTCAAATGATTTCCTACGAGTTGGCTATGGGATTAACACTGATCGCATTATTAATGCTTACCGGATCATTGAAAATGAGTGTAATTGTAGAACAGCAGATCAATGGCCCCTGGAATATCGTTTATCAACCACTTGGATTTTTGGTTTTTTTTATTTGTGCCTTGGCTGAAACAAACAGAACACCTTTCGATTTACCCGAAGCTGAGAATGAATTGAATTTTGGGTATCACCAGGAATACTCATCTATGAAGCTGGGGTTTTACCTTTTTGCTGAATATATCGCCATGTTCATCAGCAGTGCCATCATGGCCACATTATATTTTGGGGGGTATGATATTCCTTTTGTAAATGAATCATCATTGAGCGCAAGTATTGGTCACAACTTAGTTACAATTTTAGGAGGCTTTGCTTTGTTGTTGAAAGTTTCTTTCTTTTTATTTGTTTTTATTTGGATACGGTGGACCATTCCCCGTTTCCGTTATGATCAGTTAATGAATTTAGGCTGGAAAAAGCTGATACCGTTGGCTTTGTTCAATATGGTGATAACAGCGGTAGTAATTTTGTTACTGGATAAATAGAATGAGCCATAACAATGGTTTATATAAGATAATTTAATTTCTTTGCAGCCTTTAGAGTAGCAGGAAGTTTTTAAGGAGGTAGAAATATGCAAGCATTAACAGATAAAATAAAAGTTTTAGAACGCAAACCTATGACCATAGGAGAGCGGTTATACCTGCCTGCTATTATTAAAGGAATGCTGATCACCTTTAGCCATTTATTTAAAAAAAGACCTACGATCAGTTATCCTGAACAGAAAAGGTATTTTCCTTCAGTTTGGCGGGGAGTTCAAATTTTGAATCGTGATGAAGAGGGTCGTGAGCGTTGCACCGCATGTGGATTGTGTGCTGTTGCATGCCCGGCTGAGGCCATTACAATGGAAGGCGCTGAACGCATGCCTGGGGAAGAACATCTTTATAAGGAAGAAAAGTATGCAGCCAAATATGAAATCAACATGTTGCGTTGTATTTTTTGTGGCTTATGTGAAGAAGCCTGTCCGAAAGATGCTATTTATCTTTCTCAGACTTTTGCCCCTGCCAACTATCATCGCAAAGGATTTATTTATGACAAACAGGATTTATTAATTCCTCACCCAATAGAGGAACCTGATAGATATAAGCAGGCTTTAGGTGAAAGAGCAACAGCTTTAAAACAAAAGGCTAAAACAAGTGAAGAAGAAAGTATGGATAATTAGTTTGAATTTAAGATCTACAGCTTAAGAGAAAATGACTATTATACAAATATTATTCTGGCTACTTTCAGCATTAGTGCTCTTAAGTGCTATCATGGTCGTCATTAACAGGCACCCGGTTTACAGTGTTATCTGGTTAATCATTACTTTTTTTGGTATTTCCGGACATTATATTTTATTGAACGCACAGTTCCTGGCGGTCGTAAATATTATTGTGTATGCAGGTGCTATTATGGTGCTTTTCCTTTTTGTGATCATGTTAATGAACCTTAATAAAGATATGGAGCCCCAAAAAAGTAAATGGTTAAAACTTGTGGGTGCCATAGCATGTGGATGTCTTTTATTGGTATTGATAGCTGCATTAAAGGATATTGATATAAATAACCAAATTGCGGAAACCAACACAGGGAATATCGGATTGATTGAGAACCTGGGAACTGTATTATTTACTAAATATGTAATTCCCTTTGAAATCAGCAGTATTTTGTTTTTAAGTGCGATGATCGGTGCAGTTGTGATTGGAAAGAAGGATTAGAATAAAGTTTGAATGATCAATGTTTAAATTAAAAATTAAACCAGAATTAAAAATGAAAATATGTAGCAAGAGAATTTTCAAATTTTCAAATTTTCAAATTACCAAATTGTATTCATGCCTATAAATTATTACATAATTCTTTCTCTTACATTATTCGTAATTGGCATCGTGGGTGTACTTACCCGTCGTAATACTATTATCGTTTTTATGTGTATAGAGATTATGTTGAATGCCGTAAACTTATTGTTGGTAGCATTTTCAAAAATGCATCATATCAACCAGGTTGCCACTAATCCAACAGCGGGAACAGAAGCGCAGTTATTTGTTTTTTTTATAATGGTGGTTGCAGCGGCAGAAGTTAGTGTAGGATTGGCCATCATTGTTATGTTATTTAGAAATACACATTCCATTGATGTAAATTTTTTGAACAGGCTTAAACATTAATTTTTTCATCTCTTTATCGAGTTGAATCAAATTAAAATAATAATATTAAACCATTTCAGTAATACTTTAAAACGGGCATGCTTCCTGCGGGGAGCCGGAGAGAAACTATTATGAATAACGTTTTAGACCTGGTTTGGCTTATTCCGTTTTTTCCATTGCTGGGATTCCTTATCAATGGATTGGCGAGAAAATCATTGTCGAAAACTGCAATTGGCTTTATAGGCAGTGGGGTAATACTGGCGTCTTTTGCAATCAGTCTTTTCGTTTTCATCCAAGTGAATAATGGGAATACACATGTTGCACATTACTTTAATTTTATTTCTGTTGGCAAACTAAATATTCCCTTTGCATTCCAGGTTGATCAGTTAACAGCATTATTCTTATTAATCATAACGGGCGTCGGTTTTTTAATACATGTTTATTCCACTTCATACATGCATGATGAACAAAATCACCACTATGGAAGGTATTTTTCTTACCTGAACCTGTTTGTATTTTCTATGCTTTTACTGGTAATGGGTTCTAATCTGGTTATCATGTTTATCGGGTGGGAAGGGGTTGGTTTATGTTCTTATTTACTGATTGGATATTGGTTCAAAAAACCGGAATATAACAAAGCTGCCAATAAAGCCTTTATCATGAATCGTATTGGGGATCTAGCATTCCTCATAGCCATATTCTGGATCATTGCTAAATTAGATACAACAACATTTTCTGATATATTCAGCCAGGTAGATAAATTGAGCCAGGCTGATATCACCGCCATCACCCTATTATTATTTATAGGTGCAACAGGAAAAAGTGCACAGATTCCATTGTATACCTGGCTGCCGGATGCAATGGCTGGTCCTACACCTGTTTCTGCACTTATCCATGCCGCCACCATGGTTACTGCCGGTGTTTATATGATTGCCCGGAGCAACATATTGTATACAATGGCATCAACCACCCAGGATATCATTGCTATTATTGGTTTAGCAACAGCAGTCCTGGCTGCAACCATTGCTTTGAAACAAAATGATATTAAAAAAATACTTGCATATTCAACGGTCAGCCAGTTGGGTTTTATGTTTCTTGCTTTGGGTGTTGGTGCTTATACTGCCGCAGTATTTCATGTAATGACACATGCATTTTTCAAAGCCTTATTATTTCTTGGTGCAGGTTCGGTAATTCATGCACTGCATAACGTACAGGATATTCGTAATATGGGTGGAATGAAAAAGTACATGCCCGTTACGCATTTTACTTTTCTTTTAGGATGCCTGGCCATTGCCGGTGTGCCAGGGTTCAGTGGTTTCTTTTCTAAAGATGAGATTTTGGCTAATACATTTATGAACAATCCCGTGTTGTACGTAATTGCCGCATTAACAGCATTGATGACGGCATTTTATATGTTTCGTTTGTATGCATTAACATTCAGGGGCAAGTTTAGGGGTACGGAAACACAGGAAAGCCATTTGCATGAATCACCATCCGCGATTACTATTCCATTAATCATACTCGCTATACTTTCCGTTATTGGAGGTTTCATTGGCATTCCTGAAGTATTAGTACCTGGTGCACATTGGTTACACGATTTCCTCGCGCCTGTATTCGCCCAATCAACTCAAATTCAAAAGCCGCATTATGCTGATC
>JACCYQ010000182.1 GCA_013696395.1 Chitinophagaceae bacterium
TCACCTGCCATACCACCATACCTGTATGCACTGGTTAATTGAAACCAACCATTTTCAGCCTTTGCTTTCAGGTAATTCAGGTTCATGTTATAACTGGAAATTCCTTTTGCAACAGCGCCTCCCGGGAATGTCAACTCAAAATAAATAGTCTCATCTACTTCGCTGAAAAGATCAGGTCTTGTTGTTTCTTGTTTAGCCATTACAAATACGGGTTCTTCACCACTTGTATATCGTGCTCCCTGGATAGCATATATACCCATATCCATTAAGCCGCCACCACCTGCCAGGTCTTTTTTTAATCGCCAGGAACTTTTATTATTGCCCCATGTATACCCATTGGCACATTCAATCTGTTGTATATCGCCAAATATTTTTTGCTGTCCGAGCCTCATCATTTCCATATTGAAAGGTTCAAAATGTAAACGATATCCTATGGATAGTAACTTGTCCGCCTGTTTGCAGGCAGTTATCATTTCTTCACATTCCCTAACGTTCATAGCCATAGGTTTTTCACAAATCACATGTTTGCCAGCCTGCGCTGCCCTAATGGTAAATTCTTTATGCATAAAAACCGGCAGTACAACATAAACTATGTCTATATCAGGGTTTTTAGCAATGGCATCAAAGTTTTCGTAATTGTAAATATTTTTTTCAGGAATATTATACCGGGATGCCCATTGTTTTTCTTTGGCAGGTGTGCCGGTAACAATGCCGGCAAGATAACAATCCGTAGTTTGTTGCAGGGCCGGACCAAGTTGCCCGTTAGAATAACCACCTAGTCCAACCAGGGCTATGCCCAGTTTCTTTTTTTGTTTATTTACTGGCATACAAGAAAGATTTAATCCACAGGCTGCAAGTATACCGGCATTTATTACAAAACGACGGCGTGTCAAGGTTTTTATCAAAGTAAAAATTTAAAAGTCTTTAGTTGAAAGTTCTTTACAGGTTCGAATTTTCCAATTTTTCATTTTTCTTTTTGCATTTTCAATTTCATCATTTCCAAATTGCCAAATTGTCGAATTGTCAAATTTTGCATTTTGCATTTTGCATTTTTAATTATTTATGATCAAACCAATTGTCGCTTATACAACTGGATGGTATTTTCAAATCCCCAATAAATAGCATCACAGATCAAAGCATGACCAATACTTACTTCATCCAACCAGGGAATATTTTTTTTGAAGAATGCCAGGTTATAAAAATCCAGGTCATGCCCGGCATTCAAACCTAATCCAAGATGCTTTGCTTTTTCTGCTGCGGCTATATAAGGTTTAATCGCCTGCGTTTTATTTCCTTCAACAAATAAACGGGCATAACCTTCCGTATAAAGTTCAACCCGGTCGGTGCCTGTCAAAGCTGCCCCTTCAATCATTTCAATATCAGGATCGGTGAAAATGGAAACACGGATACCTGCATTTTTGAAAATACGAATCATTTCTACCAGGTAATCTTTGTGCGTTATGGTATCCCAACCATGATCTGATGTTAATTGTCCCTGGCCATCCGGAACTAAAGTAACCTGGTGAGGCTTGATATCTAAAACCAGGTCAACGAATTTTTTTTCGCGTGGGTTGCCCTCTATATTAAATTCAGTGGTGATGATCTTTTTTATGTTGTAAACATCTTCATACCGGATATGCCTTTCATCGGGTCGCGGATGTACCGTTACGCCATCACCTCCAAACAATTCAACATCAGTAGCCGCTTTAATGATATCGGGGTTATTGCCTCCACGGGAATTTCGAAGGGTGGCGAGTTTATTAATATTTACTGAAAGGTGCGTCTGGTGAGCCATAGTTCAAAATTACTTACTGTTGAATGCCATAAATGATTAACAATAAATATTAAAAATAAATGAAGTTTACTTATTTTTTTGATATACCTTCGCAACGCAAATTTGAGCATTACAGCAACAGGTATTAGAATGATTTTTTTCTGCTAAGCATTTCTGCTAATAGTTAGTCTTCCTTTCCAGTGCGTTATCTCAGATGATTTTTTATTCATTATTTAATTCGATTCGATGAACATTTATGTATCAAATTTAAGTTTCTCCGTACAGGATGAAGACTTGAAAGGTTTTTTTGAAGAATACGGCGAAGTATCTTCAGCAAAAGTAATTATGGACAAATTCACTAACCGTAGCCGTGGCTTTGGTTTTGTGGAAATGACTGATGACGCGGCAGCCCAGAAAGCAATCCAGGAACTGGATGGCGGAATGGTTGAAGGCCGTGCTATCAAAGTAAATGAAGCCAAGCCCCGCGAAGAAAGAGCACCTAAGAAGTCTTTTTCCGGTAACAATCGCTGGTAAACTGGTTTTATAAACCTGATTGAAAAGGAGAGCGTTATAAACGCTCTTTTTTTATGCCAGGTCCTTGCGGTTACTCCTGATCATTTCAGAAAAAGTAAATTGATGCATACACCCATTTACTGTTTGTGCAATTCTTTTTGCTTTAGTTAAATCTGTTTTAGCCGTTTCAATCCATTTGCTAAAATATAGTTGATGAGAAGGTTGTAATGAATTAAAAAATTTGAGCGCCCTGGGTTCATCTTGCAGGCAATTCATTAATTCACCAGAGATAGTCAGAGGAGATGCATCCCGTTCCAATTGTACCTGGAGCTCCGCACCTTTTTGTTTTTTTAATGCTTTACGCATTCCGGTATTTAATGGAATAATAAAATTCCCATCACCAATAGGGAGCAGGGCTAATTGCTTTACGCTAACCTTATCCAGCTTCCCTTTTACCCGGAATGATCGCTTATTGCCAGGAGATAATTGCGCAGCCTGTTCTGCAGGTATTTGAATGTAGGTCCACCCGGTTTTTTCACCCATTTGCCCAAAGCGTAAAATGGTGGTTTTAAAACAAACCATTTTTTAAGCTAAGGTCGAAAAATGGTTTTAAAAAACAATCGTTGTGAAGATTCTTTATTTTTAAACAAAACTTGTAAACGCAATATAAAAACTGGTACTGATAAACGTAATGATCAAAATAATCATCGTAATCGCAGCCCCTAAATGGAATTCATCTCCAACTTCTTTTTTCGTAAATATATTCTTTAACAAGGTTTGCATATAATTCATTTTACTCCATATAAAGGGAATAACATGCCAAAAAATGTTTACCTGGGTTTGCCTTTATTATGCGGTTTTTGCTGAGATTATGAGGAAGAGGTTACACAGTATGAAGAATATTTAAAGTTTTATGTTTCTAACCGGGAAAGCAAAAAACTTTCAATTTGCCCACATGAGATAAAGAGGGGCTTATTCTCCACGATAATGTGCATTACGTTTTCATTGGTAGTATAGGAACCGGCAATGGTACCCATTAATTTAAGGTAAAATGAGCCGGCAAATTCATCGCCGGTAACGGTGCCTCCATTTTTTTCAATCGCATCTTTAACCTTAATAAAAAGGTCTGAGGCATTTACGGGAACAGGTATACTTAATTCACAAGGCATATACAATGAATTTAATAGGTGATTATTCAGGTTTTTTTTAAAAAGGAATTTGCTGCTTTAAAAAATGCAGATAGTTATGTTTGTCAGGCAAAGATATTTAATAAAGTTATGCGTGTTCCTTTTTGCAATCAACGTAAATAACATACATGTATAAACGTAATGAAATTTCCCAGGCTAGGGAGGAGTTTTGGAAACGATTGGGACAATATATGATACCTGTACAACCTGTTGGCAATAATAAAGTAAACTGGTTAAATTATAGAACTGGAATAAAAGGTATCCTTTTTAAAATGGAAGCGGGATTAAAGGATGCAAGGATCAGCATCCAAATAACGGAAGATGCACCTCAAAGGGAAAAGCTTTATGAGCGTTTTTCTCAATTAAAAAAAGTATTCAATAAAAAAGTAGAAGGAGAATGGCTATGGATAAATGAAGAATGCGATGAAAATGGAAAAACCATTTCCGTTATTGAAACAGTGCTTGAAGGCGTCAATGTTTTTGAAAAAAATGACTGGCCTGCAATCATCTCATTTTTTAAATCAGGAATGATGGGGCTCGACAATTTCTGGACATCCGTACAAGTTTTATTTGATACAGATGAATAAAATTGTCAGGAATTTTCCTTGGTGCGATGGCAAATCACTTCAATGGAGAAACTAAAAGCCAGCGCAAAAGCGACAGCTTCCCATACTGATTGATTAATGGCAGCCATGATTGTCATTGATAAACAGAACACACTAGCCATAATGGTAAGAGCATTTTTTTCGGAAAAGTATTTTTTCATATAATAAAGAATATAAATCAGTTTCAGATCCACCAAATTTAGTATTCTGGCCTGATTAAAAAGCAGAACCAGGAAGGGTTAAACAAAATTTTGGCGAAAATTTTCAACTGCTAAGGGTTCTACCTTATACATACCCGTTTATGAATTAAAATTCACTGCATTAAAGTTATAACTGCTCTTGCTCATAAAAGCTGAGTCGATTTTTGAGAATAATAATTTCTTGTTGAAGGTCTTCTACTTTTTGCAACAGGTGTTGAATGGCTTCAATGCCTTCCATATTTATTTCTAATTCGTAATGAAAGTGCATACATTTTTCAAGAAGGGGAAGTTTGTTTGCAGGAATAAATTCAACTTCTTCTAATATTATAATTTCCATAAGTCCCCGCTCATTTAATAAATGTATAAATGAAAGATCGACCTGGTTCTGAGCACAAAATTGTTGAATAGAAATATAATTTTCTTCTGGCATAATGATTTGTTTAATGTTTTAGTTGGGCTAATTCACGAAACAATTTTTTTTCGTTTTCAGTTAATCCGCCAGGAAGTTTTACCTGGTAAGTAATAAATAAATCGCCAAATTCATTTTCCTTTTTATATACGGGAAAACCTTTCCCTTTTAAGCGGGTTGTAGCATTATTTTGTGTTTCCGCGGGAACCTTTAGTTTTATTTTTCCACTCATTGTATCAATGGTTACTTCTCCACCTAACAATGCAGTGTACAGGTCCAGGTCTGCAGTTTTATATAAATCATTTCCATCCCGTTTAAAAGAAGTATTGTTAACAATATGGAAGGTTATATAAAGATCACCATTGGGGCCGCCATTAACCCCTTCACCACCATACCCTTTTAATTTGATTTTTTGTCCATTCTCAATTCCAGCAGGAATAGTGATGCGAATTTTTTTTGAGCCAATTGTGATGGTTTGTTTATGTGTAATATATACATCAGAAAGGTTTAGCTGAAGTTCTGCCTGGAAATCTTCCCCTCGGAAACGGGCTTTATTTCGACTACCTGAACCACCAAACATGGATGCGAAAAAATCCGAAAAACTGTCATCCCCAAAGCCTTCTGAATATGTATAGCCGCCGCCTGGAGATGATCGTTGATGTTGCTTTTGTTTTTCAAATTGATCTGCGTGCATCCAATCTTTTCCATATTGATCATATTTTTTTCTTTTTACCGGATCGCTGAGTACCTCATTGGCTTCATTGACCTTTTGAAACTTTTTGTGGGCCTCCTTATCATTGGGATTAAGATCAGGATGAAGTTTGCGGGCAAGTTTGCGGTAGGCCTTTTTAATATCCTCTTCACCGGCATTTTTTTCTACGCCGAGAATTTTGTAATAATCTATAAATTCCATGCAGAATGTATTAGCAACAATAATTTCAGATTTCCTAAAATTAATGCGTTCCAGGCAAACAATGCATGATTAACAAATAAGGCTTATTTGATTGCCGGAATATTTCACCTTGTATATGGATGAATAAACTATAAAAAGCGCAGATTGTATCAGGGATTTTTAAAAAGGATCATAATCACGAGAGTAGTAATGACTAATATCCAGTCTTTTACCAGGTGTTTGTCAATTGTAAAGCGGTTCATAGGGTTGTTTTTATAGGGTTGAAGAAAAACGAAGAAGAAAATAAAAAATTGTATGTCTGCTAAAATTGGCGGATTTTATGAACTTCGGAATATGATAAAAACGGTTCATCTTTTAATAACTGGTAAAGTCCAGGGCGTATTTTACAGGGCATCATCCAGGAAAGAAGCTATTAAATGGGGATTGAAAGGCTGGGTTAGAAATACCGATTCAGGTGCCGTAGAGATGATAGTTACCGGTGATGAACAGTCGCTTAATAATTTTATTAAATGGTGCGGTTTGGGGCCCGATAGGGCAAAGGTTGAAAATGTAACTAAAACGGATGCCCCATTAACTCATTTTGATGCATTTAAAATAAAATAATTAAAAAAAAACCCCGCTAAGCCAGGGTTTTTTAATTATTAATTTATTTGGTTGATAACACCGCAACCAATTCTTGAGCCTGCATTACCGGTAGGTTGAGTGGTATAATCATCAACTCCGCTATGCACAATGACGGCTTTATTCAAAATATTTTTGGTAGAATCACCACCTATGGTCCATCTGTCAGTAGTCATTTCCATGATACCTTTTCCCTCACTATCTAATTCAACATTTCCAATATCACCGGAATGATAATTTCCCTGGCCCCATCTGCCATGATTTTCATTGGTTGGATTCCAGTGACCATGTGCATTATTCCCCATATCACCACAATCTCCGTGTTCATGAAGATGGACAGCAACCGTTGAGTTTGCTTTTTGAGTTACTGTTATTTCCAATAACATTCTTACCTGTCCATTTGGTTGTGATTGAAAGCGAGCCTGGCCACTTAAAGTTGTATCAGGTCCAGTACCAGATAAAACTGCTTCAGCACTTTGAATATAGGCGGAGTCTTGAGCCATATCCGCACTATCAGCATTTACGGCGGTACCCCTCGATGTGGTATCGCAAGCAACCAAACTTATGATCAGAATAAATAAAAAAGCAGGAATTGCAGGTTTCAATCTGAAAAATCTTTTCATACAAGTTATTTTAGTTTTTAAAGAATTTTTATTGCAATAAGCTTACCAATGGTAATATATTATGATAATTGAATATTCTGAAATTGAAGCAAGCAAGGATAATGGGAAGGGTTTGCTACTTTCAAATTTTCATGATATGATCAAAAAATTGTAAATTATACCCAGTTTTTAAAAACTTTAAGTTTCTTATAAGGCTGCTTAGTACCCAATAATAAAATTCCAGGGGTATGAATACAAACCAAACATTGAAAGCAAAAAAAAATAATGGTAAAAACATTTTTGTCAGCTACCGCGAGAAGGATAGTTCTGGCGAAACAGGTCGACTTGTAGATTCCCTTAAGCAACATTTTGAGGATGACCAGATTTTTCTGGATATTGATAAAATAGAACCTGGTGTTGATTTTTCGGATGCTATTTCCCACTCACTTGAGTGTTGCGATGTAATGCTGGCTATTATCGGTCCTCAGTGGATGGGTATGAGTAATGAAACTTCCAGAATTAAAAAAGAAGGGGATTGGGTTCGGTTAGAAATTGCGACTGCGCTGGAACGTAAGATAAGAGTAGTTCCCGTACTGGTAGATGGGGCTGAGTTACCAAATGCTGAAGAATTACCGGAAGATCTGCAAGCCCTTTTAAAAAGGCAGGCATACGAAATCAGCAATAAGAGATGGCGTTACGACACGGATCAATTAATAGAATTCCTTGAAAAAAATATTGGCGTAATTCCACGCAAAATTGACGATGAGAAGCCGGTTAAAAAAGTTTCCCTTTCAGGTACAGTGAAACTTGTTTTACTTATTGCTGGCGGCTTTTTCATTCTAAGTATAGTTCTTTATGCAATGGGAATAGGACAGGAACCTGAACCCATTAATCATAATAATCCGCCCATTCATAATAATAATGATGGGCCGGGCACAGAGCAGGACTATAATAATCCAGATAATAATGTAAAAAATATTACCGGTAATACAACACCAGAAAAAATACCAGTCAAAAATATTGAAGGCACATGGATGGATGCAAACGGCTTGTATTACCTGGTAATTGCTCAGGACGGTGAGGAATTAGGAGTTACTTCTTATGCGCTGAGTGGTGATCAAAGCGGAGAAGGGAGTGGGTATATTGAGGGCAATAAAGTGAATATGAGTGTCAATGTTTTTAATGTGGGTAACATTTCATTAAGGGGAACTTTATCAAATGATAATATAAACTTTAAAGGCACAAGCACCATTGAATCAGATGGAACACCATATACAGAAGCCTTGCACCTGGTAAAAAATAATAAGGCAGCCTATTAAAGACTGCCTTAGTGCTCAAAGTTTAGTTATGTAATTTTCTGGTATTGATAACGTGTAGCTGAAATTTTTATTTTCATTATTAAATAGTATTTTTTCCGCAGGGGTTGTCAGGATTATTTCTGTTTCTACCAGGTGATTAGGTCGGGTTTGTTTTTGTAAATCCATATAAGCAATCAATTGTTTTTCATATCTGGCTACTTCCTGTTTTGTTAGCGTAGTTACACTACCAGATCCTTCAAAATAAAAATGGGTACTGATATATTTCTTAACATGGTCCCTGGTTTCTTTGGGTAATGCATACTGGAGTTTCCAGAAATCCCGGCTACCTGTTTTGTTGATTGCTTTCATAACATTTCCTGGTCCACAGTTATAAGCAGCTAAAACCAGTAACCAATCGTCAAACATATTGTGCAGGTCTGACAGGTACCTGGCAGCGGCCACCGTGCTTTTATAAAAATGTTTGCGATCGTCCTGTTTGTCATTCACTTTTAATTTCAGGTACCGTGCAGTAGCAGGCATAAATTGCCAGGCACCGACAGCACCCACTCTTGAAACAGCTTTTGTTTTTAATTTTGATTCTACAATTGCCAGGTATTTTAATTCAACCGGTAAACCTTTTTGGATAAACACTTCATCCATGATCTTAAAATAACCCGGGTTATTTTGTTTAATATCACCAAGCATTTTTCCATTTATTTCAAGGTATGAATCCGTAAAAGCAATAGATTGTTTATTTAATTTAATGCCTGGATATGGTATTTCCGATTCTTCGATTTCGGAAATCATGAATAACACCGAATCATAAGGTGAGAAGGGTAATGTGGTGTCAGTAAAATTAAAATGGATTCGGTAACCTGTTTTTTTTGTTTCTGCAGCTTGAATGGTAAAATTCAAAACCATTAAGGTGCAAATCAATAAGCCATTGCTGATCAATTTAGTTTTCAACATCGTTTTCATTTTAGGTTAAACAATGCCGACCCGAGGTTTGGATTATAATTGATTCAGCATAGGAAAAATTGGCAGGGATCTTTAATAGAATATTGGGGAGATGTTCATTGTTATTACCGGGGGTACGGTTAGGGGCTTTTCAAAAACCGGTAAAAGAACATTTAATAATGATTGAACAAATGTACTCTTCAAAAATCGCAAGTCATAGCTTTCGGGTGATGGTAGATTTACGATTCATACATAAAACCGCTGGTAATCATAAACGTTAGGAACCAAAAAAAAAGCATGAAAATTCGTCAGGTAAATAAACAGCTTATTATTTTTTCTTACATGGAATGGCAGTGTAATTTTTTTAATGCTAAATATGCACTGTATTTCAATGAAAAACATAGATGCTGAAGACTTTTATTCATTTTGCGGTTATTTTTAAATAACAAAAGAACTTAGCAAGTCATTTCTCTTTTATTTAATTTCAAGACCTAATTTATTTTAAAGTGTTTAACCTTTTTTCTTACTGTTTCCTTTTATTAATTACCGGTATTGTTGGTATGGCTCGATATCAAAAACAGGATGCCACAATCATAAACAACAAACCAGCCGGTATCTGGGCAACTGAATGGAGTTCAGGCGGTAATTATATTGCATTAGGAGGGGATGACAGTACAGTGTGGATTTATCAATCGGGTGAATATAGGCTGATTCAAAATTTTCGGTTAGGCAGCATGGTTAGAGGCATTAGCTGGCATCCTGGAAAAAATTTATTGGCTGTAGCAACTATTAATGGTGTACAATTGCTTGAACCAGAAACTGGAAAAATCATAGATATATCTCATTTAAAAACCGGCGGTCGTGGTATTGGTTGGAACCATTCTGGCGAGTTACTGGCGCTGGCAGATAACAATGGTGAAATACAATTGATGGATAGGGACGGTAATTTACTTCGTACCATATTAAAACATAACAGCAATAGTTTTTTAACGCTGGACTGGCATCCAAAAAAAAACATACTGGTAACCGGTAGTGATGAGATCATGATGTTTGACACTGCAGGCAAACAACTTGCGCTGATCTTTCATCGCGATGAACCTACCGCAGTATTAAGTGTAAAATGGCATCCTTCCGGAAAGTTCTTTGCCAGTGGCGATTATGGCCACGAAAAGGAAGGAGTACCC
This sequence comes from Chitinophagaceae bacterium, assembly GCA_013696395.1. Classification (GTDB taxonomy): domain Bacteria; phylum Bacteroidota; class Bacteroidia; order Chitinophagales; family Chitinophagaceae; genus JACCYQ01. The sequence goes on from JACCYQ010000182.1 coordinate 10,264, forward strand.
ACTTTGCTGCAATTTTGGAAACCAGATGGCTCTCCAATAAAAACGATCAGTGGTCATCATGCAGAAATCAGGAACCTCCGGTGGAGCAGCGATGGGAAAATGTTAGCAACCGCCAGTGATTCATTAAGGGTATGGTCAAAAGAGGGCCTGTTATTACATGCCGGTTATTCCGATTCAAACATCTGGAGTTTAGCCTGGAGCAGGGATTGTAAAAATATTTTGACAGGATGTTTTGAAAATGGTGCTATACAAGTTTGGGATGCACAGGCTATCCTGCTTAAAAAATTATAATTAATTCAGATGTACACCTGGAGTCTTGCGGCGAAGTTAAGAATAGCAGGGCCTGATAATTGCAATTGCTATGGGAAATAAAATTATTCTATATGCAAGAAGATAAAGCACTTAATCAATCGGGAAAACAATCCAATACGGATCCTGAAAATGCACCAGAAAAAAAGCAGGAGCAGAGTGATCCACAGCTTACAGAGTTGAAGGGTTTTGTAGATCCTTCAGAAGACCTGGAGCCAACTTTGACTGATGGGACCAAGGCACCTGAAAAAGAAGTGGATAAATATAAAGAGAATAAGAAAGAAGACTAAACCATTTTATGCATTTTTCGAAGATGCTGAATAGAAATCTAAAAGTACAAGTGTGCGACGCAAGAACAGCTTAATAGTAGTACTAAAGCTTAGTACATAAAAAAAGTCCTCCACCAATGTGAAGGACTTTTTCATTTATATTTTTTCATTTAGCATTAATACCTGTACAGGTCACTCTTAAACGGACCTTCTTTTGGAATACCCAGGTATTCGGATTGAGCAGATGTTAATTCATCCAGCACAACACCAATTTTGGCCAAATGCAAATGGGCAACTTTTTCATCCAGGTGCTTTGGTAATACATACACCTTATTCTCATACTGCTCACCGTTAGTCCATAATTCGATTTGTGCCAGTGTTTGATTGGTAAATGAATTACTCATTACAAATGATGGGTGACCGGTGGCGCAACCTAAATTCACCAGGCGGCCTTCCGCAAGTAAAATAATATCGTTACCATCAATATTATAAAGATCAACCTGTGGTTTGATGGTATCTTTTGTGTTACCATAATGATCATTTAACCAGGCAACATCAATTTCAATATCAAAGTGGCCGATATTACAAACAATGGCTTTGTCTTTCATTATTTTGAAATGTTCGCCGGTAATCAGGTCGCGGCAACCGGAAGCTGTAACAATAATATCAGCTTCTTTAACCGCATCAATCATTTTCTTTACTTCAAAACCATCCATTGCTGCCTGTAATGCGCAGATAGGATCAATCTCGGTAACAATCACACGGCAACCGGCGCCTGCTAATGAAGCGGCGGAACCTTTACCCACATCACCATAACCGCCAACAACAGCTACTTTACCTGCTAACATGATGTCTGTTGCACGACGAATAGCATCAACCAACGATTCTTTACAACCGTATTTGTTATCAAATTTTGATTTGGTAACAGAATCATTCACATTGATGGCTGGAACAGGTAATGTTCCTTTTTCCATTCTTTCATATAAGCGATGTACTCCGGTTGTTGTTTCTTCAGAAATTCCTTTGATGTGCTGAATCAATTCTGAATACTGGTCAAGTACCATATTGGTAAGATCTCCACCATCATCTAATATCATATTCAACGGGCGGTCTGCACCACCGAAAAATAATGTTTGTTCGATGCACCAGTCAGCTTCAGCCTGTGTTTGTCCTTTCCAGGCAAAAACACCGATGCCTGCTTCAGCAATAGCCGCAGCAGCATGATCCTGTGTTGAGAAAATATTACATGAACTCCAGCGAACTTCTGCACCTAAAGCAACCAACGTTTCAATCAGCACTGCTGTTTGAATGGTCATGTGTAAGCAACCTGCAATACGGGCATCTTTTAAAGGCTGGCTTGCACCATATTCTTCGCGCAAAGCCATTAAACCTGGCATTTCAGCTTCTGCCAAACGGATCTCTTTACGGCCCCAGGCTGCAAGACTGATATCTTTCACTTTATTTTTTAAGGTGAAATCGATGTTTGATTTTGTTGTAGTTGACATTATTAAAATTTAAAGTTTAATGTTTAAAAGTTTAAAAAGTTTTAAGTTTCAAAGTTTTTACTTTTTACTTTTTACTTTTTACTTTTACGTTGTTTCCATGGCAAAGGTAATTTATCAGGATAAAATACTGGCATGTTATAGATAATCAGGAGATAAGTTACTTTTAAACTTAATTTGCAGGAAATAATACTATTTACCCATGGCAAAATCGGTCGTTAAAGAACAAATGCCTGTGCTGGATGCAACGGACCTGGCCATACTCAAATTATTACAGCAAAATTCCCGGATCACGATCAAGGAAATTTCTGAACAGGTGCACCTGAGTACAACGCCTGTTCATGAGCGTATTCGCCGGATGGAGCAGAATGGCGTTATTAAACAATACATCACGATTTTAAATGCAGCAAAAGTAGGGAAGGGGTTAATGGTCATTTGTTATGTTTCGTTGCGGCAACACAGTAAAAACGCCGGAGATAAATTCATCAAAAGTATTTTGGCGATGAATGAAGTGCTTGAATGCCTCACCATTTCCGGTGAATTTGATTTTATGTTAAAAGTTGTAGCATCCAATATGGATGATTACTATGATTTTCACGTGAACAAATTAAGCCAGGTGGAAAATGTGGGTAATGTACAAAGTGTATTTGTTATGGGCGTTATCAAGCAAACATATAACCTGGTGTATTGATTAATATATACTAGTGCTATGTTAAGAATAAAATGACGTATCAATTTGTAAATGGTCAATGGTGAAATATTGACTATTCACCATTGCCAATTCATACTTAACTTAACACTAGATTTCAGAACATAATATTTTACAATTCCTTAAATAATTATCCCGCATTTAGTAGGGTATTAAATAATTTTTTAAAAAAATAGTCATGCATACATATGATACTGTTTCAGCCGCAACAAATGGCTTACGAGAAAGAGGTTATACACTCGATTTTAACCTCGAGGAAAACTGCCTTATCTGCAGCGGCAATAAATATAATCCCGATAATTTCGAGATTGTAGAAATCCATCGTTTTGAAGGTATGTCTGATCCTGGTGATTCAGCTATTGTATATGGCATAAAATCCAATGATGGCAAAAAGGGCGTTCTTGTCAATGGATATGGGATATCAGCCAATCCTTTAACCAGTGAAATGGCAAAAAAACTTTCTGTTCACCACGAATAAATTACATTCTTTCCGGAACCCGGATGCCCAATAGTTTCATGGATGATGCAATGATATTGGATGTCATCATGCATAATCTTAACCGCATTTGTTTTTTATCTTCTGATTCAGCATTCATCACTGAAAGATTGGTATAAAATGAATTGAACGTTTTGGCAACTGTAAATGCATAAATGGCTAATGCTCCCGGGTTGTATTCTTCAGCCGCCTGGTTTAAAATGACCGGGTACTGCTCCAATAAAATGATCAGTTCTTTTTCTTCTGGTAATAGTCCGATTAAGGGTAAGGTATAGCTGCTATCAGGCATTTGTTTTCTTAATATCGATTTAATGCGTGCATGGGTATATTGAATAAATGGTCCTGTGAAACCGTGAAAGTCGATGGACTCTTCGGGGTTGAAAACCATTTTCTTTTTTGGATCAACTCTCAACAAAAAGAATTTCAATGCACCCAACCCGATGATCTCATACAATTCTTTCAATTCTTCATCGGTAAAGTCTTTTACTTTTCCGGATGCTTCCGTGTGTTCTGCAGCTATCTTTACCATTTCGTCCATCAGGTCATCAGCATCAACCACTTTTCCTTCACGACTTTTCATTCTGCCACTGGGTAATTCAACCATGCCATAACTTAAATGATGAATGCCATCCGCATACGGGGCTTGTAATTTCTGCATAATGATCTTCAGCACTTTCATGTGGTAATTCTGCTCATCACCAATTACATATATGCTATCCTCATATTGGTAATTCTCATATTTCTGTTGTGCCAAACCAAGATCCTGCGTGATATATACAGAAGTGCCATCTTTGCGTAAAACCAGTTTTTCATCCAGGCCTTCATTGGTCAGATCAATCCATACACTGCCATCTTCTTTTTTGAACAAGATTTCTTTTTGCAAACCTTCATCTACAAATTTTTTGCCAAGCAGGTAAGTATTACTTTCATAATAGATTTTATTAAAATCATTGCCTATTCTATTATAGGTTGCTTCAAAGCCTGCATATACCCAGCTGTTCATCTTTTTCCAGAGATCCATTACTTCCGGCTGGCCTTTTTCCCAATCAACCAGCATTTGTTGTGTGGCCAGGAGTATGGGAGCATTTTTTTCCGCGTCTTCTTTGGATTTTCCTTCGGCTATCAACGTTGCAACCTGTCTTTGGTATTCATCATTAAACTTCACATAATATTCACCCACAAAATGATCACCTTTCATATTCACATCTGCAGGCGTTTTTCCCTCCGCAAACAATTGCCAGGCAATCATGCTTTTGCAAATATGAATACCGCGATCATTAACAATACTTGTTTTCACCGTATCGTGACCGGTAGCTTTCAGTATTTCGGCTACACTCCATCCTAAAAAAATATTGCGCAGGTGCCCCAGGTGCAATGGTTTATTGGTATTGGGTGATGAATATTCCACCACCACTTTTTTATTATTGGATGATTGCGTTCCAAAAGAGGTGTCAGCATAATTATCAACAACTGTTTGAATCCAGAAATTATCAGCTATAGAAAAATTTAGAAAACCTTTTATCAAATTGTAACCGGTAA
>JACCYQ010000054.1 GCA_013696395.1 Chitinophagaceae bacterium
CTCAATAGTCTTGCTAAACAAACCTTTACAGATTTTGAAGTTGTTGTAATCAATGACGGTTCTACAGATAATACTAAATCTGTACTTGACGCAATTGACCAGGATAAATATCCTTTTAAACTGGTAATGGTTCACCAGGAAAACATGGGCCGTTCAGGTTCCCGTAATTCCGGTTTTGAAAAAGCAGTAACCGACCTGGTAATTTCTATTGATGATGATATGCGGTTGGATGAAAACTGTTTAAAAGCACATTATAAGCATCATCAAAATTATTCGGGTACTATTTTAGTTGGTTTGGTACAAGAAGATCCGCTTTTAGCTGAAACAGAAATTCAAAAGTTCTTAGCTCATCAAAGAATAGGTTGGCTAAAAAGGCTGGAGCAAAATGAAAATCCCATGAGCCTGGATCAGATTTATATTACTGCAGCAAATTTTTCAATTTCTAAAACAACTTTCAATAAAATAGGGTGTTTTGATCCTCGTTTAAAAGCTGTTATTGATTATGATTTAGCAATGAGAGCTACTGAACTCGGCATACCCATTTATTACAATAAAGATGCAATTGGCTGGCATGAGGATTTTATTACCTGCCGGTCATATATAAATAGAAAAAGGCAAGGAGTTTCAAATGGCAAAATGCTGAAGAAAATGAAGCCGGCATTAGTTGATAAATATAACCGTTATAAAGATTATCGCCTTTCGGGGATTAAAACATTGAAGTATTCTTTATTTGGTAATAGCTTTTTTGTATGGACTATTGATAAATGCAATCTGTATAAATATCTTTTTCCAAAAAAAATCAGGTATGGGTTATACGCCACCGTAATAATGGCGCTTGGGAAATATTTTCCAGAAAAAAAGTTCTAGTTTTTTTCCGAAAAAGAACTTGACTATAAAAGGAATGTATCAATTAAAATTTAGCGAAGCAAAAATTAATAATGGATTACGAAGTTAAGATCATTGATTTAACGATACCTGGAATGGGTAATAAAATAGCTAATCTTCTAAACACTACATTTAAACTAAACATGCCGTGGGAGATTATTAAAGCCAATACTTATTACGAAAATTCAATTGTTAATTCTCCACCTAGTTTTTATGTCGGTGCATTTGTGAAAGATGAAATTGTGGGTTTTGTAGCATTTAAATCTCATGATTTTCTTTACAATGGTGAAGTTATTAACTGCTTTCATCATTGTTTTGTTGCAACTGCTGCATCTATGCGGGGCAAGAGAGTTTTCCCCAATATATTGGCTTTTGGTAAAGAACATTTAAAAAAAATGGGCCATGTTGGTTTTGTCTATGGAGTGCCTAATGAACATTCAGGTCCGGTGTTTAAAAAATTAAATTATAACTATTTTGGTCCTTTTTTAAAAGTGAATGTTATAAATCTTCCTTTTTTGTTTGATGCTGCTTTTTCGTCCTGGAACGACATGGATATATTATATACAGACACGGGATTTTATCAAAATGATTACCAGATTATTGATGCCAAAAAAAATGTGAAGGGAAAGGATCTGATTATATTTGAAGACCTGGGAAATTTGGTCTGGGGAAAATTATTGACCCGAAAAGTAAGCGGTATAAATATTAAGTATTTTAGCATTGGGGGTATGATCATTAACAAACCACATTTCTTCAAGAGTACTGTAAAAAAAATGTTTCAAGAACATGAGATGCAATTTGCACAATTTATATTTCATAATACTTCAACCTTCAAACAGTTGTTTCGAAATCCGAAAGTTGCCCCATATGTAGAGCCTTTGATGATTGATGACATTGCGTTAAAAACTTCTGAAAAAACGGGATTTAATTTCATGCCCGGCATTAAGGATCATTTCTAATGAAACAAACATTAAAAAAAATATTATACACCGTTCGCCCTTATAGCCTGCCCGAAGTTTTTAATTTTAAGATCGGTTATAACTTTCATACAGAAATGGTTTATGATGATGCCATCTATGCAAAGCTGCTATCGTTTTGCGGGCAATATTTACAAATCACTGGCAAGCAGGCAATTTGTACTTTGATGACGGGTAATAGCCCAAAAGTAGCTGCGGGAATGAAGGCGTTTAAATGCCCGGATCAAAAGTTGTCAGACCGTTATCATGAATTAAGCACCGTTGCTACACTGGGATATCACGGTCATTTTTACCTTAACCCCTTGCATTGGCAACGTTATGAAACGGAAATAAGAAGTAATAATTTTTCGAAAGCTAATTTAAAAGAACAATTTGATAATGACCTGGGCTGGTTAAAAAATTATGGAATAAACCATAATGGACTTTATGCAGGTGGCTGGTGGTTTATGAATCAACATTTGCTGGCATTGTTGATAGATGCAGGCTTTAAATTTGATTTCAGTTTTTCCAAAAGTGTCTATTTCAGGAACCAGTTTTCCCATCAGTTAATGGTAAGAAACTATATTAAAACCGGTCAAAATTTTGAAATACAGATTCCGGGAAAAGGAAAAATAGTCGAAATTCAAAACCTAATTGGTGCTCCTTCTTCGCCATTATTTCCTGATTATACACGCAATCTTCTTAAAATACTGGATAAAGAACAGACAAATGTAACCGGCGTTATTAATTCTCATGATTATGACCTGAATCAAGCAAATACATTAAAGCTGTTCGAAAGGTTTTCAAAAATGAAACAAATTTCTTTTTTTGATGCAGAAGACCTGTTGACAAATTCTTTTAACGCCAACAATAGGGTTGTTCAAATTCCTGCAACAGCTTTTAAGGGGCCTGCAATGAATTATTAATCCCAATTGCTAAACATACCCAAGTCCAATATTTTTATTCTTGTTTTAAATATGCTATTATAAATTTTTAAATTGAAAAACATTGTTCACATTATTGATAATTTAACCCTGGGAGGAGCTGAAACGTTACTTTTTTCAACAATAAAGAAAATGAGTTGTTTTGAACATCATATTATATTGCTTGATCCTAAAATTCATATTAAGGATATAAATAATTATGCTAAAATTTATTGTCTTAATCATACAGGTTGGCATTCCCTTATTAGTTCCTGCCGAAAATTACAAAAGTTGGTGGCAACCATAAATCCGGTAATAGTACACTCTCATCTCTTTCTCTCATCATTTATTACAAGACTTGCATTGGGTAAAAAGTATAAAATTTTTTATTCGATTCATACCATATACAGTGCAGCAATTTTTAAAAAATGGTACTTGGTATTATTGGAAAAATATGTATATAAAAAAGAACATACGCTGATTGCAGTTTCTAATTATGCATTGCATGACTATAAGCAAACAATTACACAATGCACTAATGGTAATGTATTGTATAATTTTATTGATAACAGCTTTTTTTTACCAGCCACATCGTCGGACAAACAAAAAAATCAGTCATTAAAGAAATGGGTGGCTGTAGGGTCTCTGAAAGCTGTAAAAAATTATGAAACAATGATTTCATTGTTCCAAAGATATTATGAAGCTTCTGATGAAAAAGAAGGTATCGTATTAGACATTTACGGCCAGGGACATTTACAAAATGTCCTCCAGGATCAGATCAACCAAGCATCACTACCGGTTAGGTTGATGGGTAAAGTTGACAGTATTCATGAAGTGTTGGATAAATACGATGCTTATTTTTCTACCTCTTTGTACGAAGGTTATGGAATAGCTCCTATGGAAGCTATGTCAAGAGGTCTACCCATTTTTCTTAGTAATATTCCTGTTTACAACGAAGTATATTCAGGTTATGCTTTTTTTCTTGATGTAAATAAAAAGGAAAGTAATAGCCTTTTAGAAGCTATAGAAAAGCACCAAGCAATGTCTGATGATCAAAAGAAAACTCTGGCACAAAAATCTAAAGAATATTCAATCAAAGTGGCAAATGGGGATCAGTATATTCAAAGGTTAATGGAAATATACGATATAAAGCAATAAGCGACCCAAGCGGCAGATTTAGCTCTAAGGATTGAATATTTAAAATGAAAAAATGTTAATAAAAAATTTTTTATTTCATCGGGTAAGTGATGAGAAAGATGCTTTATGGCCACCTATGAAACCAGTTCTCTTTGAAAAAATTGTCCAAAAACTTTCACAAACATACCATATAGTTAGCCTGGAAGCTTATATAAAGGACAAGCCAGCTTTCAGTAAAATAAAAAAACCCTTTGCTACAATTTTATTTGATGATGGGTATAAAGACAATATAGAGTATGCAGCTCCGATTTTAAAAAAGTACAATTGTCCCGCCTCATTTTATATTGTGACCGATAGTATTGATAGGAATATACCAACATGGACATATATTTTAGATTTTTCATTGCAAAACACAAAACTGCCAGTTATTGAGTTAGATTTTAACTATGTGCCCGAGCCGTATAAAAGGATTGTATTGAATAACGGAATTAGTCAATCAACAAAAAAATTAAAACCATGGATGAAAACATTACCAAATAGGAGTAGACTTCAAATTATGCAAACTATCACTGAGTTATGTAAAGATGTTGAAATTCCTAAACGTCAAATGCTAAGTTGGGACGAGGTTAGGCAACTTCATTCCAGCAGCTTCGTCATTGGATCACATACGGATACTCATCCCATGTTAGGACAGTTGGAAGACAAAAATGAAATAGAAAAAGAGTTGCAAACATCATTCATAAAGATAAAAAATCAGTTAGGCATAGTTCCCTATACAATTTCTTATCCCATTGGAAGTTATGATAAGCGTGTTATGGAGTTATCTCAAAAAGTCGGATATAAAATAGGATTAGCTGTAGAACAGAGATTTTATAAAACGGAAAAAGATAATCTTTTTTCTATCCCAAGAGTTGAATTATACCAACAGCCTTGGATAAAAGTGAATGCAAGGATTAGTGGAGTATACACTGCTATTAAAAAGTTATGGAAGTAAAAAAGAAATTGGTTTTATGGTGTGGCAATGCGCCAAATCAAAAAGCTCTTGCTAATAAGATACACATGCAATTTGGACTTGCAGGTATTGTGATCGATAAAAAGAAAAAAAGCCTGAAGAAAACAACAACAGGAAATTTAGTACAAAGAATAGTAAATCGTATCCGGTTCAACAAAATTGATGTTGCATGGAAAACCTTGCAACGTAATTATGATTATGCATATTCTGACTGGCCAGTGGTTCCGTTATTGGAAGTTGATTCAATTAATGATGAGAATGTAAAATTATTTGTAACAGATATTTCACCTGATCTTATAATAGTAAGCGGAACAGGATTGGTTAAAGAACAGTTATTAAGTATTCCTGTAGAAATTGGTATCATTAACCTGCACACTGGTTTATCTCCTTATGTAAAAGGCGGACCTAATTGTACCAACTGGTGCATAGCCAATAACGAATGGCACCTGGTGGGCAATACCATCATGTGGATCAATCCAGGAATTGATTCTGGTAATATTATAGTGAACGAAACTGTGGATATCCGGGAGTGTAAAGATTTAACCGGAGTGCAGTTGAAAGTAATGGATCACGCACATGATCTTTATTTACGGGCTGTAAAATATTTAATCAAAACTGAACCTCCGTATGTTTCCATTCCTCAGTCTGAATTGGGAACCGGCAGGCTCTTCCTTACAAAACAATGGACTTCTGAAATGAGATCAAAGCTTTTAAAAAACTGGAAAAACAGGAAGAATATCAGCCAGGCAACTCCACCTTTAACTATTCCTCTCAACAATTAATGAACTGTTAAGCTCTTTACCAGGCTAAACTTTCGTATGCCAAACCTTTCTAAAAGGAACACAGTTCCATGATAAAAATTTTACTCAGCATCACCTTTAGTTTATTTCTGCTTTCTTCTGTAGCGCAACAGGGGATGGATGAAGTGCGCAAAATATTAAGTAAAGAATTGTCCGATCATAAAATAAATTTCACTTCATCATCTTCAGGTACGGGTGTTTATCTCAATTTGCTTCAGGAAGGAGAATTAAAACAATACAAACTTCATGATCTTCCTGGCGATGCATTTTATGTAAAAGCAAATGACAGGTTGATTCATATTGCCAGCAGTACAGTGGATGGATTAAAAAACGGAGCCTGGTGGTATCTTAATCATTTGGGCTTTCGTTATTATTTTCCAAATGAAGCCTGGTATGTGGCGCCTGAAATAAATAGCATCTATAAAAAAGTTGAAAAAATAGTTTCACCGTCTTTCACTTATCGCCGCATCTGGTATGCTTATGGAACAGCGTCCAAAAAAGCGGATGCAGATTATAAACATTGGTTTCAGGCTAATATGCAGGGAGGAGAAGAAGTTAATGCCGGACATTCGTATGATGGGATCGTTAACCGCAATAAAACTGTTTTTTTGCAGCACCCCGAATATTTTGCACAGAATGTTTCCAAAGGTAAAATACCAACAAACCCCAAATTTGAACCAGCCAATGAGGAGTTGGTTCAATTACTGATAAACGATGCGTTTGCCCAAATTGAATCAAGAAAGAAAAAAACTGGTCAGCTACCTGACATGCTTTCAATGGATCCTTCTGATGGTGGTGGTTTTTCAACTAGTGAAGCCGCTTTAAAAATTGGTGGTCCCGGCGAACAAACATTTTACCTGGCAAACCGTGTAGCCAGTGCAGTACGAAATAAATATCCTTCTGTAAAAATAGGGTTGTATGCTTATAACCTGCACGCAGCACCACCAAAATTTGCTCTTGAACCCAATATTGTAGTATTGGTTGCTACCGCTATGAATCAATCAGCTTATCGCACCGACGAACTAATTGATTTATGGAAGAAAAAGGGAGTGCAAGTAGGCATTAGGGATTATTATGGTGTAATGGCCTGGGATTGGGATATGCCAGGTAAGGTAAAAGGAAGCAAATTGGTTTATGTTAACCAGTTGAAGGATTATTATAACAAGGGCATTCGTTACTTTTCTGCTGAAACAAATATTGGATGGATTAGCCGGGGATTGGGACATTATATTGCTGCTCAATTGTTGTGGAATGTAGAAGCAGACACCGAGAAGATCAAAGCTGAATTTTTTCAAAACATGTTTGGAAAGGCGTCAGGTTATATGGAGCAGCTTTTTCAATCATGGCAGGCTTATAACCCTTCTATTCCCCTTGATGGAGATCTGTACCAATGGAGCAAATGGGTGGAAGCTGCCTCAAACGCCGAAGATGATCATAAGGTACAACAACGTATTGATCAGGTAAAGCAGTACCTGCATTATGTGGTTTTGTTTAAGAAATGGCAGGAACAAAAAACAGATGCACATCTTACTCAATTATTGAACTGGGCTTACCGGGTGCAGGACTTCGGTATTGTAGCCAGCTATCCGCTATTCAGGCGTCTTGCAAATTCAGCGGTTACCGGCAAACAAAACATGCGGTTTAACGATCCTAAAGCAGTCTGGAAGCAAAACAATAAACCCGTAAATAAAGAAGAAATAAATCAACATTTTTATGAAGATTTAAAATCATTCAGTCAGTCCGAAAAAACAGTTGTGGCTCCATTGCCCAATAGCTTCAAAAGAAACGCAATTAAGGAGGCTTTTAAAACTTCTTTGCCCGTAAGGTTAAGAGGAACGCATAAAATAATATTCCATGTACAGAATGGGAGTGCTGCTTCCATCAATCTCTCTGCCGGTTTAATAAAAGCAAAACAATTTAAAACTCTGCGCCTTAGTATTTACCCATACAATAATCAACTGAGTATAAAAGGAGAAACATCATTATTGAATGAAATAATTCAACCCAAACAACCTTTAAAAGCAGTTGCGCTGAACGTGCTGCAGCCAGGAACTTATATAGCGGTGATTGATGATGCAAAGAATGGTTTTACACTTAGCTTTACCGGTGCTGTTTCTTTCGGTATACTGGCTGGAAATCAAAATGCGGCATGGACTTTTGGACGTAATAATCTTGTATTTAATGTAGGACAGGTAAATGAATTTAAGCTAAAAAATGATGGTGTTTTAACGCTGGTCAGTCCAACAGGGCGTGTTCTAGACTTTCAAAAGCAAAAAGGGCTTTTTAACATTCAGGTGCAGAAAGGCGAAGAGGGTTTTTGGAAGTTGCAAAAGCAAAGCGGCAAGATTCATTTACAAGGTATTTTACCTCTTTTAAATGCAGACCCATTATTTTTGTTGCAGTAGCAATTTATTATTGTTCATAATTTTTTAGCATTACCAGTATGCGTATTGCTTTTATTTTTAATCCACCTGGTTTTTGGCTTTATAAGCAAAACATTTTACTATGAACAATAAAAAGAAAATTGTGGTAGTTGATATTTGTTACACACTGTTTAAATCAAATACCACATTTGATTTTTTTAAATACTGCATCCTAAAAGGGAAATTCTCTTTTGTAGATCGGATATATTTTAAGATTCTGCTTTCAAAATTGAGCCCTTTTTTTTGGATGGTTGCCATCAATGAAAAATTATTTAAGAAAGATCACTTCAAATACTTAGCTGTTAAGTTGCTGGCTTCACATGATGTTGAAATGGTTGAATCCTGGGCAGAAGATTTTTTCCATGAATATCTTAAGCCAAGAACGATTGGCCTTACGATGGATCTTATTAAAACATATGAGTTTTCTGAGGTTATATTGATTTCAGCAACCCTAAAACCAATCGCAAAATCCATTGCAAAAAATTTAGGTATTGATAATTATATCGCAACTGAGTTGGGAATAAAAAATGGTAAATACACTGGGAGGATATTAAAGGAGTTAAGCGGCAGGAAATTGGAAGCACTCTATGCATTTAAAAAGGAAAAGGTTGTCATTGATGTTGTTATTACAGATAACCTCTCAGATAAAAATATTATGGCAACGGCAGATTGCAAATACGCAGTGTGCCATAATTCAAAACAGGAAAAATTTTGGTCATCCCTTCCCAAGGTGAACATATTGCATATCTAAATACTTCAAATAAATTAATGAACCGGATCTTCTACTATTTTCCTTTTGCATATTTTGTAAAAACACGGCTAAATACAAAAGCTGCTATTCTGTTCCATGGATATTCAGAATTTCTATTGGGAATAATAATTTTAATCCACTCGGGACTTGATCCATTTAATGCCACAACTAATTTTCTTTTGGGATATTTAGCGTTCATTTCCGTTTACGAAATTGGTTATATCATAAATGATTGTGTATCTGTTCGATTTGAACAAAATCCAAGAAAAAGAGTAAAGGAGTTTGACCCATCAAACCTTTTGATTGCCTTTTGGATATTGATCAGAATCGTTTTTTTTCTTGCTATAACTTTTGTTATTCACAAACAATTCTCTGGCCAGTGGTGGTGGTTCTATTTAATCCTTGTCGTTGTCTTTTTTGTTCACAATATTTTGCAATCGAAGCAATACCGAGTTTTTACATTTATTTGTTTAGCTTTCTTGCGTTTTTATGCTCCATTATTTCCATTCATAACAATGGATTTTTTACTACAAACATTAAATGCAGTTTTGCTTTTTTATATTTTTTTTCGAACGATTACCTATCTGGATAGTAAAGGCTTATTAGTCATTCCCAGTAGGGCAAGTTTCGATTTTAAAGCGGCATATTATTTTTTTCTTCTTCCAGTTTCTATCACGATTGCAGTTTTGGCTGAAAGCTACTTCTCGTTGTTTGTGAACCTGTATTTTCTAATTTTTTGGGGCACTTTTTATTTGGCTGAAAGGGTAGGTATAATTTCCGGGGAAAAGTTCAAAAAGAGTTAATTAATCTATGAAAAACAAAAAGCAATCCTCCCTATTTATTTCGTATAATGGGTTGACAGATCCTTTAGGTCAATCTCAAATACTGCCTTATGTGATTGGTTTATCAAAATCGGGGTATGAAATGAGTATTTTGAGTAGTGAGAAACGAGATCGATTTAAAGCTAAGGAATCCGAAATCTCAAGTATTTGTAAGACCCACGGTATAAAGTGGATACCTCTTTTTTTTCATACTTCACCTCCAATTCTGGCTAAATATTATGATTATATATCTCTAAAGAATAAGGCAACTAATCTTTACCGTGAGAATAATTATGATATTATACATTGCCGCAGTTTCTTGGCCGCTCGTATTGGCGCTGAATTAAAGAAAAAATTCAATTGCAAGTATCTATTTGATATGAGGGGATTCTGGGTAGATGAGAGGGTGGACGGAGGTATCTGGGATTTATCATCACCATTTTATCGATATGCATATAAAAAATATAAAAAGAAAGAAGATTACCTGGTTGGATATGCAGATGGTATAGTATGCCTTACAGAAGCTGGTAAAATTGAAATACAAAAATGGAAATCATATCAGCCTTCAGTGCCAATTACAGTTATACCATGCTCAGCCGATTTGGAATTATTTTCAGTAGTAAGTGAAGATGAGAAAATTTTGGCTAAACAGCTTTTAGGAATTAAAGAAGGTGCCTTTGTGCTAAGTTATCTTGGCTCTTTAGGTACATGGTACTTACTTGAGGAAATGCTGCAATTATTTAATAAAATAGCTGAAAAATATAATGAAGCTGTTTTCCTGATTTTAACGCCCGATGATCCCAAAATAGTTTATCAAAGTGCTAGTAAATTTGGAATTGACCCTTCAAAACTGGTCATCACATTTGCCGAGAGAAAAGACGTACCTATTTTTATGAAAGCAAGTAACGTAAGTGTAAGTTTTATAAAACCGGCTTACTCTAAAATTGCAAGTTCACCAACGAAACTTGGGGAACTTTTATCAATGGGTATTCCTGTTATTTGTAATCAAATAGGCGATGTTGGTTTGGTGCTCCAACAGTCAGGCGGGGGGGTATTGCTTCCCGATTTCTCAAATGCTTCATATGATTTCGTGATTGAACAGCTTCCAATGTTAATGGAATTAGACAGTGCTGAAATTAGAAGTAATATTTATGAATACTATTCTCTGGATAATGCGATTAAGACATATTATCATGTATACAATAAGCTTCTTAGTAGTTGAAAATTAATAAATGAAATGATTTTTTTTTGTGGCTTAAACTATTTTTCCGAGCAAACTTTTTCCTGGTTTTTGGTTTAAATAAAAAGTTAGGACTAAAAAAATTGCATAAAAAGGTAAACAAGGAATCTTATACCTGGATAGCGCACCAAAATTATAAGAGGTTACACCAACTGCAAATGCGAAAATGATAGAAAAGATCAGGCAGAATTGAATCGTTGGATTTCTGCTGATCGTCTTCCATATGTTTTTAAATCCTACAACAAAAAATATTTTTAATGTTAGGAATAAAAACAGGGCTGCTTCTAAAGCAGACAGTAAAACAATGATCTTACCGGATTCCCACACATATGGCCGGAACAAAGTAACATTGACCGCCAAAGGAAACTGAGCTAACATTCCTGCAATGGTAGGTGGAAAATTTCCGAGGCTGTAAGTTGATCCTTCATCACCCGATGAATATGTGATCCATCGCCTGGTACCTTCAGCGGTCTCCTCAATATTCTCCAGGGAGTACCTTCCCAAATATTCCTCCCCCAACGATTCAAGTAAAAAAGTACTGCTACCCAACATTATCAAAATGATGCCTGTTTTCAGTATCAAACGGATAGCTGTTGATTTAATTTTTTGTGAGTAAACAAACAATATCCACATCACTAAGGCCGGAATAAACCCCAAAAGAATATAAACCTTCACTTTTGCAATGAGTACCAGACTGAAAACTGCGATTAAAATATTCCTGATACTGAAATCTTTTTGAATTAGAAACCGGAAAACAGAATAGGTAAGCCAGCCCAATCCAAACATGCATAGCGTATCCTTGAATATGCCTGATCCCCAAACAACCGTGCTGGGAATAAACAATATGGCAATCGCAACAGGCCTTATTAATTTAGGATAAATAGAGGCAAATGTTCTGAATAGAGCCCAAATGCCGCTGAATGAAATAAAGGCAAATAAGACGGAAGCTGGCAAATAGGTGCCGAATGTAAATATGCTAATGAAAGCGGAAATTGCACATACAGTAAAATTCGAAGGCGAATTATACCAGGGAATTCGGGATATATATTCATAATATCCTGGTGTATAAACATCAGGTAAATGAAGAATAAGATTAATCCATTTAATGGGTGAATCACTAAATGAACTATTGATCACCTGGCCATAACGGAAATAATTAAATGTATCTCCCCCCCCATAATAATATTGATAAATTAACCCGATAAAAATGGCCCCAAATATCTTTACTGTAAATGCCGGTATAAAGTACTTTCGCCAGGGGTGCCTGGGCCGGTAATGTTTATTACGATAACGATAAGCTAACCCGTACACCAGTGCCAGTACAAAGGGGAGTATCACATAATCCAGTACGGTTATATATTGCATTTATTCCGGTTCCGTTTCGGCCAAAGATAACTTTTTGATTGATTATGTTAGTTCAGGAATTGGGATATTTGGAATTAGGAACTGGGTTGATAGTTGATTTTCATGTTCAATAATTGATCAGCGCACCATTGGCAAAACTTTTGCGGTTAAAGAAGAATAATATTAACCACAGCGACCACAGTGAAGTACGGAGTGCACATCGCCGTGATCACCGTGAAATCAAAATTTATACAGTTAAAATTTTAGAACGCTGTGTACGCCGTGGTAAAAAAAATATCCAATCATCAGAATCTCCCTTCAGCAATCTGAAAACGAACCTGCCAGATGCTTCATACCTTAACATGTTATTTTTGATTGTGTGCTATTTGTTTCTTATTTATTCAGACGCTTTTTCTTTTTTGGTTCTGGCAAATAATTTTCAGACGAAACGACTTTTTTACCGGTTTTCTTTTCAAGATCAAGTCGTGCTTTACCAGCAACTGAGCCACCTTGTTTAGCTGCTATTTTATTTTCAATAAATCCTTTAGGATTTCTCGTCTTTACTATGGCAGTAGTTGATGCTTCACCTAACATGGAGAAAATTAATTCAAGGTCATTCATGTGATCTCTCAGGTTTTGGCTTTTCAGTCCTTTTACCTTTTTATACTGGGAAGGTGTTAAACCAAAGTAGCTTTTGAAATTTCAGCTGTAAGAATTGCATAATTTTTTTGTTCCCTAACACCTCTGTTTTTCCATTCCCCGGTAAGTTCTTCACGGATGGCAATGCTTCGCATTCGTTTTTCAATCCAGTCATCAGGATATCCTTTAAGCTTATATATATCTCTTGAACGTTGTGTCGCCAGTTCCGGGTTTTCTATTTCATCTAATCGGTCTGAACCAACCTGTGCTAACCATAGTTTAAAAGGTTTGGCCTTAGGTGAGGGAATTGATTGAATGATTCGCAAAAGTCCTTTTGCATTGGCGCAATTCATTTTTTGTTTACCCCCTTCAGTATCCACCAAAAGGGTGGGTACAAATTGTACCCACCCTTTAGCAAGTTCAGGATCTCATTGCCGCATCCGTTTAATATACTGCTTTGGATCAGCGCTACTGTAAGTACAGTCACCACATCCTCCACTACGAAATACCACATTTGATCGTTTTCATTCCAAACTGTTCTTATTTGCTTGCTTTCAAAAAGCTTAAGATTGCTCATACTCCAATTTAATGATAATCTATAAAAAGAACACCTCGCCTGCCAACAGCCTGGAAGTGCGGAGTCCTTTCCTGGATCTTGAAGTGGTGGATTTTGCATTTTCATTACCCACCCGATACAAGGTAGATGGAAAGATGAAAAAGAAGATTGTGCAGGATGCATTCCGTTCTTATTTGCCGGCAGAATTATATAACCGTCCCAAGAAGGGATTTGAAATACCACTTTCCGCCTGGTTCAAAAAAGAACTTCGTTCACTCATCACCAAAGGATGTCAGGATCTTAAAACAATATGCGATCATAAACCACTTTTAAACTTTTTCTAATCTTAAACAAAGTTGAAGCGCCTTATTCCGTCGGGCTGATAATTGGGTATAAAAAAAAGCAAACTGCCAGACGGAATACAGCGCCTCCCGGCACTTCGCATATCACGCAGCGGAATCTTCGTCCTGCCTGCCTCCAGGATTTATCCAAAAAAAGTTGGGTGTTACTTGTGCGTGGGCGGGCCCCGATGGATATCGGGGCTTGAATTTTTTGTAATTTTTTTTTCAAGAAAAAAAGTTAAGAAAAAAAACATTACCTCATTTGAATGAAACAACTAAACATGCACAGCTTTCATGCATATTAAATAGTGAAACCCTAACAGATGCCTCGTGCCTCGGCATGGCAAAACCGATGGTGCCCTATTGAAATTAAATCCTCTATAAAATAAAAGGATGCCAGGATCTTAAAACAATATTCAATCATAAACCACTTTTAAACTTTTTCTAATCTTAAACAAAGTTAAAGCGCCTTATTCCGTCGGGCTGATAATTGGATATAAAAAAAAGCAAACTGCCAGACGGAATACAGCGCCTTCTTAAACTTCACATAACACGCAGCGGAATCTTCGTCCTGCCTGCCTCCAGGATTTATCCAAAAAAAGTTGGGTGTTACTTGTGCGTGGGGCGGGCCCCGATGGATATCGGGGCTTGAATTTTTTGTAATTTTTTTTTCAAGAAAAAAAGTTAAGAAAAAAAACATTACCTCATTTGAATGAAACAACTAAACATGAAAAATCTCATCACTAAACTCTAAACAGCTAAACATACTTGTCATCCTGAGCCTGCCGAAGGACTAGACGACACAACAGCTAAACATTTATCCCGACGCATGAACTCAGCCCTGATTTCTTTGCTC
>JACCYQ010000112.1 GCA_013696395.1 Chitinophagaceae bacterium
TACTGAATGGGTAATCTCATTTTGTTCGTTGATTTAAGGATGCAAAATGAAGAAATTGCAGGGAAAGAAAATATGATTATCAACAGGGAAATCCATAACAATCATCAATGTATGGTTGGGAGAACCAGATGAATGAAATTATTTCTTGGAGAATACGAACCATTCAAGTGCAAGCCGGTAACCCGTCATCCCCAACCCGGAAATGGTTCCCGCACAGTTGGCAGATACCAGTGATATCTTTCGGAAATCTTCCCGGGCTTGCACATTCGAAATATGCACTTCAATGACCGGGGCGGTGATGGCCGCGATAGCATCGCCAATGGCGACTGATGTATGTGTGTATCCTCCGGGATTCAAAATAATTCCATCAACATTGAATCCAACTTTTTGCAATTCATCTATTAACTCGCCTTCAATATTAGACTGGAAATAGGAAATGTCTATATCAGTAAATATTTTTTTTAACTGTTCCAGGAATTCTTCAAAAGGCAAATTTCCATAAATACCGGGTTCTCTTTTTCCCAATAGATTTAAATTAGGTCCGTTGATGATGGCGATCTTCATGCTTGAAAGTTAAAAGGAAAATAGCACAAACAAAATGATTATGCTTTTGCTCCTGTCATTTCTTTTTTAACCAATTGAATAAATTCATCAAAAAGGTATCTTGAATCATGTGGACCTGGCGTACTCTCCGGGTGGTATTGAACCGAGAAAGCTGGTTTGCCTTTAATGCGTATCCCTTCGATGGATTGATCGTTTAGATTAACATGTGTGATCTCAATATGATCCGCATTTTTAACCGCTTCAGGATCTACACCAAATCCATGGTTTTGAGTGGTTATCTCGCACTGACCTGAAATAATATTCTTAACAGGATGATTCAACCCCCTGTGCCCGTGATGCATTTTAAATGTGGGAATGCCATTTGCAAGCGCCAGCAACTGGTGACCGAGGCAGATGCCAAATACCGGTTTTTCTTCCTGCATAATCTCTTTGAGGGAATTCACTGCATAATCCATGGCGGCAGGATCGCCTGGGCCATTGGAAATAAAATAACCTGAAGGATTAAACGCTTTTACTTCTTCATGTGAAGTTTTCGCGGGAAAAACTTTTACATAGGCTCCTCTGTCAACCATGCAATGAAGTATATGTTGCTTTACCCCATAATCCATAACAGCAATGCGGATGTCAGAGTTTTGATCACCCATTTCATAAGGCTGGCTGGTACTCACTTTTGAAGCCAGTTCCAAACCATCCATATCAGGCACTTCGGCGAGTTTCTTTTTTAGTACTTCCAGGTCAGTGATCTCAGATGAAATGATGCAGTTCATAGCTCCTTTTGTACGGATATGTGTAACCAGTGCCCTGGTATCTATGCCTTCTATAGATACTATACTATTCGCTTTCAGAAAGTCTTCCATTGATCCGTTTGCCCTGGTTCTGGAATACATTTCTTCCAGGTTACGACCGATTAACCCCCTGATTTTTACACCCTCCGATTCTATGTCTTCATCCTTTACACCATAATTGCCAACATGAACATTATTCATAATTAATACCTGTCCATAATAACTGGGGTCAGTAAACACTTCCTGGTAGCCCGTCATACCGGTATTGAAACAAATCTCGCCCCCGGTGGTTCCAATGGCGCCAAAGGCTTTTCCATGGCAAATTGTACCATCTGCTAAAAGTAATACTGCGGGTAATTGTTTTTCTGTCATGGATGATTTTTAAAAGAAATGCCTTTTTACAAATTGCGCAAAAATAAAGAAGTGATAGAAATCAGCCGAAATGTTTATACAGTTTTAAGATTTCCTCTTAGATTATTCATATTTGAAGGGGATAAAAAGGTAAAATTTGTGAAAAACTTCATTGCATCAACACCAATTTTACGGCATTTTTCCTTATTTTCATTCACTTGCTTGCTGTAAGAGTTGAATATTATTCAACGTTTTTGTCATTTTATTAAAATTTTAATGTTTTCTTATGGCAGGCAGCACCCCCGGATTATACCACCCTTCTTTTGAACACGACTCCTGTGGCATTGGGTTCGTTGCTAATATTCGTGGCAATAAAAATCACCAGGTAATTTCTGATGCACTTACTGTTTTGGAAAATATGGAACATCGAGGCGCCTGTGGCTGCGAGAGCAATTCTGGTGATGGTGCCGGCATTTTAATTCAAACACCGCATGAATTCTTTTTTGAAGAATGCCTGAAACTAAATATTCATTTACCGGCATATGGTAAATATGGCGTGGGGATGATTTTTTTTCCTAAAGACTTAAGACTTCGGGAAGAATGCCGGGAGATTTTTAACCGCTGTGCGGAAAAATTAAGTCTTGAAATTCTGGCTTATCGCCGGGTTCCGGTTAGTACGGAAGATATCGGGCCAACCGCTTTATCAGTAGAACCTGAAATGGAACAGGTTTTTATATCGTGCCCCGACCACATTCAGTCTGCCGAAGAACTGGAGCGTAAACTTTTTATCCTGCGCAACCATGCCAACCACATCATTCTTAATACGGTTAAGAAAGATGCGATTGGTTTTTATATCGCTTCCCTTTCTTACAAAACCATTGTATATAAAGGGCAACTAACAAGCATGCAGGTGCGCAATTATTTTCCCGATCTGCAAAACAAAAGAGTGGTTTCCGCTTTTGGCCTTGTCCATAGTCGTTTTGCCACCAATACATTCCCTTCATGGAAACTTGCACAGCCCTTCAGGTATATAGCACATAATGGAGAGATTAACACTTTACAGGGAAATCTGAATTGGTTGAAAACAAGTGAAAAGGGTTTTACTTCTCCATACTTTTCAAAGGAGGAAATGGAAATGTTATTACCCCTGATTTCTTCTGACCAATCGGATTCGGCCTGCCTGGATAATATGATCGAATTATTGTTATTAAGTGGCCGCAGCCTTCCCCATGTAATGATGATGCTGATTCCGGAAGCCTGGGATGGTAATGAACAAATGGATCCGGTTAAAAAAGCGTTTTATGAATTTCATGCTTCCATGATGGAACCCTGGGACGGGCCTGCTTCCATTTCATTTACTGATGGTAAAATGATCGGTGCAACATTGGATAGAAATGGCCTCCGTCCTTCGAGATATTGTATTACCCATGATGACCGTGTTATCATGGCTTCCGAATCGGGGGTGCTGCCATTGCATCCATCCATGATAAAAGAAAAAGGAAGACTGCAACCGGGAAAAATGTTTGTGGTTGATATGGAGCAGGGCCGCATTATCAGTGACGACGAATTAAAACAAAATATATGTTCGCAAAAACCTTATGACGAGTGGTTGAATAGATATAAGATCAGGTTGGAAGAATTGCCAGAACCCCGGGTGATGTTTACCCACCTGGAACATGAACATGTATTCAAGTACCAGAAAGCATTTGGTTATTCCACCGAAGATCTTGATACTATTATTCAACCAATGGCGCTGGAAGCTAAAGAGCCGATTGGTGCAATGGGATCAGATACACCACTTGCTGTGTTAAGTAATCAGCCACAGCATTTAGGCAATTATTTCAAACAACTTTTCGCGCAGGTAACCAACCCGCCCATAGACCCTATCCGTGAACGTTTGGTGATGTCACTAGCCACTTTTATAGGCAATATCGGCAACTTATTGGAGGAAGATCCCCTAACCTGCCATACGGTACAGCTCCGTCATCCCATATTAACCAACCGGGAACTGGAAAAAATCAGGAGTATTGATACCGGCATTTTTCAATCTAAAACACTGCAAACTTATTTTGTGGCGGATCAAAAACCAGGTTCTTTAAAAAAAGGACTTGAACGACTATGCCGCTATGCAGAAGATGCGGTGAATGATGGATTTGAAGTGCTGATACTCTGTGACCGCGCTGTGGATTCGGACCATGCAACAATTCCGTCTTTACTGGCAACATCCGCCGTGCACCATCATTTGATCCGGAAAGGGCTGCGTGGTAAAGTAGGTATTGTAGTTGAAGCAGGTGATGTCTGGGAAGTGCATCATTTTGCCTGCCTTATTGGTTTTGGTGCTACTGCTATTAACCCTTATCTCGCACTTTCCTCTATAAGGGACATGAAAGAAAGTGGCAAAATTCAAACAGATATCACCGAAGATCAACTCAAAAAAAATTATATCAAGGCCATAAATGATGGATTGCTGAAAGTGTTTTCAAAAATGGGAATTTCCACTTTACAATCTTACCAGGGCGCACAAATTTTTGAAATCATCGGACTTGACAAGGCGGTGGTTGATAAATATTTTACCGGTGCCGTTTCAAGAATCAACGGAATGAATCTGGATGATATGGCCCGAGAAATACTGGTAAAGCATTTTTTCGCATTTGGTAAAAAAGAAATTCCCTCAGATCGGCTACCCGTTGGCGGTATATACCAATGGAAGCGTCGGGGTGAGTTTCACTTATTTAATCCACAAACCATTCACCTGTTACAGTATTCAACAAGGATGAATGATTATAATATTTTTAAAAAGTATTCCGCTCTGGTCAATAACCAGGAAGAAAACGCCTGTACAATCAGAAGTTTATTCAACTTTAAAAAGACCCGGCCATCCATTGACATCAGTGAAGTAGAACCTGCTGTAAATTTCTTTAAAAGATTTGCAACAGGTGCCATGTCTTTCGGTTCCATTTCGCATGAAGCCCATTCCACGCTGGCAATTGCTATGAACCGCCTGGGTGGTAAAAGCAATACGGGAGAAGGTGGTGAAGATGAAAAAAGGTACCAGACATTAGCTAACGGTGATTCCATGCGAAGTGCGATTAAGCAGGTAGCTTCAGCAAGATTTGGTGTAACCAGTTTATACCTGACAGAATCAGATGAACTGCAGATAAAAATGGCCCAGGGAGCGAAGCCTGGTGAAGGCGGTCAATTACCGGGGCACAAAGTGGATGAATGGATCGGAAGAGTACGCCATGCGACACCTGGGGTAGGATTGATATCACCGCCACCGCATCATGATATTTATTCAATTGAAGATCTTGCCCAACTCATTTATGATCTCAAAAATGCCAACCGCCAGGCAAGGATCAGTGTGAAGCTGGTTTCAAAGGCAGGCGTTGGAACTATTGCAGCCGGGGTTGCTAAAGCTAAGGCTGATGTAATACTTATTTCAGGTCATGATGGAGGAACTGGCGCATCTCCACTAAGTTCACTTAAGCATGCGGGTTTACCCTGGGAACTTGGTTTAGCGGAAGCACAGCAAACATTGGTGCGAAACCGTTTAAGGAGCCGGGTTGTATTGCAGGCCGACGGCCAAATGAAAACCGGAAGAGATATTGCTATCGCTACTTTACTGGGTGCGGAAGAATGGGGAATAGCAACCGCGGCTTTGATTGTAGAAGGTTGCATTATGATGCGTAAATGTCATCTCAATACCTGTCCTGTGGGTATAGCTACACAGGATCCTGAATTAAGAGAACGCTTTGAAGGAAATGCAGATCATGTCGTGAATTTCTTTCATTTTATTACAGCTGAATTAAGAGAAATCATGGCTGAATTAGGATATAAGACCATTGATGAAATGGTGGGCCAGGTTGACAATTTAGCAGTAAGAGAAAATATACATCATTGGAAATACAAACACCTGGATTTGTCCGCTATATTATACAAAGAACCAGCATCTGTACATACTCCATTATATAATACGGAAAAGCAGGATCACCTCTTATCAACTTCGCTCGACTGGCAGTTACTGGACTTTGCAAAAAAAGCAATAGATACCGGTGAGAAAGTGGTTGCTGATATTAATATAAAAAACACGGACCGGGCCACAGGAACCATATTAAGTAATGAGATCACTAAAAAACATGGCTCACCGGGATTACCCGAAGCAACTGTTCATTTTAAATTTAAAGGCACAGCAGGTCAGAGTTTCGGTGCATTTAATACCCGGGGTCTTTTAATGGAATTGGAAGGTGATGCGAATGACTACTTTGGAAAGGGATTGAGCGGGGCCACTTTAATCGCTTACCCATCACCGGAAGTAACATTTATTCCGGAAGAAAATATTATTATCGGGAATGTCGCTTTTTACGGTGCCACATCAGGAAAAGCATTCATCAGGGGCAAAGCCGGTGAAAGGTTTTGCGTTCGCAATTCGGGCGTACATGCAGTTGTTGAAGGTGTGGGCGATCATGCCTGTGAATATATGACCGGTGGTTGCGTGGTGATCTTAGGGAATACAGGAAGAAATTTTGCAGCAGGTATGAGTGGTGGACTGGCTTTTATTTATGATCTGAAAGGAAAATTTAACAGCCTTTGCAACCAGGAGATGGTTGACCTCGAGACACCAGGACAGGAAGATTTCCATATGCTCAGAGCCATGATCACTGAACATTTTGAGGCTACCCGCAGTGCGGTTGCCAATTTTGTTTTAAATGACTGGGAAAATCAATTACAACATTTTATAAAAGTATTCCCCAGGGATTATAAAAAAGTGCTGCAGGAACAAAAGCAGGCTGTTACCAGTAATAAATAAACTTTTCAATAAAAAAAATTGCGATGGGGAAACCAACAGGTTTTAAAGAATATACAAGGGAACTACCTGCCAAAAAAAACGTTGAAGAACGTTTGAAGGATCACCATGAATTTATTTCAAATTATTCCGATAAACAATTGAATGAACAATCCGCAAGATGCATGAATTGTGGTGTACCATTTTGTCATAATGGATGTCCTTTAGGCAATATTATTCCGGAATTTAATGATGCAGTATATAATAAACAATGGCGAGAAGCTTACGAAATCCTTGCATCTACCAATAATTTCCCGGAATTCACAGGACGTATTTGTCCGGCGCCCTGTGAAAGTGCCTGTGTTTTAGGCATCAACCAGCCACCAGTAGCGATTGAAGAAATAGAAAAACATATTATAGAAACGGCTTTTCAACAAGATTTCGTAAACCCTAAAAAACCTAATATCTCCACCGGAAAAAAAGTGGCAATCGTTGGCTCAGGTCCAGCGGGTTTAGCCGCTGCCGCACAGCTAAATGCAGCAGGTCATAGTGTTACAGTCTATGAAAGAGATGATGAACCCGGAGGCCTCTTACGGTATGGGATACCCGATTTTAAATTAGAAAAATGGATCGTGGATCGTCGCATCAGTTTGATGAAAGAAGAAGGGATCATTTTTAAATGCCATGCCCACGTGGGTGTAAATATTTCCATAAATGATCTTTTGAGAGAATTTCATGCTATTGTACTTGCCGGAGGATCAACAGTGCCCCGGGATCTTGATCTACCTGGACGGCATTTGAAGGGCATTCATTTCGCAATGCCTTACCTGAAACAGCAAAACAAAAGAAATCAATCAAAAGACCCATTACTGTATGCAAAGATTGAAAGTAATATAGAAGGTCATTCGATAATTGCTTTGGGAAAAGATGTTGTGGTGATTGGTGGCGGAGATACAGGAAGTGATTGTGTAGGAACCTCCAACAGGCAGGGGGCGGATTCCGTAACCCAGTTTGAATTGTTACCAAAACCTGATATACATCGAACAGTTAATATGCCCTGGCCCACCTATCCCATGGTATTAAAATCATCTTCTTCGCATGAGGAAGGCTGTGAACGGGAGTGGGCTGTGACCACTAAAGAATTCATCGGAGATGAGCACGGAAATTTAAAAGCTTTAAAGATCGCCAGGCTTGAATGGAAAAGCGCTGCGGATGGCAGACCCGCGTCCTTCCAGGAGATTCCCGGAACTGAGAAAGAAATCTCTTGCCAGTTGGCATTCCTTGCATTAGGTTTTATGTACCCGGATAAAGATGGACTTTTATCCCATTTGGGAATAGAACTGGATGATCGCGGAAATGTAAAAGCGTCAGAAAAAAATTACCAAACCAATATTCAAAAAATATTTGCTGCCGGTGATATGCGCAGGGGACAAAGCCTGGTTGTATGGGCAATCAGTGAAGGAAGAGAATGTGCGCGGCAAGTGGATGAATTTTTAGGTAATAAAAATTCGGTTTTGGTAGAGAAAGACAAGAATATATTATCACTATATTGATAAAAAGTCACATTGATTTAAAAGCCATTTCCAATGAAATGGCTTTTTTTATGAAAAAAATTAACTAAATAATTGATAACCATATAATGTTTCAATATAATAGGGAATATAATACACATTAATCATTTAAATATGTGTATAATTTTTATCTGATGGATCAATTTATTGAGTAATTTACAATTATAAGTAACATATTTATTTTATTAATGTTTCACCAAAATTTTCATTTATGAAGAAACTCACATTAACACAAGTGGCCCCCTTCTTTATTTTGGCCTCCATTGCGATTCTTGCCATTTTCATTCCTACACTTCCTTTATTTGATGACGCCGGCAGTTACAGTTCCGCTGATATATCGTGGATGATTGTAGCTACTGCCCTGGTATTTTTAATGACCCCCGGACTTGCTTTTTTCTATGGTGGAATGGTACATCGCAAAAATGTGATTTCGACTA
>JACCYQ010000229.1 GCA_013696395.1 Chitinophagaceae bacterium
ACCGGAAGAGAAGTTGATTGGTTCAAAATTGGTTTTTCCCCACGTAAAGCTAATCTATCATTACACCTGGCTATTGATATAAAGCAGTATGCTGATGCGTTGAATAAATTAGGCAAACACAAGACCGGCGCGGGTTGCCTTTATATCAATAAGCTGGAGGACGTAGACCTAAAAATTCTGGAAAAAATGATCGCGGCAGCAGTGAAACAAAAATAATTTTACTTTATTTTCTCGGTAAGACTGCACCTATAATTTTTCTTTGAAGCAATCATCTGTGGGGAATCATTCTCATTAAAAATTCAAGGGCATGCCAATTGCAGAATACCAAACATTTACTCACTATGATCAAATATGATTAAAGAATAAAAAATCGTGTTATGAACAAACATGGACCGATAGTGGTGATCGAAGACGATATAGATGACCAGGATGTTTTGAAAGAAGTATTTCAGGAACTTAATTATCCTAACCAGGTACTTTTCTTTGGTGATGGTGAAACCGCCTTAGAACATCTGAAATCTACCATAGAACAGCCATTTCTCATCATCTCAGACATTAATCTTCCTAAATTAGATGGGTTTAAATTGAGGGATAAAATACACAATAATGAACAACTGAAATTAAAATGTATTCCTTATTTATTTTTCACAACTTCTATTGATCAAAGAAGTGTAATTGATGCTTATTCAAAATCCATCCAGGGATTTTTTACAAAACCAGTCAACTATTTAGAACTACTGCGGGTTATGAGAAATATAATAGAATACTGGAAAGATTGTCATTCTCCCAATGTTGTATCACAAGATTAATATTCAGTTATCTCTGCTGATACGTTGAATCATGCCATTAAATATTAAACCATGAAATGGCAAAACAGAATACCAGTACAATCTGCCCCATAAGCCCAGTGGTCTGAAAGTAGCTGTTTGTTGCAACAGGTTATTTTCATTAATGGTGAATTCCAGCCATGCTTCTCCGGGCAGTTTCATTTCAGCATAAAGCAATAATCTTTTTTGCTCCCTGCTTGCCAATAATACACGCCAGAAATCCAGTGTATCACCGGCACTTATTTTTGTAGGGCTTTTTCGCCCTCTTCTCAGGCCAACACCACCAACCATTTTATCCAACAAACCTCTGACGGACCAGAGCCAGTTGCCATAATACCATCCTGTATTTCCACCAATACTCCATATCCTGTTTAAAACAATTTCAGGATCATTAATTCTCCTGGTACGCACATCTTTAAAACAACCATTTACCGGCACTTCAATGTGTTTACTGATTCCTTTATTTAAAATGTTGCTGGTCAGTGCATCTTTCCAACTGCTTACAACTTCGTTCTGTTCAATTTTATCAAAAGCCATAGAGATGGCCTTTTTATAATTGATAAGTTGAATGCCTAATAAGTCTGCAAGTTGATTGGGTTTACATATAACTTCAACCTTCATACTATCAACCAGGTTGGTTGCCAGTTTGTAAGAAGTGGAAGTGACAAAATAAAGCCAGTAAGAGGATAGTTTAGGTGTCATCACAGGGACTACGAAAATGAATCGTTTCAATCCTCTAACATCAGCAAATTGCAATAACATTTGTTTATAAGTCAGTATATCAGGCCCACCTATATCATAATTATTATTATAAGTATCTGTTGAAAATAATACACCAGATAAAAATTCAATGACATTTCTTACAGCAATGGGCTGGCATGCTGTATTTAACCATTTAGGAGTGATCATGACAGGTAGTTTTTCAACCAGGTCGCGGATGATCTCAAATGAAGCACTTCCGGATCCTACAATTATTCCAGCCCTTAATGTTGTCAATGGAACATTTGCAGCAGATAATATTTTTTCAACCTGCTGCCTGCTTTGTAAATGTTTGGAAAGCTGCGCTTCATTTACAATACCACTTAAATAGATAATTTGTTTTGCCCTCGTTTGATGAATGGCTTCTACAAAATTCTCTGCTGATATGGTTTCCAGGCTTGAAAAATCGCCGGTGGTAACCGACATGGAATGAATCAAATAATAGGCTGCATCAATATCTAGGGGTATATTTTTTAAGGTTTCTTTTTGTAAAAAATCAACTTCTATTACACTAAGTTTTTCCGAAGAATAATTCTCCAGGTTAAACCGGTTTTTATCACGCACACAGCAAACCAGTTCATATCCCGTATCAAGTAATACAGGGATCAGCCTTTGCGCAATATAACCAGTAGCACCAGTGAGCAGTATTTTCATTAAGTTTCCGTAAAGATTAGAATACTAACAAACGCAACAAGGATATTGTTGCAGCACTATTTTCTTCCCATAACGACACTCCCTGCGTTGGTTTTGTGCGGCTGGGGACTCGTAGGTTTTACATACTTTTTAATGCCTGCGAGTCCTTTTCAGCCGGTATACAATGCCACAAAACACAAAGTTTTTCAAGACAGTTTTGATGCCAAAGAATGTTATTCAGAAGAATTTATATTGGTGCCGTTAACGATACTTGGTATCGCTACTATGGTGCCTGCCGTAGTTGGCTATGAGGGTTCAACAGTTGTGGTCGTTTTTAAGCATCACGTATATTAGGTTACAACAATAAATAATGTATCACATTGAACTCTGCCAATAATTTATTCCAAACAGTTTCAAAATGCTTAAAAATATTCA
The DNA here is from genome assembly GCA_013696395.1 of Chitinophagaceae bacterium. Taxonomy (GTDB): domain Bacteria; phylum Bacteroidota; class Bacteroidia; order Chitinophagales; family Chitinophagaceae; genus JACCYQ01. The sequence continues at coordinate 2,655 of JACCYQ010000229.1, forward strand.
TGACCCAAATAATGTAACTTAACCACTCGTAGTATCTATAAGATAAAGTATTTTTATTCTGTTTTAAAAACCGGGTAACAGTTGGTGAATTTGTTATTCATAAACGTCATAATTTTAAAGAGTGAACATTAAAATTTTACAATAATGGAAAAGATTGAACTAAAAACAAATATTATAAACCAGGATGACGTTGCCAAAGTGACATCTGGTCTTGATAAGGCATTCGGCAAAGGAAAATGGAGTGTAGATTTAAAAAGTGCAAATAAAGTGTTGCATATTGAAGCCTGTGAAATAGATGAAACAGAAGTTATCAGTGTAATTACACAGGA
>JACCYQ010000030.1 GCA_013696395.1 Chitinophagaceae bacterium
TTTTACTTTACATGGTTGTTAACAATCTTTGCCAGCTCAAACATGGATATCTGTTTTTTGCTACCAAACACTTTACCAAGTTTTTCATCTGCATTGATCATTCTCTTATTATTTTGATCCTGCAGCCCGTTCTTCTTAATGTAAACCCAGATTTTTTTAATAATCTCGGTCCGCGGTATAGGATTGTTACCTACAACTGCACCCAATTCCGGACTTACATTCAGTGGTTTCATGAAAGCAGGATTGGGAGCTCTTTTAGTACGCAGCCTTTTTGCGGCAGCTTTTTTAGGTGCGGCTTTTTTTGCAGCAGCCTTTTTAGGTGCGGCTTTTTTTGCAGCGGCTTTTTTAGGTGCAGCCTTTTTAGGAGCGGCTTTCTTCACTGCTTTTTTAGGAGCGGCTTTTTTAGCTGCTTTCTTAGCTGCTTTTTTAGGGGCTGCTTTCTTTGAGGCTTTTTTCGCCGTTTTAGCAGCGGGTTTTTTTGTAGCTTTTGATGCTTTGGCCATTTGGTTTAAATATTAAATGAAATAAAAGATAAAAAAAGTGATCACTAAAATTATCATTTCAGCAATTAAGGTACATAATCTAACGTAGCCGCAACCGTAAATTTGTAAACAACTTATTCAGCTATTTTCATAGGAGGATTTTGGATTGGTCCCAGGGAAATTAATTCATTCAACCTGGGATGCAGGCAACCTATATAATTGGTACATTGTTAGCGGGAACTATACCGACAATAATACCTCTACATGAAATTTACCTGCTATTTGTTACTCCTATTTTTTTTCATCAGTTGTGCGGAAAATGAGATTGTTCAATCACCACCAAAAAGTACAGGCACTCCCTGGGCCCTGCTGAATTTTACCAAGGTGGATAGTTTGAATCCCATACTGGTGCCCGATTCCACGCAATCCTTCCATTGCCCTGTTCGCAATGCTATGGTTAACTGGGAAGAAAGAAATGTGTTGAATCCATCAGCTGTTGTAAGAGATGGAAAAGTGTATTTGCTATACCGCGCCCAGGATCATAACATGACTTCCAGGCTGGGTTTGGCTATCAGCGATGACGGCCTGCATTTCACAAAAAGACCGGAACCGGTGTTATTCCCGGACGAAGACAACATGAAAATCTATGAATGGAATGGTGGCATCGAGGATCCGCGGCTGGTGGAAAGCGAAGACGGAACCTATTTTTTAACCTATACTTCCTATAATGGCAAGGTGGCGAGACTATGCCTGGCATCTTCCAAGGACCTGCTTACATGGACAAAACATGGTTTGGTTCTGGGTGAAGGAAAGTATAAAGATACCTGGTCAAAGTCGGGCGCCATCATTGCCCGGCAGGAAGGACACCGGATGGTGGCCACTAAAATAAACGGAAAATACTGGATGTATTTTGGTGATACCGATCTTTTCATGGCCAGTTCTGATGATCTTATTCATTGGACAGTGGCAGAAAATGAAGAAAACAAAAAAATGGTCTCCGTTTTACATCCACGTCCCGGTTTTTTTGACAGCCGTCTGGTTGAACCTGGTCCCTATGCTTTAATAAGGGATGAAGGGATTTTACTGATTTACAATGGAAGTAATGCGGTCAATTTCAATGATACAACCATGCCAAAATTTACTTACAGTGCCGGGCAGGCACTTTATGATAAAAACAATCCCTATAAATTATTGGCCAGGACGGACAGCAACTTTATTCAACCAGATAAGCATTATGAAAAGGTGGGTGAAGTGAATGAGGTTTGTTTCGTAGAAGGATTGGTTTTCTTTAACAGCAAATGGATATTATATTATGGAACGGCTGATTCCAAAATTGCAGTGGCTGTAAGGGATAAAGAATAAAGAACAATTTGAAAATTTGAAAATGTGGCAATTTGAAAATGCAAAATGAAAATACCATATTCATCCAGCATTCGAAAAAATGTAACATGAAAAATTATTATTTAATCTGTGTAACCAATCAGAAATTCCCAAACACAAGATTTTTGACTTTTGACATTAAATTTTTGACTTTTCTTTTCGCTTTGCGTAAGCTTTATTGCCGATTGCGTAACAAGCCGGAGTTTTTATACCTCATCTTTGCAGGAATTAAAAACTAAAAATGGGCACAAAACTGATATCTACTTCACTGGCTTTATTTACCGGATCCATGGCTTTTTCGCAAGACATCTATATAAATGATAAAGATACCGGCTTCCTTTACCGTAACATGCCCCAGATAGAACTGATCTCTCATAAAAATGATCAGTTATTTCGCAAAACCCCCGGCTCAGTCTCAGTGATCAAAAGCAAACAGATCAACATCATTTCTCCTTTAACGGGAAATGATATTATGAAAAAAATCCCCGGGCTTAATGTGGTAGATGAAGAAGGCGCCGGGCTTCGCATCAATATCGGTATTCGCGGGCTGGATCCCGATCGCAGTCGCAACATTTTAATTCTGGAAGATGGCATTCCCGTTGCCCTGAATCCTTATGGTGAACCCGAAATGTATTTTACCCCACCCATTGATAAAATGAAAGAAGTGGAAGTGCTGAAAGGCAGCGGGCAAATATTATATGGTCCGCAAACCATCGGCGGCGTAGTGAATTTTCTTACCGCCAATCCTCCTTCTACTGAAAAAACTGAATTCAAATTACGCGGCGGACAAGGGGGCTTTTTTTCCGGCTATGCCAGCTATGGCAATACCGTTGGTAATACTGGATTTTTAGTAAGCTACCTGCATAAAAGAGCCGACAACATGGGCCCAACATGGTTTTCGCTGCACGATCTTTCAGCCAAATTGCGCATACGCTTGAGTGAACGATCCAATATCGGTATTAAACTGGGTGTGTATGATGAACTGTCTAATTCTACTTATGTGGGCATCACACAAACCATGTATAACCGCGGCGGTGAAGATTTTGTACGCATGGCACCGGATGATCGTTTACCGGTACGCCGTTATAATGCCAGCATCACGCACCAATATGAAATTTCAAATGCATTAAAATTGCAGACTACTGCTTTTGCCTACACCACAACGCGTAACTGGCAGCGCCAGGAATTTTCCACCAATTCATCCGCAGCAAATCAAACTGGCGTTGTATGGGGTGATCCTTCCGTTAGCAATGGTGCACTATATATGCTGAATACAAATGGTCATCGCAACCGCCAGTTCCAGGTGGCTGGGATTGAACCTAAATTAACCATTGATCATCATTTATTTTCCCAGGAGAATAAATTGCAGGTAGGATTTCGTCTATTATCAGAGAAAGCGGATGAACAATTTGTGATTGGTAACAAAGCCGATGCCGCCGCAGGTAACATGCGTGATAATGAAATCAGGAAAGGTTTTGCACTGAGTGCCTATGCGCAAAATGAAATAAAGATGGGTGAAAGATGGTCTGCCAGTTTCGGTTTCCGGATAGAAAACTTTGACTACAGCCGCCGCATATTAAGGGGACGTTTCAAAATCAACAATGTAAATAACGTGATAGCTGATACCAACCTGTTGACCCGCAGCAATACCTTTGCATTTATTCCCGGTGCAGGCATCAACTTTAAGGCGAATGATATGGTTTCGTTATTTGCCGGCGTACACAAAGGTTTTGCGCCACCACGCACCAAAGATGCTATTACATCATCCGGGATGGCCCTGGATATAGAATCAGAGAACAGCATGAATTATGAATTAGGTGGTCGCCTGGCGGTTGGCAAAGTACTAACGGCGGAGGCTACCCTGTTTTACATGGACTTTAAAAACCAGGTGATCCCTGTTTCCCAATCATCCGGAAATGCCAATGCAACAGGACTGGCCAATGGTGGCAGGACAGAACATAAAGGGCTGGAACTTGCTGCCGAAGCTGATATCGCCAAAGCATTCGGATCAAAACATGCGGTGATCATTGGTGCAACTTTCACTGCGGTTGATTCAAGATTTTCTGCCGATCGCTTTTTGTCCAAGGACGGATCTTCCTTTAATATAAAAGACAATAAGCTGCCTTATGCACCGGAATTTTTGTTCAATACCAGCATAGGTTATGAATCACCCAAAGGTTATGGTATCCGTTTCTTTGGTAATTATGTAAGTGATCAGTTTACCGACGAACTGAATACGGTGGATCCCAATGGCCTGGGTTTAATTGGCAGAATCGATTCCCGGTTCATTGCAGATGGAACCGCTTATTATAATGTACCCGGCGATAAATTTTCTTTTAATCTATCGGCTAAAAATATTTTTGATGAACGCTACATGGTATCCCGCAGGCCGCAAGGCATTAAAGTAGGATTGCCCAGGTTTATAACCGCTGGAATTGATATCAGGTTGTAATGGCAAATTATCATAAAACACAGCTCTAAAAGGAATCAATAAAATTTTATTTAACTTTTTCATGGTTTCATAAACAACCATTTCTCAGGGTTGCAGCAGGTGTTATAAAGAAAAAAAGCAGGCCGAACACCTGCTTTTTTGAATTGGTTTTGATTCCCTGTTACTTTACGCCTAATGCGGCATTGATCGGTGCCCGGTCTACATATTGAACAACCCTGTCAACTTTATCGCTGTCATTGTAATGGTAATCCGTATGAACCCAGAACTCCAGTTCCTTTCCATTTTTATATTTCACATTTACCTGGTGCCAGCCTATTAGCCATATGCCGGGCATATCAGGTCCCTGCTGCGGTTGATTAACCTTGATGGGCAACCAAATGTCATTGGACATTTGAATGGTGTCAATAACATTGCTAAAGCGTTCTTTCCAGTAATTCACAATGGCTTGTTTGCCCGTAAGGCTATCACCCGCAGACCATAAGTAAACCGCATTATCAGCAAATTGTTCTCCATAAGCATCGATATTCTCCGTGGCAAAATCCTGCATCAACTGTTTACCCATATCCATGTATTTTGGATCGGCAAATTCAGATGGCATTGACTGCCCGCTAGCCGTAGTGGAGTCTCCCCTTCCTTCCAAAGGTTCAGCAGTTTCATTCTGATCCTGGCAGGCAACGAGTAACATAAGCAGTGCAATAGGAAAAAGAATCTTTTTCATTGTAGTTTTAGTTTTAAAAAAGTGAGAAAAATGGAGTGAAAGTTTTTATAGAAGCGGAGAAGCTTTCGAAAGGTGTCTTAAATATATGTCAATTATTATAAAAATTGAATAATTGATCTTCCTGATTTATGTACCAAACAACTTTAAATGTGTTTTTAATAAATTGTTTCAGGCTACAAAGAATTCATACTTTTTCTTAGTCATACTGAAGAAACAGAAAGCAGGAGGTAGCATATAGCCATTCATTTCTTTAAAGGTTCTTGCATATTCTGATCCAACCTTATCTTTGGAAATAGATAAGTAGATAAAGCTTCAATACCATTAATCCAACAATTTACTACTATGGCAAGCGTAAGCACATATCTTAATTTCCAACGTAATACAGAGGAAGCATTCAACTATTACAAAAGCGTTTTTGGCGGTGAATTTTTTGGTGGTGGTTTGATGCGGTTCAGTGATATTCCGCCCTCTGATGATAATCCGCCGGTTGCGGACGAAGACAAAAACCTGGTGATGCATGTTGAATTGCGTATACTCGGCTCACATTCCTTAATGGGAACGGATGCACCCGAATCCATGGGATTCAAAGTTAATTTCGGCAATAATGTTTATATCAACCTTCAACCCGATACAAGGGCAGAGACCAAAGAATTGTTTGAGAGGTTATCTGTCGGTGGTAAGGTTGAAATGGATTTACAGGATATGTTCTGGGGTGATTACTTTGGCAGTTGCACAGATAAATTTGGTGTTCAATGGATGTTTAATTGTGCCGAAAAAATGACATCGTAGAAAAAAATTAACCGTAAATCCCTGCCTGGGGCTTATGAATGAAATGACTTATAAAGAAATCATCAACGAAAGGGATGTTCTTGATCACACCACTTTGAATGTGACATTAAAAGAACTTATTTCCAGGCAAAAGCCCGAATTAGGAAATGAAATTCAGCGCATACTGAGTAATAATATAATAGAAAAACCCGATCATCAGAAACCATATGACACATCAACCAATTATTATAAAGTTGATTTAACGGCTGAACAAGTGAACATAATAACACAAATTTTTTTGGAGCTTGAAGTAAATTACGTAAATGAAGATGGAGAGAAAACCCCAACCGGAATTTTCTATGCTTCACTTACTGACAAATGGAATAAGTTAGCCGGATGATAGTAGCGTAAACATATTCTCTTTTAAGTTTGCATAGAATTGAATTGACCTTTTTATAACAGCCCTGGTAGTTAGCCATTAAAATTTATAAATGAAGCACATTAGTTTCTTAGCCATAATCCTCTTTATATTTTACTTAAACGGATTTACCCAAAAAAATATTTCTAAAATTGCTTTTGGCTCCTGCGGCAGCGAAGAACACCCGTTGCCTGTATTTGATTTGGTGGTAAAACATAAACCCGGTTTATTCATTTTCCTGGGCGATAATATTTATGGGGATACCGAAAACATGGATACGCTTCAACACAAATACAATATGCTGGCGGCCAAACCCAGTTTTCAAAACTTAAAGCAGCATGTCAATATCATCGCCACCTGGGATGATCATGATTTTGGATGGAATGATGCGGGCAGGCATTACCCATATAAAAAAGAATCAAAAGAAATATTCTTAAACTTCTTTAATGAACCGGTCAATTCAGCAAGACGTAACCATGATGGCATTTACACTTCTTATATGTATGAAACCCATGGGAAAAAACTGCAGATCATTTTACTGGATAACCGCACATTCAGAGACGATCTGAAAAAATACAATGGCGAGTTTATAGATGATCACCGGTATTTTTATGAATTGGATTATGCACCTTATCAGCAGTCGGATTCCACTTTGCTGGGTGCAGCGCAATGGGCATGGCTTGAAAATGAATTGCAGAAACCTGCTGACCTGCGACTGGTTTGTTCTGGCTCCCAGTTTGGCATTGAATACAATGGTTATGAAGCCTGGGCCAATTTTCCGCACGAACAAAAAAAATTTTTAGAACTGGTAAAAAAGACCAAAGCCAGTGGCGTTATGTTTTTAACGGGTGATGTGCATTATGGCGAGATATCCAAACTGGAAGAACCGGGTATGTATCCGATTTATGATTTTACTTCCAGCGGTCTTTCATCAACCTGGCATTTTGCAACGCCCAATAAAAACAGGATCGAAGGACCTATCATGGATAATCATTTTGGTTTATTAACCATAGACTGGAAGAAAAGAAACCCGGTCATTAAAATGGAGATCTGGGATACCAACGATAATCAAAGAGTAGAACATTCCATCAGGCTGAAGGAGATCAGCTTTTAAAAGCTTTGTGAACTTGATAAATTTTGAATTATCCTTAGCGCTGCTTTGTGTCTTTGCGTCTTCGTGGCAGATTATATTTAATTGTGGCTGGCCATAAAGTCGCAAAGAAGTCATCCATCGTACGGCTCTGGAAATCTTTTATCATTCATATTTTTTTTCAATAACTTACTATGCTTTCCGTCCCGTTGTAATGAATAAGGGTTAATATCCCTTAGCCTCCTCCCCTTTTAAACTTTTTTGTTTATCAAATTTTGTTCTGCAGGTAATGCAGATTTCGCTGATTAAATGAAGTAACCTTTTAACCTACTATCATGCAACGGAGAGAATTTATTAAAAACACTACCCTTTGTGCGGTAGCAGTAAGTGCAACAGGATTCGTCAGCTTTGATGGTAAAAAATATATTGGAGATTGTGAAACTACATCCGACATACTCGGGCCGTTTTACAGGCCAAACAGTCCGTTAAGAACCAGCCTTATTATCAATGGCGCAAAAGGTGAACACATTGAATTGAGTGGTTCCATATTAAACAATGATTGTTCAACGGCATGCAAGAATGCAAAAGTTGAATTATGGCATTGCGATGGCGAAGGGGTTTATGATAACAGCACGGATGAATTCCGTTACCGCGGCACTACCTATTCCGATGAGAAAGGGCATTATATCTTTAATACAATTCTCCCTGTTCCCTATGATGCAGGTGGCGGGTTGATACGTCCTGCGCATTTTCATATGATGATCACTGCCGATGGTTATCCGCCATTGGTAACACAACTTTATTTTTCCGGTGACGATAAAATTCAAAAAGATCCATGGGCATCTTCCCCTGTTGCCAAAAAGAGAATTCTTGAAGTGCAGAACCTGGGCAATGGAACAAAAAAAGTAGTATTTAATGCTTCCTTGTCTGGTAAAATTTCCGCGGAGTCTGCCTCTATTGATCAACTGTCCGGTTTATACATTAGTGAAGCTGACGCGAATACAACAGAAATTTTTAAAAACAAAGATCATCTTTGGGTAAAGAATGAAGTTTTCGGTAATCAGTTTGAGTTTGCCGGTAATAACACCTTCCGTTACCCGGATGCTTCCAATGCGATGCAATGGACCCTGCAATTTGAAATCATGAAAAACGGAAAAATTAAACTCACCGAATCCATGCAGGAAGGCGCCGAAGAAAAAAAAGTCAGGGTTTCCATTAAAGAAAAATAAACGGTCAAAATATTTCAAAAGTTTTTGACATGAGAAAAACTATAAAAACATTTTTAGCATTGTCAGCAATTTTAAGTTGCAAAAAATACCTGCTTCTATTTTCAGTACTAATGCTCAGCGTTGTTTGTTTTGCATTGCCTGATACTGGCATCCATTTTCCTGAAGATTCAAATAGATCCAAAATACTTATCATCAATTCTTATGATGCTCAATCCATGAAAGCCAGGAAAAATAAAAAGGAATTATTTGCCCAATTGGTGGCAGCATTACAAAAAGAACTTGCAGCAGAAATCGGATCAAAAACAAGGTATGAAGCTGTAATTATTGAGGAACGTTTGTTAAAAGGCGAAAATCATGACAGCTCCTTATTATCAATCATAAAAGAAAATCACCCGATTAAAACTATTGTTATAAAAGCATTTGATGTTTGGTTTGAACAAACAGGTGTGGAAGTAACAGAAGAAGAAGGCGGTAAAAAACGCTCAGCATCATATGATATATGTTCCAACGTAATGTATCAATTGTATTATGGAAATATCATGCAGCAGGAAATGGAAACTACATACCGGGAGCATTTTACAGAAAGAAGTGTGGAAAGCGGGTTTTTGTCTGTGGGACCTGATATTGTTGGAAAAAGAAAACATGCCATTTTATTGATGAACAAAAATGCTGGTGCTTTTATGCGATCTGCTGCCAGTTGGTTATCCGCTCCTTAATATATTCAAACAAATTTCATCCGGGATTATCTTTGCACCGGAATTAGTGCCTTATTTTAAAATGATCTCCCATGCGTAAAATAATATTGGGACTTGCTGTTAGCCTTGACGGTTTTATTGAAGGCCCAAACGGTGAATATGATTGGTGCTTTACAGACCAGGATTATGGAATGACGGACTTCTTTAAACGCATAGACAGCCTTTTTATCGGCAGGCGTTCCTATGAACTTTTGCTTAAACTGGGCGACAATACCATACCCGGGTTCCCTAAACTGAATGAATATGTGTTTTCCACAACATTGAAAGAAGTTAAACCTGGTGTTACACTTATTAATGGAGACACAAAAGAAATAGTTGAAAAAATTAAGAATGAACCGGGCAAAGACATCTGGCTATTTGGTGGTGCAAATCTTACCAGTTCATTACTCAATTTAGGATTGGTTGATGAAATGAGTCTTGCTGTTCATCCAATAATCCTGGGAAGCGGGAAGCCTTTATTTAGTGATATTAAAAACAGGATACCGTTAAACTTAATTGACACAAAAACATATTCAACAGGATTGGTGAACCTGGTTTACCGTTTTAATGACTGATCTCCTGGAAAGTTCCCCATTTTCACAGCTCATTATTCTGTGCTCACATTAAATATTTCGGTAAAGATGTTACCCTAATTTCATACATGATTTTCGTTTGTGCTCCCATGATATTATTTTGAAATCATACCTCGCTGGTGTAATTTAATGTTACATTCATTTAGTTAGTCAAGGAAAAATGTTGTGGGAACAACAAATGGGTAAAAACAAATGAATTAAGAAGCAACAAATATCCACGAACTTCCAGCTATATTTTTTTACAAATAAATATAAAGCTATTTACAAAATGAGTACGACAGGCATAATTTATAAAGTGAAATCAAATGAATATGAATTTTCTTTTACGGCAGAAGAAATTGAACAAACGAATATCATTACCAGATCGCCGGGAAATTTTCATATGATCAGCAACCACCGGTCTGTGAACACGAAACTTGTCTCAGAAGATATTAATAAGAAAAAGTTTGTGATTGAAGTAGAAGGTGAAAATTACCATATTGCGATCAATGATGAACTTGACCAGATGCTTGATAAAATGGGTTTTGACACAACGGCTGCCAAACAAATCAAAAATATAAAGGCACCGATGCCTGGTCTGGTATTGGAAATATCCGTTGCTGAGGGACAGGAAGTAAAACAGGGAGACCGGATCATCATTTTAGAAGCCATGAAAATGGAAAACAGTATTATGATCCATTGCGATGCCAGTATTAAAAAGATCCATGTAAAAGCAGGACAGGCAGTAGATAAGGGACAGGTGTTGGTTGAATTACATTAAACAATATCATACAGAAAAAAAAGTATCGGATGCAAAAAATATTGGTAGCTAACCGCGGCGAGATTGCTTTAAGAATTTTACGAACCATTAAAAAAATGGGTATTCGCTCAGTTGCTGTTTATTCAGAAGCTGACCGCAATGCACCCCATGTATTGTTTGCCGATGAAGCCGTTTGCCTGGGTGCCGCACCTTCCAATCAATCATACCTGGATGGTGATAAGATCATTGCTTTTTGTAAAGAGCTTTCTGTTGATGGCATTCATCCGGGTTATGGATTTTTAAGTGAGAATGCAGATTTTGCACAGAAAGTGGAGGATGCAGGAATCAATTTTATTGGCCCCGGTCCAGATGCCATGCGCATCATGGGTTCCAAACTGGCAGCCAAAGAATGTGTAAAGAAATATGACATTCCTATGGTGCCGGGCATTGATAAAGCCATAGAAGATATAAACATTGCTAAAAAAATTGCAACCGAAATCGGCTATCCTGTTTTATTAAAAGCTTCGGCAGGTGGTGGTGGAAAAGGAATGCGAATTGTAAATAGCGAAGCCGACCTGGAAGAACAAATGCAAAGGGCCATCAGCGAAGCAAAATCTGCATTCGGTGATGGATCAGTTTTTTTGGAAAAATATGTAAGCTCACCGCGTCATATCGAAGTACAGGTACTGGCAGACAAATATGGACATGTGATTCATTGTTTTGAAAGAGAATGCAGCATTCAGCGCCGTCACCAGAAGGTGGTGGAAGAAACACCATCGGCTATCATCACCCCGGAATTAAGAAAACAAATTGGAGAGGCTGCAGTGATGGTTGCCAAAGCCTGCAATTATGTTAGTACCGGCACAGTTGAATTTTTGATGGATGAGCAGTTGAATTTTTATTTTTTGGAAATGAATACCCGGTTACAAGTGGAGCACCCGGTTACTGAAATGATCACCGGGTTGGACCTTGTAGAAGAACAGATCAAGATTGCCCGTGGAGAAAAATTGACTATCAGGCAGGAAGATCTTAAAATGAACGGTCATGCCATTGAATTGCGTGTATATGCAGAAGATCCATTGAATAATTTTTTACCATCTATTGGCACTTTGGAAACATATAAAAAACCAACGGGAACGGGTATACGCATAGATGATGGTTACGAAGAAGGAATGACGATCCCCATCTATTACGATCCACTGATTGCAAAATTGATCGTGCATGGTAAAACAAGAAATGAAGCAATAGAAATGATGTTAAAGGCCATTAAAAATTTTAAGATAGAAGGCGTAGAAACTACCCTGCCTTTTGGCAGTTTTGTATTTGAACATGATGCTTTTTTTACTGGAAATTTTGATACGCATTTTGTAAATAATTATTACACACCAGGCAAATTAAAAGAGAAGCAAAACGCCAATGCGGAAATAGCCGCCATTGTTGCATTAAAATATTGGATGGATAAACAGAAAATCGTGAAACCTGTTGAAAATAAATCTACCAGCTGGAAACGCAGGCTGGCAAAATGATTATACGAATTAAATGAACCTAAGCTTTTAAAAGCTTAAAATTTTTATATGAAATCAAAAGCTGACATACTTAAAGAAAAAATAGCAGAAGGAAAGTTGGGCGGTGGCGTAAAGCGAATAGACATTCAACACAAAAAAGGAAAATTAACCGCAAGAGAACGTATTATGCTACTGATGGATGAGGGTTCTTTTGAGGAGATCGGTGCATTGGTTGTACATCGCACCAAAGATTTTGGCATGGAAAACCAGCTTTATTATGGTGATGGTGTAGTTACGGGTTATGGAACGGTCAATGGAAAATTAATCTATGTATTTGCACAGGATTTTACTGTTTTTGGTGGTGCACTTTCTGAAACACATGCTGAAAAAATTTGCAAGATCATGGACATGGCCATGAAAACCGGCGCACCCATGATCGGGTTAAATGATTCGGGTGGGGCCAGGATACAGGAAGGCGTGAGATCATTGGGTGGTTATGCGGATATTTTTTACAGGAACGTACTGTCCTCTGGCGTCATACCACAGATATCCGCTATCATGGGTCCATGCGCCGGTGGTGCCGTTTACTCCCCTGCTATGACTGATTTTATCATCATGGTGGAAAACAGCAGTTATATGTTTGTAACCGGTCCCAATGTTGTAAAAACAGTGACCAACGAATCAGTGACTTCCGAAGAATTGGGCGGCGCTTCTTCGCATTCAACCAAGTCAGGTGTTACACACTTTACCGCAGCAAACGATGTGGACTGCATTGAACAGGTAAAAAGATTACTGAGTTACATGCCGCAGAATTGCGAAGACGTGGTTCCCAAATTACCATATGAGTTGGGTGATGAAACCAGGGATGTTCTGGAAACCATTGTTCCGGAAAATGCCAATCAACCTTATGATATTCGTTTAGTGATTGACGGTATATGTGATGAAGGGTCATTTTTCGAGGTGCATAAAAATTTTGCGGAAAACATCGTAGTTGGTTTTGCAAGAATAGCAGGAAGAAGTATTGGCATTGTAGCCAATCAACCCATGTTTTTAGCAGGGGTTTTAGATATCGACAGTTCTGTAAAGGGAGCAAGATTTACACGGTTTTGTGATTGCTTTAATATTCCCTTATTGGTATTGGTTGATGTTCCCGGGTTTTTGCCCGGTACAGACCAGGAATGGAACGGCATCATTACCAATGGTGCAAAATTATTGTATGCATTCAGTGAAGCAACCGTACCCCGAATAACAGTCATCACCAGGAAAGCCTATGGCGGCGCTTATGATGTGATGAATTCCAAACATATTGGCGCTGATATGAATTATGCCTGGCCAACGGCTGAAATAGCGGTGATGGGTGCAAGAGGTGCCAGCGAAATTATTTTCAAAAAAGAAATATCGGAATCTGCTGATCCAGCAAAAAAATTATTGGAGAAAGAAGCCGAGTATGCTGAAAAATTTGCAACGCCTTACCTGGCGGCAGAAAGAGGTTTTATTGATGAAGTGATTGAACCCAAAGAAACCAGACGAAAACTAATTAAAGCATTTGCCATGCTTGAAAATAAAGTGGCCAAAAGACCCAGGAAAAAACATGGAAATATTCCATTGTAATTGGGGTGAAACCGACATGATCTGTTCAACATTCATTAGTATCAACATTCATGCAACTACAAATATGAACATTAACAATTAACCGGAAACTTTTCAACATCTTAATACGTAGATTCTATGATGCGTTCAATAATTTTTATTCTCATTTGTTGCTTCTTTTCCTGTAACAAGAAAACGGTTGCACCAGCTGTTTCTATTCCGCCATCATTAACCCCCGCGAAATCTTACCTCGCATTAGGTGATTCTTATACCATCGGGCAATCGGTAGCTCAAAATGAAAGATTTCCCGCGCAAACTGTTTCGTTATTAAAACAGCAGGGAATCAATATCAATGACCCGGTTTATATTGCACAAACCGGTTGGACAACTGCAAACCTGCAATCTGCCATTGCAAATCAAAACCCTCCTTCAACCTTTGATGTTGTATCTCTTTTAATTGGTGTAAATGATCAGTACCAGGGAATGGATACCAGTGGTTATACATTACGCTTCACACAATTGCTGGAAAAAGCCATTCAGTTAGCCGGTGGAAAAAAATCAAACGTGTTTGTATTATCCATTCCGGATTACAGCGCCACACCATTTGTAGCATCTGCTAATAAATCAAAAGTCAGCATGGAAATAGATTGGTTTAATGCCATTAATAAGCGGATCACCGCAGCCTTCAACGTAAGTTATACAGATATCACACCTTCAACCAGGGAGGCAACTACAAATGCTGCACTTATTGCAAATGATAACCTGCATCCATCAGGACTTGAATATAAAAAATGGGCGGAAATGCTGGCTCCTAAAATGAAAACTGTTCTGCAATAAGTAATAAATAAACTGTTTATCCTGTTTTGAAATATATTAAAAATAGCTACCCATATAAATCATAATGAAATGGGAAAAAATTTGCAAAGATTCATTGATGCACAGGAAAATGATTACGACATTGCATTAGGAGAAATTGAGCATGGCAGAAAACGAAGTCATTGGATGTGGTATATTTTTCCGCAGGTACATGGATTAGGTTATAGCGAGACTTCAAAATTTTATTCCATAAAAAATATAGATGAAGCGGATGAATACTTAAAACATCCTGTCCTGGGTGAAAGGTTGATACGTATTTGCAATGCATTGATAAAAAACCCAGGGAATGATGCAAATAAAATTTTTGGCAGCCCGGATGACATGAAACTAAAATCATCTATGACCTTGTTTGCGGAATTACCTGGTACCGATCCTGTTTTTCAATTGGTGTTAGATCAATTTTTTAATGGGGAAAAAGACAGCCAAACGATTCAAGTTTTGACTGGCCAAAAAGGATGATTTTTCTTCCCCGACGGAATCTTCATC
>JACCYQ010000042.1 GCA_013696395.1 Chitinophagaceae bacterium
CTGTTTTTTTTACTGCCTTCTTTGCCTTTTTTAGCTTGCAGGCTCAAAATACATTAACCGGTAAAATAATGGCTCCCGATGCCATGCCTCTTGCAAATGTAAATGTGTTGTTACTTAATGTTGTAGATTCTGCTTTAATAAAAGGGGATATAACAAACAATGCAGGGCAATTTTCCTTTCAAAATATTACGGATGGAAAATATCTGATAAGTTGCAGCTTTGCCGGTTTTGAAACCCAATATTTGCCCGAAATAAGTATCATAAAAACGCTGTTGCTCGATGTAGGTCTTATCCATTTACAAGCTGAAACCATTAATCTGAATAGTGTAACTGTAACTGCAAAAAAGCCCTTATTTGAACAAAAGATTGACCGCACGATTGTAAATGTAAAAAATAGCATTACAAGTGCAGGCAGTACCGTTTTAGATGTACTCCAGAAATCGCCCGGGGTAATTGTAAATAAACAAGGAGGCACCATTTCAATGAATGGAAAGAACGGGGTAAATGTTATGATCAATGGAAAGATCAATTACATGCCCGCCGATGCATTAGTTCAAATGCTTGATGGCATGAGTGCAAATAATGTGGAGCGGATTGAATTAATTACTACTCCACCTGCTAAGTATGATGCATCGGGCAATGCAGGTTACATTAATATTGTTTTAATAGATAATCCGGATATTGGTTTTAATGGAACTTACTCCCTTACAATGGCTGCTTTTAGGGGAACGGCTCCTGCCGCAAACATTGATTTTAATTACCGCACACAGAAAGGAAACCTGTATGCATCCTATTCATTTATAAGACAGGAAAATACCCTATTTCCGACACTTGAAGGAAATCGGAAAATAATCTTCCAGGGAAAAACCACTGAAACAGCCACAAGAAGCGACAGGCTTCCCGTGCAGCGTAACCATAACATTAGGCTAGGATACGATTATCAGTTGGGAAAAAAAACAACACTTGGGTTATTAACCGCTGCTTACAATAACAAATGGACGATGAATGCGGTCAATAATACCACCGTCAAGATCAATAATTCGCTGGATACAATAATAAGGGGGAACAATGATGAAATAAACCAATGGAAGCACTGGATGGGTAACATTAACCTGCAGCATATTATAAAAAGTGGCGAAGAATTTACGTTTAATGTCGACTATCTATATTATAGTGACAATAATCCCATTAACTACCTGAATCAATATTACAACAAGAGCAACCAGTTATTGCGTACCGAAAATATCGGGAGTGGTAAAAAAACAGTCATTACTATTTTACCCGTTCAATTTGATTATAAGAAAAAGCTAAGTGCAAAAACAAACCTTGAAACGGGTATAAAAAGAGTAGCCTCTAAATTTTCGAACGATGTAAGTGTTCAGGAATTAATTCAAAATGCCTGGAAGTCCGATAGCAGCCTCACTGCCCTGTATGCGCTAAGAGAAAATATAAGCGCCGCCTACGCCTCAATGAATATAGCAGCCAATGAAAAGACAAGCATCAGAGCAGGTTTACGGTACGAATATATTACGTCTAACTTAGGTACTGAAACACAAAAAAATATCGTTGACCGTAAATACGGAAAGCTTTTCCCAACCTTCTACCTGTCTCATAAATTGAATGATAAGAATAGTGTCAACTTTAGTTATAATCGCCGGATTAACCGCCCTGCATTTACTGACCTTGCGCCGTTTGCTATTTTTCTTGACCCTTATACCTACATAACCGGTAATTCAGCGCTGCAGCCTGCTATAGCGGATGCAGTAAAAATAGATTACTTACTCAAGAGGTTTGTTTTTTCTCTGGGTTATACTTATGAATCTAACTCCATAGGAATCTTTCAAACTGAAGTTGATGTGAGCAGTAATAAACAAATTATTAAAGCCAAAAACCTTAATAACACGCAAAGCATAAATGCCTCTTTTTCATTACCTATTTCTGTAACAAAATGGTGGTTTTCGCAAATAAATTTAAATAATACGTGGCAAAAAATAGAAACGGACATTAATAATAAGCCCATAAGCCTGTCTTATATTAATTTTAATATTTCCGGTTTTCAAAGCTTTACCCTGCCCCAAAATTTTGGAATAGAACTATCAGGCTTTTACCAATCCAAAGCGCCTTTTGGGGCCTCTATAAGCCAGCCTTATGGACAATTAAATGCAGGAGTACAAAAAAAGTTTAAAAAATCGAACAGCAGTTTAAAATTAGGTGTTGATGATATTTTTTCAAGTATGAATGTCCGGACACGGTTTGATGTACCTGAAGAAAATTTCTATACTTATTTTAGGTTTCAAATAGGTAGAAGGATATTTAAACTTACCTATACAAAAAGCTTTGGCAATAAAATGCTGAAAGAAAAAAGAGCAAGAATTACTGCATCGGAAGAAGAGAGAGGAAGGGTGAAATAATGAATCTGAGCAATTCAAAAAGCAACTTTTATAACTTAAAAGCCAGGCTAAAATATAAAGCATATTAGAATACAATCTAAAATATGGGCAGCAGGATTGAGTACATAAAATAAAAATCCTCATCAAACATAAGCTTGTTAAGGATTCTAATTTTTAATTTTTTAGTGGCCACATTAGAGAATTATCGAACCAATACAAGGCGGATTTACAGTTGCTCTATGAACTGAAACCTTTATTATGGAACAGTGAGTTTAAGAAAGGGAAGGCATCATTGGGTAGGAAGACCTTTATGCAGGCATTTTTCTTCAACTGTATTTTAGCTATGTGTTCGGGGGGGGAACTACAAATGCATTAGAAGTTATAGCTGTGTAGGTGGATTGTATTACCTCCGGAAACCCGGACTTTAGTTGTACAAATTACACGGCAGCTTTTTTCAAGTAAAAAACAGACAGTAATGCATTACAAATTTCATCAAATCCGTAAGGCTTGGTTATATAATAAAGAGCGCCTAATTGTTTCGTTTCTTCCCTGTCTTTCGGATCCGAGGAAGTGGTATAGATAACGACAGGTATATGGCTAAACCTTTTTATTTTTTTTATTTCAATCAAAAATTGTTTGCCATTCAGCCGGGGCATATTTAAGTCTAAAAAAATAAAATCGGGCAATGGAATTAAATCTTCAGCTAATTTTTGAAGGCCCTCCTCGCCATTCTTTGCGGTAAAGCACTGGCTCCCACTATCAATACTATACAAGGCTTCCATAAGAAGATCTCTATCTTCTGCATCATCATCAACGATATAGTATTTATTGGAGTTCATTGCAGGTTGAAGGTACTGAATTGTTAGCCATATACCGAATGAAGCTGTACTTTATAAATTAAAAAACCACTTTAAATTGGTAGTTTCATCTTATGTAACTGGTGCAAGGTTCGAATTATACATCTAATAGTTGTTTATTATCTTTTGCCTTTTGCTGATTTCTATTCACAAACACCTTTAGTTTATGGCGCAAACTTCTGAAATTAACACGGGTAAGACTTCCGGCAAACCCTTTCCTGTTGTGGGTATTGGCGCATCTGCGGGTGGCCTTGATGCCTATAAACGTTTTTTAAAAGCCATTCCTGAAAACTCCGGAATGGCCTTTATACTGGTGCAGCATTTAGACCCGACACACGAAAGCATGTTGACTGAAATTCTTGCTAAACAAACCGTCCTACCCGTTCATGAAATTTCAGATAACATACCCCTGGAAGCCGATCATATATACATCCTTCCACCAAACAAACTGCTTCTTGCAACAGATGGCGTACTTAAACTCAGTCCCCGCCCATCAAAAGAAACAATAAGCCGGCCTATTGACTATTTTTTCAAATCCTTAGCCGAGGTGCACGAAAACCAGGCCGTCGGCATTGTGCTATCCGGTACCGGAACAGATGGCACATTGGGGCTTAAAGCCATTAAAGAGGCAGCAGGGATTACATTTGCACAAGATCAACAATCAGCCGGTTATGACGGTATGCCGCAAAGTGCCATTGATGCAGGCGTGGTAGATTTTATTTTGCCGCCGGAGGAAATGCCAACGCAGTTAATTCAAATGAATTTGCCGAAGCACATTGAGGAAGTGGTACTGACTGAAACCGCCGCAACGCCGCCTGCAGACGAAGAGATATTTAATCAAATCCTTGCCCTGCTTCGCATACACAGGCAGGTAGATTTTAGTTATTACAAAAAAAGTACGTTAAGGCGGCGAATAGCCAGGAGAATTGCCATCAACAAAATGGATGACCTTACTGCCTATCTCAATTATTTAAAAGATAACAAGGCTGAATTAGACTTGCTCTTTCACGATGTACTCATTCCGGTTACCGCTTTTTTTAGAGACACGGCTACTTTTGAAGCAATAAGAAATAAAGTGTTTCCCGAAATTATAAAAGGAAAAGAAAGGAATGGATCATTACGAGTATGGATAGCGGCCTGCTCCACCGGCGAAGAAGCGTATTCCATCGCCATCAGTTTGTGCGAGATTTTGGAAGATAATCCTTTAGGTATAAAAATTCAGTTGTTTGCTACGGATATTTCTGAAAAAGCCATCGTAGCGGCAAGGCGTGGCGTTTATACAAAAGGCCAGTTGGAAGGTGTTTCCGACAGCCGCCTGCAACAATTTTTTACAAAAGTGGATAACCAATACCAGGTTCAAAAAAAACTGAGGGACATGATTGTATTTGCCGGCCACAATATGCTGAAAGATCCGCCATTTGCAAGGCTGGATTTGATTACTTGCCGTAATGTGCTGATTTACATGGAACCTTTTTTACAAAAAAAAGCCCTTGCTACTTTTCATTACTCGTTAAATGAAAAAGGATTTTTGGTGCTTGGGAAATCAGAAACAACCGGTGGCCAGGCCGACCTGTTTAAAACCATTGACAAGATTGAAAAAATCTATTTAAAAAAAGATGTGACCAGCAGGTTTGTACAACCTGCTGCCGAACGCAAAAGACCAGAGGCTAAAGAAGCAGTAAAAACTTTATTGAAAGTGGAAGATATAAAACTTGACTTTCAAAAAACGGCCGACCAAATACTGCTCCAGGAATTTACACCTGCCGGTGTGGTGATTAATGAGCAGTTAGACATTGTTCATTTTCGTGGCGACACTGGCGCCTATTTGATGCCTTCGCCCGGAAAGCCAAACCTAAACCTGATAAAAATGGCCCGCGATGGGTTGGGTTTTGAATTGCGGAGCGTAATACATAAGGCAAAAACAACCAACGGCCCTGCCACTAAAGAAGGTGTGGCCATACAATTAAACGGTATTGACAGACTGGTGAACATTAAAGTGATACCGTTGCCGAAAACCATTGATCCATTTTATTTAGTGCTTTTCCAGGAAAGTGTGGTGTTGGAAACAAATAAGCCCAGGCAGGTAACGGGTAAGGAAATGACCGAAGTAAAAGACATGCGGATACTGCAACTGGAAAGGGAACTTGGCCAGGCGAGAGAAGATATGCGGGCTATTACGGAAGACCAGGAAGCTTCTAATGAGGAATTACAATCGGCTAACGAGGAGCTGCTTTCGGGAAGCGAAGAACTGCAAAGCCTCAACGAAGAATTGGAAACCACGAAGGAAGAACTTCAATCAGGCAATGAGGAATTAACCATTGTAAACCAGGAACTGTTTGAGCGGAATGAAATAATAACCGATGCCCGCAAATATTCCGACGCCATAATTGCCTCCTTACACGAACCCCTGCTTGTTTTAAATAGAGACTTGTTTATAAGGACCGCAAACAATTCATTCTACAACACATTTAAAGTAAAGCAGAAAGACACGGAAGGGAAATTGCTTTTTGAGTTAGGGAATAACCAATGGGATATCCCGGCGCTGCGTACTTTACTGCTAAGTATTCTTCCTGGCAAAAAAGAAGTGTTTGATTATGAAGTGACACACATTTTTCCAGTTATCGGAGAGCGTATCATGCTCCTGAATGCCTGGGAAATACATAGAGAAAGCGACAAGGAAAAACTGATACTGCTTGCCATTGCAGATATAACGGAAAGGAAAACAGCGGAGCGGCAATTGGTGGAAAGCCTGGAAAAAAATAGATTTCTTGCCGATGCAGTGCCTGAAAAAATTTGGACAACCGATGACAATGGCGTTGTAAATTATTTCAACCAGCAATGGGTTCATTATACAGGATTAAGTTTTCAGGAATTAAAAGACTGGAACTGGGAAAAGATTATTCATCCCGATGATTTGGCCGCCCATCAACAACGATGGCAACAATCCCTTGAAAGCGGTATTGAATTTCTATTAGAGCACCGCTTTTTGCGCCACGATGGCCAATACCGGTGGCATTTGAGCCGGGGGCTGCCACAGAAAGATGAGAATGGAAAGGTGATTATGTGGGTAGGAACAATTACCGATATACATGAACAAAAAACCCTTGCGGAAGAAAAAATTTTGCTGGAGTTTGCCGAGGACTTTGCGAGTTATAAAACAGGCGAGGAATTTTTCAGTTCGCTGGTTGCCTACCTGGCAAAAAAAACAGGGATGGATTGTGTATTTATTGGAGAACTGGCGGAAAAAGAAATAAATAATTTCAGCATTAACACCATTGCCATTAGAGCTAATGGAAACATTGTTCCCAATATTGAATATTCCTTAACTGATGGACCCTGCGAACAGGTAATACGCGGCACGATTTACAGTTATCCGAAAGATTGCCTGGTTAGTTTCCCAAAGAATGAAATTATTCAGCGGTTCGATGCGGAAGGATATGCAGGCTATCCTTTAACTGACATTGATGGAAACAAAATAGGTATTGTAGCTGTAATGCACAAAAAAGAAATCCCGAACCATGAATATGTATCCGCCCTGCTAAAAATAATTGGCAGGCGGGCTGAGTTTGAAATGCAGCGTATTAAATTCAGCAAAATACTTAGAGAAAACAACCAGCAGTTGCAAATCAGTAACCGAAATCTTGCCCAATATGCTTATGTGGCTTCGCATGACCTGCAGGAACCCCTTCGCAAGATCATGACCTTTGCCAAACTGGTAACAGATCGTTCGAACGATACGCTAAATGAGGATAGCAAAAACTACCTCGAAAAAATTAACCGTTCCGCCTTGCGCATGAGAGACCTCATACAAGACCTGCTTGCTTATTCGAGTATTTATGAAACCGGAGACAAGTTTGAGCGAACTGACCTCAATGAAATCCTGCAAAACGTAACAACTGATTTTGATCTGCTTATTGAAGAAAAAGGCGCGCTTATTCAAAATGAAGGATTACCGGTTGTTGATGCAGTTCCGGTGCAAATGCATCAACTTATTCAGAATTTGGTGAGTAACGCACTTAAATTTTCGAGGCAGGGTATTCAACCGGTCATCCATATTTCTCATAAAATTCTTACCACCGATGAAGCCGGCCAACATGCAAATCTGAATGCTGCATTTAACTATTCTGAAATAATTATTAAGGATAACGGAATGGGATTCAGTCCTGCGTATGCCGAGCAGGTGTTTGTTATTTTTCAACGGTTAAATGACCGCCAGGAATTTCCAGGTACCGGCATTGGCCTCGCTTTATGCAGAAAGATATCAGAATACCACGGGGGCGTGATTTATGCACAATCAGAAGAAGGAAATGGAGCTGCATTTCATGTTATTTTGCCTTTGGAGCGCCATTGAATGGGTAGTATATAGTAAGGAGTACGGGAACCTTAACTATTAAAAAATGGAACGCACATTCCGCGGCAAAAGAATTGTAAAGTAAATACCTGGCAAGCGTTAACTTTTAAAAATTGTACATTCAGTAACCCCAATAAATCAACAAATATAACTATGAACTTACATCCTATATACATTATTGATGACGACCTGGATGACATAGAAATTGTGCAGGAAGTGTGGAACAAAATTGGTTTGAAGAATAAACTTGTCTTCTTTAACAGTGGAGAAGAGCTAATAAAAAGGCTGAACCAGGATGTACAAAACCCTTTCCTTATTATATGCGATATTAACCTGCCAAAAATGAACGGTTTCGAAATAAGAGAAAAGCTATTAAGCGATCCTGAAACAAGGTATAAAACAGTTCCCTTTATTTTTTGGTCAAATTCTGCCTCACATTCGCAGATTAAAAAAGCCTACGATTTGGCCGCACACGGCATGTTTATCAAAGGATCTACCATGGAAGAATTAGAGAAAACGTTTA
>JACCYQ010000081.1 GCA_013696395.1 Chitinophagaceae bacterium
TTCCGGTAGTACTAACATCAGAAGTTATGTATATACCCATAACTGATCCTGTACCATCAAGATGCGCAGGGTAAGCAATCCAGAATTCTTTTCCTTTATTAGAAAAATCCTGTGCTTCCAGGTAACCGGAAATAAAGGTTACCATGAAGGTAAAAAGCAGGTAGTTTTTGGTCATTTGGTAACGATAGCGGGTCTTTTACCCGGATAAACAATTTAGGTAAAAAGGTCGATGGAGAGGTGGTGCAGGTAAATTAAAAAACTGATTTCAAGAGTCTCAGGCTATTTTTTCCTCCGCAGAATAATAGATCCAGAATAGAAAGATTTGGTAAGAAGCCAGATCGCTCTATAAATACCTGGCTGTAATAAGGTGTCCTGAATGTTTGATAATTATTAGGTAGCATTTTATTTCTGAGATCCAACCATTCTTGATCATCATATTGCTTTACAAAGCGATCAGTGAATGCTGACACTTTGTCTATTTCCAATTGTTTGATTGTCCATTCAAAAAGTTCAACATTAAAATCGAATAAAAATTCAAATCTTCTTACATAAAATTTTTCCAGGCTCATTTTATAATATTCAAACCAGGGCGACCGGTTGTAAGATGATACAATAGTTTTCCAATGTTGATCCTGCCAATTATATTGATTAGCGATCCGGATATCCCGGATAAATTTTTTTTGCTCTCTTCCTTCGTGTAAGGGAATGCTTAACGAAACCGGACCATTTGCACCGGCAATGATACAGCGGTTACGAAAACTACGTTTTTGATAAGCTTCAAATTGTTCAAAAACTATATTTGAATTTTCTTCTAAAGTCAAATACAAGGTAACAGGTGCTAAGTATTGACTTTCAACTAATAATTTCACTAATTTAATATTTAATTTAATACAAAATTTAAAATTGTATTTAAATCATTTTTGGATTGTATGGTTCTATAACAAATATTAAAATAGACCTCATAATTGACATTTAACTAATTACTTATGATATTATTTAAATACTATAAAAATTGGCTTCTAAATTTTTATCAATTAGGTGGCCATAAACTAAATAATTTAGTCGTATATAAATGCTAAAGTTAAGCCACTCCTGCCATGGAAAAGAAGTTTATGCTAATTTGCATGTCAATTAATTTTAGCATGATAAAACACCTCCCTGTCCTTTTATTGATCCTGAGTTGTTCTATTTTATTCTCGTGTGGTAAAATCCAGGAACCCGAATTCAGGTCAGTCAAAAATTTCAATGTTGAAAATGCGGGTATTGACAGTTCCGGTGTGAGCCTGGATGTGGAACTTTTTAACCCCAATAATTTTGGCGTTAATCTGAAAGAAACAGTGGGTGATTTCTATGTAGATAATATATACCTCGGCAGGTTGGAGCAGGATACTACGATTTCTATTTCTGCCAACTCGTCGTTCATTGTCCGTTTGAAAGGAAATGTATTAATGAGGGAATTATTAAAAAACCCGGTAGCGATCTTGTTGCAAAAAGAAGTTTTATTAAGAGCAGAGGGAAGTACGAAATTGGGTAAAGCTGGGTTTTTCAAAACTTATCCTTTCAATATTCAGCAAAAACAATCTATGGATTTCTTAAGGTAAAAGAACTTTTTATTCAATCGAATGCCCTGAGAATGTCCTGGATGATTAATCTTTTCACCCATCTCCATAAAAAAAGCCCATCACAAGGATGGACTTTATCAGATTTTTAGTGCTTGGGTAGTCCCCCATTTTCCGTTCGTTTACATGTTTTTGGCAATCTTTTGTAAGCATCTTCACTAACAGGTACATCATCTGCATCGTAGCCAATATTTGCAATGGCGGTTTTGATTTGTTCAATATCGGTTCGATCGGTCCAGTATTTTACATTGGTTTCTTTGCGCCGGTAATTCACATTGATATAAGAAACACCGTCATGCCTGTTCAGGTAGGTTTCAATACGTTTTTTGCATTCCTCACAGCCTACTCCAGGGGTACTAATCTTTGCAGTTTGAACAGCTTTGGTTTGTGTATTGCCGGCAAAGCTTAAACCTGCAACTAAAAGAAAGGATAAAAATAAAGTTTTCATTGAACTCGATTTAGTTAAACGCAATTTACTAAACGCCTGTCCAATTTGCCGGATCATCGCGCCACTTTAACAAAACTTCCTCTTCAGAAGGCTGAATGGTTTCACGTTCCAAGGCAAGTGCCACCAGGCTTGGATAATCTGTAAGGGAATAATACTCAATACCTGCAGCTTTAAAAGCTTCTGAGGCTACCGGGAAGCCATAAGTGAAAATAGATACCATGCCTGCCACTTCAATGCCTTCATTTTTTAAAACATCCACCACCTGCAAACTGCTTTTACCCGTAGAAACGAGGTCTTCAATCACAATAACCTTTTGATCACGCCGGTAAAATCCTTCTATCTGGTTACCAAGGCCATGTTCTTTGGGTTTAGGTCGCACATAAATGAAAGGAAGCTTTAACTGGTCTGCAACCATGGCACCCCAGGCAATGCCTGCGGTGGCGACACCAGCTACAAGGTCCACATCAGGAAATTTTTCAAAAACAATATTGCACATTTCAGATTTAATGAAATCGCGGATATATGGATAAGAAAGTACCCTGCGATTATCACAATATATCGGGCTCTTCCAACCACTGGCCCAGGTAAAGGGTTTGGATGGACTCAATTGAACGGCTTCCGCCTGCAATAATTTACCAGCTATCACAGTTGCATTTGTCATGGCGCAAAACTAAGGTTTCAATTGTTTGAAGGCAACAAAAATCAGCAACCTAACTTAGTTTACTAGTTGCTGCGGCTTATATTCGCTATAAATTAGCGGCATGTTCATAAAAATATTCTTCAACGATAAACCGCTTTTTCTATGTGATGAGATTTGTAAAACAATTGAACCCTTCCTGCATCATGATGATACCATGTTCATGGATGAACTGGACTTGCATGCCGTAAAAACGATGATCTTTGAAATGCAACAACCCCAGGTTCATGCCGGTGTTTTTCAACATAATAACCTTGAAGAACTTAAAAAATTATTCTTCAAAAAATTCAAATTGATACAGGCAGCCGGTGGATTGGTTAAAAATGAAAACGGGGACATCCTCATGATTTTCCGAAAGGGAAAATGGGACCTGCCTAAAGGAAAACTGGATAAAGGTGAATCGTTGGAAGTTTGTGCAGTTAGAGAAGTGGAAGAAGAAACGGGTGCCAAAGGCGTTAAACTTATTTCACCATTATTGATCACTTACCATACCTATCATGAAGGCACCAAATTCATGCTAAAAGAAAGTCATTGGTATAAAATGAAGGCAAAAAAAAATCAGCATTTTACCCCACAACTTGAAGAAGATATTACAGAAATAAAATGGGTGGATGAAAAATCAGTGAAGGATGTTCTCTCAAAAATTTTTCCACTGATTAAAGATGTGATAGCTACAAAATAACCTGGATCATAAAGAATTTATACTTTGAATAAAAGAGGCTAAAAAGATTTAAATAATTTTCAGCAATATGCTTTCAGCTTCTACCATAAAATTGCTCCGCATTCCGTTTTCTTTTTTCCTTTCTCCATTATATTTATTTGCATTGTCGCAGGTGCCTCAAATCAATTGGCCTAAAGCTATTTTAATCTTTATAATTCTCCATTTACTCATCTACCCTGCCAGTAATGGGTATAATAGCTTTATGGACCGGGATACCGGCTCTATAGGAGGAATAGAGCAGCCTCCTTTGCCTTCAAAGCAATTATTTCATGTTACCATCGGTTTGGATCTGCTTGGTATTTTGCTGGGCTTCCTCGTCAGCCCATTGTTTGGATTTATCATGCCACTATATATCGGGGCATCTAAAGCTTATAGTTACCGTGGTATCCGTTTAAAAAAATATCCTTTTTGGGGATACCTCACGGTTATCATTTTCCAGGGTGCTTTAACTTTTTGGCTGGTTTATTATGGCAGTAATATTGAGCAAAGTTTGCAGGTGCCCTGGCAAGGAATGTTGATTTGTGCATTGTTAATTGGCGGATTTTACCCCCTTACCCAAATATACCAGCACCAACAGGACCTTGAAGATGGCGTTGAAACGCTTAGTTATAAACTGGGTTATAACGGAACTTTTATTTTTTGTGCACTGATATACCTGGCGGCATGGATCTTCATGGCACAATTCTTTATTTTAAAAAATGAGATCAGTAAATTACTTGTTGTAAGCATCTTTTTTATACCCATTATCGTTTATTTCATTAAATGGTTTTTACAGGTAAAAAAAGATAATAATGCCGCTAACTTTAAAAACACCATGCGTATGAATTGGTTGGCTGCAACTTGTACAAATCTTTCTTTTTTAATATTATTAATCTGGCGATTTTTTGAGTAAGATAATATCTATAGGAACGGCAGTCCCCCGATTTAAACATAAGCAGGAAGATATCCTGGACTTTATGCAAAGCGTGTATGCACCAACAGAATCTGATAAAAGAAAATTAAAATTTCTTTACAGGCAAGGTGGAATTGAAACGCGTTATTCAGTGATTCCAGATTATAGTTTACCAGCTACAGGCTGGCGATTTTATACTCCTTCAGAAAATCTTGAACCTTTTCCCCGGCTTGAAAAAAGGCTGGAATGGTTTAAGCAATATGCAGCCAAACTTTCTATGGATGCTATACAAAATTGCCTGGGTGAAGTGCCTTCAAAAAAAATTACTCACCTGATTACAGTGAGTTGTACAGGAATGAGTAATCCAGGGTTGGACCTGGAATTGGTAGATATGCTGGATTTACCTTCCACCACCTTCAGGACTTCAGTCAATTTTATGGGCTGTTATGCTGCCGTTCATGCGTTGAAAATGGCGGATGCATTTTGTAAAGCTGATAAGCATGCAAACATTTTAATAGTATGCACAGAATTGTGTACGCTGCATTTTCAGAAAGAATATACGGTTGATAATATTACCAGCAGTATGTTATTTGGCGATGGGGCTGCAGCTATGTTGGTTAGTGGCAACCGGAAAGATAAAGGTTTAAGCATTGACCATTTCTATTCTATCATAGCTCCAAAAGGCAAACAGGATATGGCGTGGGAACTTTCTTCGAAAGGTTTTTTGATGACTTTAAGCAGTTATGTGGCAGAATTGGTAGAGGAAAATTTTTATGAACTAACCAATAATGCCTTAGTAGCAGCAAATCTCAGTAAAGAAGAAATTACCCATTGGTGCATTCACCCCGGTGGTAAGAAGATCTTAGAGGCCGTACATAAAAGCCTTGATTTTACAAACGGGCAAATGCAATTCAGTTATGAAGTGTTGAAAGATTACGGCAACATGTCATCACCTACAGTACTATTTGTTTTGCAAAAAATAATGAAAGCTTTGAAGCAGGAAAAACCTGCGAGGATTTTTGGTGCGGCTTTTGGTCCGGGATTAACCATGGAAAGTTTTATCTTATCTGCATGATCGACTTAAGCCAACGCAGTAACCAGAAAGAATTGATGGATGCTGATGATATCCCTTTTGATGACATGGCGCAAACTTTAAAAGAATTAAATATCATCAATAACCGACTTGGTGGGCATGCAATAACTTTAAAAGGTATAAGGAAATTCATTGAACAGGATATCCCAATTCATGTATGCGAAATTGGTTGCGGGGGTGGAGATAACCTGTTTGCCATTTATAAATATTGTAACAAAAAAAATATAAATGTTCATTTTACAGGTATTGATATTAACCCGGAATGTATCGCATTTGCCAGGCAGCAATACCCGCAACTTCCTTGTGAGTGGATCTGCAGTGATTATGCAATAGTTAGTTTTGATGAACATCCGGATATTATTTTTTCATCTTTATTTTGTCATCATTTTACCAATGAACAATTAATATCCTTGTTGCAATGGCAATTCAGGGAAAGTAAAAAAGGATTTTTTATCAATGACCTGCAGAGACATTGGCTGGCATGGTTCCTGATCAAATACATCACCAGATTTTTCAGTAATTCTTACCTTGTAAAAAACGATGCTCCGGTATCGGTTGCCCGCAGTTTCAGAACAAAAGACTGGCAGCATTTATTTCAGCAGGCAGGCATTGATGCTTATG
>JACCYQ010000126.1 GCA_013696395.1 Chitinophagaceae bacterium
ACCACCCCGTAAGTCTTTTTGACATGAAGAGGCTGTGACCATAAGAGCCGCTGACACACCTGCATAATTAAAAAATTTACGACGGCTTACCTGGGCATTTAACATACCGGGAGAAAGCGCTTCGCTTTGATCGATAATTTCTTTAGCCATAACAATGGTTTTAATGATGAAAAAATATTACAGTTTTTATTACATAGGTTACGCATCAATAAGGCATGTACCTGAAGATTTTTTATAGGAAAGAAAATATATTATTATTCTGATTGTCTAAATATATTTTTCAGGGGATAAAGGAAGTATCAACAGGCAACTATTCATTTATATAAAACACAGCTAAACAGCACCAGTCTTTTAACAGCTATTTGCATTCAATAAATAGAAGGTCTGTAATATAACATACGTAAAAATTATTCCATTGGTTTTTATTTAACATGCAACCCCTTTTGCTTAATCAGATACAAGGAAATAATAACTTTTGATAAACAATTTAGTGGGGAATAATAAACTGTTGACTTAAATACACAAACGCGGCAGTTACAAAGTTTTATTGAGTAAGAAACGCAAGGGCTTCATCAAAACTCATGTGCGATAAATTATGAAGAGGAGGAATTGCCACTGTTCCGGGATAAGTGGTAATTATTAATTTGGAAGCTGGGGAGCATTCGTTGATCAGGGTGGTTAATTGGTTTAATGGAAAATGATTTTTTTGTGGAAAGTAGGTAAATAAAAAATCCACCTTTTTTTGGGTAAGCACTACCCTGATGTTATCGACCGAAACATCATTGCCCATGTACAATACCTGGGTGCCATTCTGTTTCAGTAAATAGTGTGTGTACAACAAAGCCAGATCAAACTGGTTTTGATTGGAAAGAAAGAGTAAAACATACTGGTCTTTATTTAAGGCGTCGCCGGCATTTTCTATTCCCAGAATAATATTTTTTCGGATGACAGGTATTGCAAAATGTTCCTCGCTCAGGCGGTTACCATGCCATAACAGTTCCGTTTTGATAAGAAATGGATAAATAATTTCTTTCAACATAATATCAATGTTCCATGTGCGTCTGCAATGCTCCAAAACCTTTTCGAAACCTTCAGCATTCATCGAATACATTTTAATAATAAGATCAATAATGGCAACTTCTATCTTATTATAATCATTGGTGAACTGATGGATCCTGTTTTCTATTTCAGCATCCGTTAATGTAGACAGGAACGATATTTTATGCCCATTTTTGTTTAATAATGCAATGTTCAATATTTTTTTTGCTTCCTTAATAGAATACATACGATAATTGGTTTCGCTTCTTTGGGGGCTAAGCAAATCATAGCGCTGTTCCCAGGTTCTTAAAGTATGTGTTCTGATCCCTGAAAATTTTTCCAGATGCCTTATCGTAAATTTTTTAGTGTCAATGGTAAACAACCCGCTCATATAAATATCATTTTCGCAAAAACAAGCCACTAGGGTTTCAATAACCTCGGCCATACATTATCATCAGCTAATTTTAGTTACCTAAAACAAAGCGATTGTAACAAATTAATTAAATAGACCAATTAAAACAAATATGTTATTAAAATAATGTGCCACATATTAATCTTCCTAAAATTTTATCTTAATACTAAGATTAGGGCTAAAAAAAAAGTCCCGGATTGCTCCGGAACTCATTTTAACTGGATCATTTTATGTTATTCCACCACTTTTGCCCCTTCTACTAAAACTGTTACATTATTATTCAGCACTTCTACAAAACCGCTTTGAATATCATAATGAGCCAGGTGATTTTGTTTGTCCTTCAGCACTTTTAAACGGCCCGATTGTAAAGCACTGACCAGAGGCGCATGCCTGTCAAGCACTTCAAAGGAACCGCTGATGCCTGGTAACTGCACGCCATAAACTTCGCCGCTGTACAATTTTTTTTCTGGTGTTAATATGATAAGATTCATAAATCAAGCCCCTCCAAACCTCCCCGAAGGGGAGGCTTGCCACTCACAGCTCTGAGAACCGTAAGTGAATTTTCGTTTTTTTAAAGTTGATTAAAGAACTGGAAGTTGAAGAGTGCGACGCAACGAAGACGCCATGAAAAACAAATGCTTGGCTACACAACAACAACTTATTATTAAGAACTATCAAATAAATAATGAAACACGAGCCTAAGTTCCCCCTTTAGCCCCGATGAAAATCGGGGTAGGTAGGGACAGGGGGCTTTATCCCTGCGCCTTCGCCTGCATCTGTTTACCTTTTTCTATTGCATCATCAATGGAACCTACCAGGTTGAAGGCTGCGTCAGGATATTCATCAACTTCACCATCCATGATCATGTTGAAACCGCGAATGGTTTCTTCAATGGGAACCAACACCCCTTTTAATCCTGTAAACGCTTCTGCAACATGGAAAGGCTGCGAAAGGAAACGCTGCACTTTACGGGCACGGCTTACAACCAGTTTATCCTCATCACTCAATTCATCCAAACCAAGAATGGCAATGATATCCTGTAATTCTTTATAACGCTGTAATATCAACTTCACTTTATTGGCACAATCGTAATGCACATCACCCACAATTTTGGGTGTCAGGATACGCGAAGTAGAATCCAAAGGATCAACCGCCGGATAAATACCTAAGTCAGCGATCTTACGGCTTAATACCGTTGTAGCATCCAGGTGAGCAAATGTGGTTGCCGGAGCCGGATCCGTAAGGTCATCCGCCGGCACATAAACCGCTTGTACGGAAGTGATTGAACCATTTTTGGTTGAGGTGATCCTTTCCTGCATTAGCCCCATTTCGGTGGCAAGTGTTGGCTGATAACCTACGGCTGAAGGCATACGGCCTAACAATGCGGATACCTCGGAACCTGCTTGCGTAAAACGGAAGATATTGTCAACGAAAAATAAGATATCGCGTCCTTTTCCCTGGCCTTCGCCATCCCGGTAATATTCGGCAATGGTTAATCCGGACAAGGCCACCCTGGCACGTGCACCGGGAGGTTCATTCATTTGTCCGAAAACGAAAGTTGCTTTTGAATCCTTCAAGCCTTCCATATCCACCTTGCTCAGATCCCAGCCACCGTGTTCCATGCTTTCTTTAAATTCTTCGCCATAATTCATGATACCTGCTTCGATCATTTCACGCATCAGGTCATTTCCTTCCCGGGTACGTTCACCTACACCGGCAAATACAGAAACGCCGGAATAAGCTTTGGCAATATTATTAATCAATTCCTGGATCAATACTGTTTTACCCACACCGGCACCACCAAACAAACCGATCTTTCCACCTTTTGAATAGGGTTCGATGAGGTCAATAACTTTAATACCTGTAAACAAAACTTCTGAAGAAGTACTCAGGTTTTCAAAAGCCGGTGGCTGAGAGTGAATGGGACGGCCATTTTCTTTGGATACCGCAGGAAGACCATCAATGGGGTCTCCCGTTACATTAAACAAGCGACCACGTATAGCATCACCAACAGGCATTTTGATGGCTGCGCCTGTATCAATTACTTCCATTCCACGCATCAGACCTTCAGTACCATCCATTGCGATACAGCGAACGCTGTCTTCCCCCATGTGCCGCTGGGCTTCCAAAACAAGGATCTCCCCGTTTTGCCGCTTTAATTCTAATGCATTATAAATTTCTGGTAACTGGCCATCGAACTGTACGTCAACTACGGCGCCAATGATCTGTTTGATCTTACCTGTTATAGCCATATTAAGGTTTTAATTTCCCGTAATGCTACGGAATATGTTTAGATGTAACCCTTTTGGGTTTCAGGGCGCAAAGGTAAGGGAGATGGGTTAAATTTCCGACAATCTTAAAAGCGAAATTCGGAAAATGTTCGTCTTTTTATTTTTACACTTTGCGGTTTTCAAAATCACCCTATTGGCTTATTAAGCTCAGGCATACCTTTTGCAATATGGTCAACATATGAAAAAAATACCTGTATTCTTTATCCTTTGCAGCCTCCTGATAATTTCCTGCACAAATTCTGAAGAAGAAAGTGAAAAAGCTGAAATTGAGAAAAAAGTTTCTAAAAGAGATTATAGTATTACTAAAGCAAATTCGTACAGCGATCTTTTCCTGGATAGTATGAGAATGGAAAAATTTATTGCCGACAAAAAATTGAGCGATAGTTTAGTACGCCGCATGCGCAGTTTTTATAATACCCGTAACTACCAGTTTGCATGGTTTACGGGCAATGGCCTTACAGAACAAGCCCGCGGCTTTTGGAACCTGCACAAGTATCATACTACCTATATTAATGATAGTACAACTTTGAATGATAAAGAATTTACGAAAAAGATGGACAACTATGCTATTAAGGATACACTGCGTTTAAATGAAAGTAACGAATCAATTATTGAGACAGAACTTACACTTACGCAACATTTTATTGATTACACATTACAAAATTATGAAAAGGGCTATGTTAGACGAAAGGAAATGGAACGATTTATACCCTTCAAAAGAGAAGATGCTATTTCCCTTTCCGATTCCCTCATCAAAAAGAAGCATAATGATGATAAATATTTTGAAGATGTGAGTAATAATTACCGGTTATTGAAAGACCAGTTAGCCCGCTATCATAAAATCACTGTTGAAGGTGGCTGGCCTGTTGTTCCTGCGGAAGTCATGAAAGTAAAAAAAGGTTCCTCATCTCCTTCTATAGTCGCATTGAAAAAAAGATTACAAATTTCCGGAGATCTGGCTAACCCAGACTCGAGCCAGGTATTCAATGACACATTGGAAATAGCGATAAAAAATGCTGAATTAAGCTTTGGTTATAAAGATGATGGAAAAATTTCAGAAGCTTTTTTAAATGATTTGAACGTACCTGCTCTTGAAAGATTGAAACAGATAATGGTTAACATTAACCGGATGCGCTGGATGCCTAACAGGCCTGAAGGTAATCTGCTGATTGCAAATATTCCTGAATTTGTTGTGCATGCTTATGAAGGAAATAATAAGGTTTTTTCAATGGATGTTGTTGTGGGAAAGGAAGGTCATAATACAATGATGTTTACCGGCGATCTTAACCAGATCGTATTTAGTCCATACTGGAATATTCCATCCAGCATTGTGGAAGAAGAAATATTACCAGCCATAGAAAATAATCCGGATTACCTGGTAAAGAATAATATGGAAGTAGTTTCAGAAAATGGCACTATACCTACCATCAGGCAATTACCCGGGCCAGGAAACTCATTAGGAAAAGTAAAATTCCTTTTCCCAAACAGCTATAATATATATTTTCATGATACACCAGCGAAATCCTTGTTTGACCGTGAGAAAAGGGCTTTCAGTCATGGCTGTATTCGCTTAAAAGAACCAGAAAAAATGGCTAACTATTTATTAAGAAAAAATAATGAATGGACAGCCCAAAAAATTTCACAGGCTATGAATAATGGTGAAGAAAAATATGTGAAATTAAAAGACCCGGTACCCGTGTTTATAAGTTATTATACAGCCTGGGTTGATGAACAAGGTAGAATGAATTTCAGGGAAGATATTTATGATCATGATAAAAAAATAATACAAAAAATGTTTAATTCCTGACGAACTGTGTAGGGGGAAAAATCTCTACAATAATTATTTTATTATAAGGCCGTTAAGCGCAGAATGATACTGCTGCTTACCGGCTTTTTAAATTTTATTACCTGGGATTGATATGGCCTCCAAATTGTAAATTCATGTACACTTTATAAAAAATAATCAATTTTGAAATCAGATCAACCTGATGTAATAATTCCAGTTGAAGGTGTGCAGCCTACTCCGTTACCAAACAGACACCCGGAATATAAATTAAATAAATTCATATTTCTTGCCATCATTCTTCTTTTTGGAATTTATTTATTTGTGAGTCTTATTAATTTCTTTTCAGCATTTCTTGGAGCTGTAATGTTTTATGTTTTGAGTAAGCGGTTCATGGAATATCTGGTGAAAAAAAAGAGATGGGGAAAAGGCAGTGCTGCTTCATTAGTGGTAGTAATTTCACTCATTATCATTATGATCCCTGTAACATTAATGGTGATCCTCCTCTATGAAAAAATAAAAATTTTCCTGGCTGACCCTGCCATAATTGAAAATACACTGACCAATATTAACCAAAGCATCCGGGCGAAATACAACATACAATTGATGACTCCTCAGAATAAAAATAATATTATGGAGTCCATCACAAGCAATTTATCGAACGTGTTAAATAAGGGAATCAATTTCTTTATTACCATCGCCATGTTATATTTCTTTTTATTCTTTATGCTGATTAATTTAAACCGGATGGAAGCAGCCATTGTATTTTATCTTCCATTTAAAAGAACAAAAATTGAAATGTTTGGTAAAGAATTGGTTAACCAGACATACGCCAATGCAGTAGTGGTTCCTATGATTGCGTTGGTTCAGGGACTGATTGGATTTATAGGTTACATGATTGCGGGGCTCCCGGAACCTGGATTTTGGGCTATCGTTACAGCGTTTGCTACAATCATTCCTGTTATAGGTACAGCGCTGGTGTGGATACCGGCAGTAGTTTACCTTTTCATTTCCGGGCATTCAGGACCTGCAGTGTTTTTGCTGCTTTACAGTGCAATTATATTAGGTTTAGCGGATAATGTGATCAGGTTTTTCCTGGCAAAAAAAATAGCCAAAGTACATGAAGTGGTAACCGTGCTCGGTATTATAATTGGATTAAAAAGTTTTGGTTTGCCGGGTTTGATCTTTGGTCCTTTGATGATCTCCTATTTCCTGATTCTCTTAAAGATCTATTACGCGGAATTTCAAAATAACCTTATAGTAAAAAAGAGAAAAAGTACCCCGATTCGTTTTAATTTGCCATTTTTAGGCACTGTTATAAAAAAGCGACCCCGTAAATGAATCTATCAGAAGTTACAAACGAAAATGCGGCTGATGAATTTTTGAAAGTCAATATTATAATCAACCAGGATGATCCTAATTATATTCAGCCTTTGGAAAAGGATGTTAAGGAAATATTTAACCCGAAAAAAAATAAGGCCTTCCGATCTGGTGAAGTTATCCGTTGGATTTTAAAAAATGAAACCGGTGAATTGATTGGCCGCATTGCCGCATTTACCAATAAAAAATATAAATCAAAAGGTGATGAAGGTCCTGTTGGCGGTATTGGTTTCTTTGAATGTATTAATAGCCAGCCAGCAGCGGATATCTTATTCGATGTGGCCAAACATTGGTTATTGAGTAAAGGGATGACGGCGATGGATGGGCCCATTAATTTTGGAGAACGAGACAGGTGGTGGGGATTATTGGTTGAAGGATTTGTACCCCCGGTTTATATGCTCAATTATAATCCGCCATATTATAAGGCACTTTTTGAAAACTATGGTTTTAAACTTTTCTTTGAACAGATTTGTTTTGGCAGAATGGTTGATAAACCATTGGAAGATAAATTTTTTGAACGGCATGCAAAGCTTGCTGAAGATCCGGCTTACCAGGCCCGGTATATCGATAAAAAAAAGCTTCCGGAATTTGCCCGGGATTTTGCCACTGTTTATAATGAAGCCTGGGCTGGACATGGTGGTTTAAAACAATTGAATAAGGATCTGGTGCTTAAAATGTTTCAGCAAATGAAACCGGTGATGGATGAAAAAGTGATTTGGTTCACATATTATAATGATAGACCCATAGCCATTTGGGTAAACCTGCCAGATCTCAACCAATGGTTTAAACACTTACATGGTCGTTTCGACCTGTTCGCAAAACTTAAATTTTTATGGGTAAAAGCCACAAAGCCCTGTAAAAAATTTACCGGAATCGTTTTTGGCGTAGTTCCCGATTTCCAGGGAAAGGGAGTCGATTCATTTATGGTTGTTGAAGGTGCAAAAATCATACAGCACCAATTATCTTATACGGAATATGAAATGCAATGGATAGGTGATTTCAATCCAAAAATGATCAATATTGCCCAAACTATTGCCGATAAAGAAACCAGGAAATTGATCACTTACCGCTATTTATTCGATCAATCCAGGGAGTTTAAGAGGCACCCCATCCTGAATTAAAACAACCGAACAAATTATTCACATGTTTTGTTTTCATACAAGCCGGCATTATTTGATGCTTATCTTGCAGCATCGCCTTTTTATAAAATGAATTGCAAAAAAGAATAAGGGTTTATGGAGAAATTCATTGTATCAGCTCGCAAATACAGACCACAGACTTTTGATACCGTTGTTGGGCAATCGGCCATAACCACAACATTAAAAAATGCAGTAAAAAATAATCAACTGGCGCATGCATTTTTATTTTGTGGTCCACGCGGTGTAGGTAAAACAACCTGTGCCCGTATACTTGCAAAAACGATCAATTGCCAAAATCAGCAGGCAGATGGAGAAGCCTGTAATACATGTCATTCATGTGTTTCATTTAACGAAGGCACATCACTTAATATACATGAACTGGATGCGGCCAGTAATAATTCCGTTGATGACATTCGGGAACTCGTAAACCAGGTAAGGTTTGCACCACAAGGCGGAAAGTATAAAGTGTATATAGTAGATGAGGTACATATGCTGAGTGCTGCTGCTTTTAATGCGTTCTTAAAAACACTGGAAGAACCTCCTCCATATGCCATTTTTATTTTAGCAACAACTGAAAAACATAAAATTCTTCCCACTATACTTAGTCGTTGCCAGGTATTTGATTTTAAGCGCATCACATTGAATGATACCGTGGAACATTTGGCTGAAATTTGCCGGCAGGAAGAAATGAAAGCAGATAAAACTTCCCTTCAGTTAATTGCTCAAAAAAGTGAAGGCTGCCTGCGTGATGCCTTGAGTATCCTTGACAAAATATCCAGCTTTACAAATGGTGAATTAACTTATACTAACACGTTAGAACACCTGAATATATTAGATGAAGATTATTATTTCAAATTAATGGATATCATGTTGCAACAGGATTTATCAGGTGCATTATTGTTATACAACGAAATCTATAATAAGGGATTTGAAGGTGATCTTGTTCTGGATGGCTTTATGGAATTTATTCGCAACCTGCTTGTTTGTAATGATCAAAAAGCTGCAGTATTACTGGATGTAGTGGAAAGCTTTAAAGAAAAATATAAGCAAACAGCTAAAAAGATTTCTCCATCATTTTTAATCAGTGCATTAAATATTTTAAACGAAACAGAGTTACATTATAAGGCGGCCCGTAATAAGAGATTACACCTGGAAATGGCATTGATAAGGTTATGTTACCTGCAGCAAGCTATTACCCTGGTAAATGAGGGAGAAAATAATATTAAAAAAAAACGGGTTGATGAAGCCAGGCCCGTTGCTTTCCGAAAGCTGGTTCCGGTGGAAATAAAACCCAAGTCAGTTGGTCAGGCAACGCAAAAGACTTTCGCACCTTCAGAAGCCAGGTTAACGATCGAAATACCAAAGGAAGAGAATGATTCCATAAAATATAACCGGGAAATAAAGGAGCACTCCATTAACCTGGTGCAGGAAGAGGAGCAGAAACCTGTATCCAAAACTTCTCTGGGAGCTTTAGCAAAAATCAGGGCTCAGGTAAAAAATAATGGTAAAGGAAATGGGTTAAAGTTAAATGAGCCGGTCCTGTACGAAAAACTGGTTTTGGTTTGGAAATCCATTGGCTGCAAATTGCAGGAAGAAAAAAATCCAGCATATACAAGTTTTGAAAGGGCCCGACTTGAATTAAAAGATGAAAAAAGTTTTGTGGTCATCACTTCTAATAATCTGGAGCAAAAATTTATTGAAAAGGAAAGAAATATGGCTTGTATTTACCTGCAACAGGAATTAAGGAATACCGCCTTAAAGTTTACAATTGAAATCGATGAAACTTTGCAGGATCATACACTTGAAGTAACACCATTGAGTTCATCGGCACAGTTTGCAAAAATAGCCGCCCAGTATCCTTTAGTAAAACAATTAAAGGACCGTTTAAGGTTAGAATTGGATTACTAGGCTGATACTTCTTTCAGTTGCTCTAACAATCGGTTCAATTCCTGTTTTTACCTTAATTTCACGGCTTCTTATTTAAATCGTAAATATTTAAAATTCTGATACGATCATGGCTGAAGTGATTCTGATGCCCCGCCTGAGTGATACAATGACCGAAGGTGTAATAGCGGAATGGCATAAAAAAATTGGTGATAAGGTTAAAAAAGGTGATTTGCTTGCGGAAGTGGAAACCGATAAGGCAACCATGGAACTTGAAAGCTATAAAGATGGCACACTTCTGCATATTGGTATTGACAAAGGTGGAAAACTTCAAGTAAATGACCTGTTAGCTATTGTAGGAAAAGATGGAGAAGATATTTCCAACTTATTAAAAGAACATGAAACCGGCGCAACCGAAAAAAAATCAGAGAAAAAACCCAAAGAAGAAACATCTGAAAAAAAAGATAATAAATCAAATACCAAAAATGATGAAAAACAACCCTTGAAAAAAGAGACAAAAATGAATGATAAAAGGGATGCCATTGACCTTTCAAAAATGGAAGAAGTGGTTCTGATGCCTCGTTTAAGTGATACAATGACTGAAGGTGTGATTGCAGGTTGGCACAAAAAAGTGGGCGACAAAGTGAAGAAGGGAGATTTACTGGCTGAAATTGAGACCGATAAAGCAACAATGGAATTAGAAAGTTACAAGGATGGAACATTGTTACATATTGGTGCTGCGGAGGGTACAAAGATCCCTGTGAATGGACTTTTGGCAGTTATCGGAGAGGATGGCAAAGTGGATCTTGATAAGATTATTGAGGCATCCAAAGGGGGTACTGATAAAACTGAAACCAAACAGTCATCAACACCCGAAAAAAAATCGGGTACTGCGAAAGAAGAAAAACCTTCATCTTCAGATGAATCAGCTAATAAGTTAACAGTTGATCAAAATGGTCGATTAAAAGCTTCTCCTCTTGCTAAAAAACTAGCCGCTGAAAAAGGTATTGACCTGCATCAAGTGAAAGGCAGTGGTGATGGAGGTCGTATTATAAAAAGTGATGTTGACCAGTTTAAGCCTACGGAAAAAGAAAGTCAGCAAGGTGCTTCAGTAACATCTGCCCCTGCTGGCGAAGAAAGTTATACGGACACTCCCCATTCCCAAATGCGTTCAATTGTAGCAAAGCGTTTAGGTGAAAGTAAATTTGGTGCACCTCATTTTTACCTGACCATGGAGTTGAATATGGATAATGCCATGAAGGCCCGTACTGAAATGAATGAGGTGAGCCCGGTAAAAATAAGTTTCCAGGACATGATGATCAAAGCCGTTGCAATGGCTCTTCGTCAACATCCTGCAGTTAATTCAAGTTGGATGGGTGATGTAATAAGAACCTATAATCATATCC
The DNA here is from genome assembly GCA_013696395.1 of Chitinophagaceae bacterium. Classification (GTDB taxonomy): domain Bacteria; phylum Bacteroidota; class Bacteroidia; order Chitinophagales; family Chitinophagaceae; genus JACCYQ01. Next base: position 11,334 of record JACCYQ010000126.1, read on the forward strand.
ATATTGGAAGTGCAGTAGCAGTTCCTGAAGGATTGATTGTACCGGTGATCCGTTTTGCAGATCAAAAAACATTGAGCCAGATTGCGGGTGAAGCCAAGGGTTTATATGAGAAAGCTAAAAATAAAAAATTACAACCACAGGAATTCAGTGGTAATACGTTCACCATTTCTAATCTTGGAATGATGGATATTGAAGAATTCACTGCCATCATCAATCCTCCTGATAGCTGTATTTTAGCTGTTGGCAGAATTAAAGAAATAGTGGTTCGCAAAGGCGAGGGATTTGGTGTTACCAATGTAATGAAAGTAACTATGAGTTGCGATCACCGTAGTGTAGATGGTGCAGTTGGAGCGACATTCCTTCAGACCCTGAAAAAATATATAGAAAACCCGGTTACTATGCTGGTATAAAGAATTGATTATTTCTATTGAGATCCCGTTTTATAGCGGGATTTTTTTGAAATATCATCCAAAATAAATTCCAGATCCAATTGCCATATACATTATCTCCAAACCTTAACAAGTCCTCCTTCTGCTGGCATCAGCCGCTTAAATTTTCTTTGTTATCTTTGTCTGACTGCATAATACAGGATAGATTGAGGCAGCCCTGCTACCGGCAATTTTTACTGACTGTGCCCACAGTAATAATAACTTAATATTTTTAATTTTGACTTTTCACGAATTACAATTTGAACCCGAACTGATGGAAGGGTTGGATGCCATGGGTTTTGAAAAACCTACCCCCATTCAGCAACAAGCTATTCCCATCATCCTTAATAATAAAGACATCATTGCCTGTGCCCAGACCGGCACCGGTAAAACTGCTGCTTTTCTGCTTCCGGTAATAAACAAGATCATTCAAACAAAAACGCAAAGCATCGATACACTGATCATTGTTCCCACCCGGGAACTGGCCATCCAGATAGATGAAGCCGTACAAGGGCTTGCGTATTTTGCACCTGTCAGTGCTATCGCCATTTTTGGTGGAAATGACGGATCATCTTTTGAGCAAGAGAAAAAAGCGCTTACCCACGGAGCTAATATTATAATTGCCACACCTGGTCGACTGATCGCACATTTGAACATGGGATATGTAAATATTGGGAATCTGACACACCTTATCCTTGATGAAGCTGATCGTATGCTTGACATGGGTTTTTCGGATGATATAAATCGCATCATCAGTTTTCTGCCTAAAAAAAGGCAAACACTTTTATTTTCTGCTACGATGCCGCCGAAGATCAGAACGTTGGCAGCCAAAACATTAACTGACCCGGAACAAATAAATATTTCGGTTTCAAAACCCGCAGAGGGTGTTATGCAGGCGGCTTACATGACGTATAATGAGCAAAAACTTCCTTTACTAACTGAATTACTCAATGGAAAAAAGATTGCGAGCATTCTAATTTTTTCTTCCAGTAAAGAAAAAGTAAAACAACTTGAAAGAGAATTACTAAGGGCCAAATTCAATGTTGCTGCTATTCATTCGGATCTTTTACAGGATGTAAGGACAGAAGTGCTTCGCAAGTTTAAAAATAAATTATTGCAGATCCTGGTGGCTACAGATATCATGTCAAGAGGAATAGATATTGATTCAATTGGCCTGGTTATTAACTACGATGTGCCGAGGGATGCTGAGGATTATATTCACCGGGTGGGTAGGACGGCCAGGGCCGAAACAACCGGCGTGGCAATTACTTTTATTAACCCGGAAGATCAGCGAAAATTTAAAAGCATAGAAAAGTTGATCGGTAATGAAGTTAAAAAGCTGGATTTACCTGGTCACCTTGGTCCTGCATTACATTATAATCCAGCGGCTTACGTGGGGCGACCTGCTAAAAAATTCAATAAACCACGTCCACAGAATACGCGCAGATAAGTAGGAATGGTGATCATTGGCTTATTCCAAATTTTTGATAAACACATGGCAAAGCTTTTGCATTGGTTGACTAAAAAAATACTATGCAAAAGCTTTTATTATTCTACGTTATACTCATTATTACTACACTTTCTTCCTGCGAACTGGTAGGGGATATTTTAGAGTTTGGCATATGGGTTGGAGTTATCATTGTGGTTGCAATCATTGCACTCATCTGGTGGATCGTAAGCCGGTTTAGAAGATAAGGAAAATAAATTGTTTCGGCTATACATGAACGAAAATTCTATGGACTGATGATGAAGTGAATTTTCAAAATAAACTAAGGCTTATTTGCAGCTTCTATTTTCATTATTCTTATTCTTTTAGCAAGTAGTTCCGGTTCATCCGTTGTTATATAATCAAAGCCACGCCTTAACAGCCAGTCCATATCAGTGGCTTTATTTACTGTCCATGCATTCAAAACAATATTATTTTGTTTTGCACTTTCAATCCAGGATGGATGCATGCGGAATACAGCAAGGTTATAATCGATCCCATTAACTCCGTCTTTCTTTAATTCCATAGGGGATTTGTCCCCGTTAAGATACTGAACTGATGCTTGTGGATTCAACGACAGGATCTTTTTAATAACATCAAAGTCGAAACTGATGTAAATTACTTTTTCTTCTATCCCCAACTCCTGGACCAGTTCAAAAGATTTTTCTGCTGCCAATAGGGATCGTTGCTTACTAACTCCTGATGGTTTTACTTCCAGTACTAATTTGGTTTGGTTTTGATGCATGCCTGCCAACAAGTATTCCCGCAATGTCGGCAAGGTTTCACCATTTGACAATTTATGTAAAACAAGCTCATTGTATTTTGTTTCTTCCACATTAATACCAGCATGTACCGGATCATGAATAATCACCAGTGAATCATCAGCAGTTACCCTGATATCAAACTCTGAGCCCTCACATTGTAACCGTATGGCTTCCTGCAATCCAGCAATAGAATTCTCTGGTAAATTATTTTTTTTGAATGCACCACGATGCGCAACAACGCCTGTGGTAAACTCGCCTGGGACTTTGGTATTCATGTTTTGCGAAATTTTACAACTGATCATTCCTGTAACAAAAAGAAAAATTATAGTGCTGAAATCTATTTTCATTTTATTTATCTAATCATTTTGAATCCCCAAATTAAATGAAATAGTTTAAACTTACTTTCAATAATATTTGAAAGTTCGAAAAGTATTATTAATTTTGAGTTATGAAATTAACAGAAGCCAAAAACCAATTCATAGCCTCCTGGGGTGCCTTCGGAACCCATTGGGGTATTAATCGTACCATGGCGCAGATACATGCATTATTATTGATTAGCCCCGAAGCACTCAGTCAGGATGAAATCATGGAACAGTTAAATATCAGTCGGGGTAATGTAAACATGAATATCAGGGAATTAATCAATTGGGGACTCGTGGAAAGGGTCATTATTCCGGGAGAAAGAAGGGAGTTTTTCAGTGCAGAAAAGGACATTTGGAAAGTAGTGCGTTTGATTGTGAAAGAAAGGAAAAAAAGAGAATTAGATCCCATGTTAAAACTACTTGATCAACTGGAAGAAGTGGAAGGAGACAAAAGGGATAAACATGTGAAAACATTTGTGGACACGGTTTCCGGTATTAAACGATTAGGAAAGCAGGCAGATAATGCATTGGATATGCTGGTAAAAGCAGAAGAAAATATTTTCCTCAGTTCCATGCTTAAATTCTTTAAGTAGAAGATTCATAAGCAAAATTCAACATTAAGAATCATTTCAAATTTTATTTCAATATTTTCTGAAATTTTAAAATATACAGTAATCATGGAAAATAAAAAAATAATTATTGCCGGTGGTACAGGATTTATCGGGCAGGTGCTGATCGAACGATGGGCATCATCCAATAAAATAATCGTACTAACCCGTTCCAAAAAAAAATTCAAAGAACAATATTTATCATTTAAAGAACAAAACTTTACCTGGAAATGAAATCATCCAATACCTGCATTGGGATGGTATGCAAGTTGATAAATTCTATTTACCTGAATTAGAAAATGCAGATTTGCTAATCAACCTCGCTGGTAAATCAGTCAATTGCAGATATCATAAAAAGCAAAAACAAGAAGTTTATAACAGTCGTATACATGCCACAAAAGCTTTGGGAAATTTCATCCGTCACTTAAATAATCCGCCCGATTTATAGGTGAATGCTTCATCAGCCACTATTATAAACACAGTACTCAAAAAGCGAATAATGAACAAAGCGAAGAAATTAGTTTAGCCAAAAAAGCTAACATGCCCTGGAATTTTATTGACGCCATCCGCACAGAAAAAAACAAATTGCTGGCCCGCCGATTGCATGAACCGGTTAATGAACTTCTTGATCCTGAAATTGATTTTTCGGTAAAAGTTGTTAAAGACTGGGAACAGGAATTTTTTTCACAACAAACACCGGGAACCAGGTAAGTTGCATTGAGAACTGCTATTACCCTGGGTCGTGGTGGCGTAATGGTTCGTTATCTAAATCTTTGCAAATTTGGATTAGGTGGAAAGCATGGATCCGGAAATCAAATGTTCAGTTGGTTTCATATAAATGATTTTGCAGGCATGGTAGAATGGTTGTTTGAAAATAATTCAGAAGGTGTTTTTAATTGCGTTTCACCACATGCAGTGAAGAACAAAGATTTTATGAAACCCTATGTAATGCCATTGGCCGGAAGGTCGCCTTTCCTTCTCCAGCCTGGTTATTAGAATTAGGAGCTTTTATGATTGGAACGGAGACAGAATTAATGTTAAAAAGCCGATGGGTAATACCTGCAAGAGCTTTGAATGAAGGTTTTACATTTCAATATCCATACCTTGAAAATGCTATAGCAGATATTTTAGAAGGTTATAAAAAATAGATTGGTATGCAAAAACAAAAGAAAACATTGGTACTAGGTGCTTCACCAAACCCTTCGAGGTATAGTCATGCTGCCGTAAAAAGACTTCATGGCTATAACCATCCTGTTATTGCATTAGGAAAAAGAAAAGGGTCTATTGGTGATATTCAAATTACCAATGAAAAAAAACATCATAAGGATATTGATACTGTTACACTTTACCTGAACCCGGCTAATCAAAAGGAGTATTACGAATATCTGATGTTATTAAATCCTAAAAGAATCATTTTTAATCCGGGTACTGAAAATAATGAATTAGCTGAAATGGCTTCCCGCAAAGGCATAGAGCCTGTTGATGCATGCACACTTGTAATGCTAAGTACAAACCAATACTAAAAAATAAATAAAATAGGAAGTTTACGATTCTTTCCCGGGTACTATCACCCAATTTTAAATATTTATATACGATGCACTTGCACTTGTAATTTTTTATTACAAATATTGTATTTCGTCCCTTTGAAAAACACGCAGTAATTAATATCCACTGCAAAAAAAGTTACTTTAACTTTTGAAATTAAAATCCAATGAAAACCTTAACTAACGGCATGCTCTGCCTGATTTTATCTATCTGCTCCATTGTCGCTCTTGGTCAACCTCCCATTAATGAACCCGATTATAATAAGCCAAAACTTTTCCAGGATCTACCTGAAAAATTACATGTCCGGTTAAATGATTTTGAATCACTTTTCGAAGCTCCTCTTGGAAAGTCGATCAATATTCCTTTACATGGGATGGCTAGTTTAAATGGGCATATTGTTTCCAAATCATCGGTTTCAGATACGAGGGTACAAAGTGTAGTGGTAAGATTGACTAACCGTAAAGGGGCCAATTTTACGTTTACACGCATAATAAATGAAGATGGCAGTTTCGAATACATGGGTCGTATTATCAGTCGTGAACATGGTGACAGTCTTGAAATTGTTTTCGAACACGGCCAGTACGTTTTTCAAAAAGTGGGTCTTTATGACCTCATAGCAGAATAAAAAAATCCATCCAAATCCTTGTTCCTTAGTTCAATATCCAAATGCAAGTGAAATGAAAAGCCTGATAAAAACCATCCTTCCGGTACTGCTCTGTGTATTCTCTTTTACATTGAATGCGCAAGTACCCATTTTAAACAGCCATTCTTCCGCCGCGCCTGTAATATTTTTAGATTTTGATGGCCATTATGTTTCCGGCACCAGTTGGAATTATAACGGTCCTTTTAATTGTGAGCCAACTACGCTTAATAATGACCAGATCGTTAAAATTTTCAACAATGTTGCGGAAGATTACAGCCCCTTTAATATCAATGTCACTACTGACAGTACCAAATACTGGAGTGCTCCTCCCAAGCAAAGAATACGTGTAGTATTAACCGTTAGTTCGAGCTGGTATGGTTCTGCTGGTGGTGTAGCTTATACTAATTCATTTACGTGGGGCGACAATACGCCTTGTTTTGTATTTACCCAGTTACTGCAAAACAATGTAAAAAATATTTCAGAAGCTGCTGCGCATGAGGCAGGGCATACTCTCGGTTTACGGCACCAGGCAACATATGATGCAAACTGTAATCTTGTTTCCAGCTATAATACCGGTGTTGGTAGCGGAGAAGCTGGTTGGGCACCGATCATGGGCGTAGGTTACTACCGCAATTCAACCACCTGGCACCAGGGTCCTGGCCCTTATGGTTGTACAAGCCTTCAAAGTGACCTGGCTATTATAACAGATGCCCGCAACGGCATCACCTATAAAAATGATGATTACAATGAAAGCTTTCAGCAAGTAACAACTGTAGCCTTTTCCAATAGAAAATTTGAGATTGAAGGAATGATCTCAACATCAGACGATAAAGATCTTTTTAAGTTCACTTTAAGCAATCAACGTAGAGTGAAAATAAGTGCCGTACCTACAAATGTAGCAGGCATAAGTGGAACAAACCTGGACATTGCTTTAGAACTTTACAACAATAAAACAAAAATCAACACGTATAATCCTGCTGCAACTTTGAGCGCTTCTATTGACACCATTTTATCCGCAGGCACCTATCATATTTTAATTGATGGTGTGGGAAATGGATTTACTACTGAGTATGGAAGTCTTGGACCTTACCTGATTGCCGCTGAGGAAATTGATTTTACCATCCTGCCATTGCGTAAACTTGTACTATCAGGATCCATTCAGCAGGATGTACATAAATTAAATTGGATTATTGATGCAGATGAAACAGTAAAGCAACTGGTGGTTGAAGTTTCAAACGATGGTCGCAACTTTACACCACTGGCAGAAACTGCAAGTGATGCATTGTATTATAATTACCGTCCTTCATCTACATCACCTGTTATTTACAGGTTAAATGTAACATTCAACGATGGCAACCAATATTATTCAAACATGATCACCCTGCGTAACCAGGGAAATATTTACAAACCTCAGATCATGGGAAATATCATTTCAAATGGCGAATTAAGAATCAACAGCCCCGGAAATTACCTGTACACCGTGTATAGTGTGAATGGAAACCAACTTGCCAGTGGACGTTTAACCAATGGCATTAACCAGGTTCAACACACACAAATCACCAAAGGTGTTTATGTGATTAAATATATAACTGACCAGGAAGAATGGAGCGAAAAATTCATAAGCCACTAACCTTTCAATATGTTCTTTTAAAAGAACAATAATCCGTGCCCATTGTTTATCAGAGGTTTTTCTATAACTTAGAAAAACCTCTTTATTTATGAAATGGAGAAAATTTAACGGAGACCCAATTGTTCTGCCTATTTATCATGAAGTTGAAACCGCCATTCAACGCGAAATTTCCCTTGGATTTAAATTGAAAGTTTGCATTGGCACTGACAGCCAGGTGAAAGGATCTGATACCGAATTTGCTACGGTCATTGTTTTTTTAAGAGAAGGCCATGGAGGGTTTATGTTCATACACAATGAGAAAACCAGGCAGCAATATTCTATAAAAGAAAGAATGTTGGTAGAAGTAGCTAAAAGTATTGAAATTGCTTATGAACTTTGCAATCTTTTTACCATCTACGATGTGGATATGGAAGTCCACGCCGATATAAATACAAATCCACACTTTAAAAGTAATGATGCACTAAAAGAAGCAATGGGTTATATTTTAGGAATGGGATTTGCCTTTAAGGCCAAACCTGAAGCTTTTGCCAGCAGCAGTTGTGCCAATAGAATGGTTAATTAGAAAAAAAGAATATTACTTAGTATATTATTTCAAAAAAGTTGTAGATACTGCAGTACTAACCTGCAAGGAATTTTGCACTTTAAATTTTGCAATAGCCGGAGAGGAAGCATTAATGGAAACCGTTTTATACAGGTATTCTATTTTTTTAGTTTCTTTATGGGCTAAGGAGAATACTACCACCACCAGTAGGAATAATACAACCACCATATTTTTTTCCGTGAAAAAATTTTTCATTGTTATCTATTAGACCTTGCAAGATAAGAGATTACCCCAACAATTAAAATTTTTGACTATCATAAAATTCATTAAAAACCTTATTTCCTTCAGCAATATGAGCCAGTATCTTTGGTCTGCCGGTTTTTTTTAATGCTGAAGTAACAAAATGAGGAGGAATAGATTCCCAGGTTTTCTTCAATTCATGCAAAAAATCAGCCTGATTTTTGGCCGCCTCACGCTGGGTAATTTTATCTGTTTTAGTAAAAACAATTGCAAAAGGAATTGCCCACTCTCCCAGTTTATTGACAAAATCAAGATCTTTTTTTTGTGGTGAGTGACGACTGTCAACTAAAATAAATACTAAAACAAGGTTTGGTCTTTTACGAAGATAATCTTCAATCATTTTTTCCCAACGTTTCCGCTCTCCTTGTGACACTTTAGCAAAACCATATCCTGGCAAATCAACCAGGTACCATTGCTTTCTATCGCCACCGGTGATTATAAAATGATTTATTAGTTTGGTTTTACCGGGTGCCGATGAGGTTTTAGCAAGTTTTGCTGAATTACATAGCATATTGATCAGCGATGATTTGCCAACATTACTCCGACCTATAAAAGCGTATTCCGGTAATGTGGGTGCAGGGCATCCATCCAAACTGGGACTACTAATTAAATATTGGGAAGAAATGATTTCCATAAAGGCTGCAAGATACGCATAGTGATTGGGCTGTGCGGGAATGGATATCTGTAAAACATAAGGTGTTAATTATAACAACCATTCTATTATAATGACTTAAGAAACAATCGTAAACCGCCTAACTTCGCGTTCCTATGGCGAAATTACCCCATGACGATATCATACCTTACCTGCATTCTGATCTTGGCAAAAAAGAACAGGTTGCAGGAATGTTTAATGACATAGCACCCAAATATGATTTTTTAAACCGCTTTTTGTCATTAGGTATTGACGTTATATGGCGAAAAAAAGCCATCAGGCAGTTAAAAATAGAAAATCCCAAAATAATTTTGGATGTTGCCACTGGTACTGGGGATATGGCAATTCTAGCCTCCAGCATATTAAAACCTAACAAAATCTACGGAATTGACATCAGCAAAGAAATGTTGGAACTGGGTAAAAAAAAGGTGCAGGAATCGGGCCTTTCACCTCTAATTGAACTTGTGCAAGGAGATAGTGAAACAATAAATTTTGCCGACCATTCGTTTGATGCCATAATGGTTGCATTTGGTGTGCGCAATTTTGAAAATCTTGAAAAAGGACTGACAGAAATGTTGCGTGTTTTAAAACCCGGCAGCCGGTTAATAATCCTTGAATTTTCTAACCCCAAAAACTACATTATACGTAAACTTTACAATTTATACATGGGTACTGTTGCTCCCCGGGTAGCACGCTGGTTTTGTAAAAATAAAGAAGCATACTGCTATCTGAATAAATCAGCAAAAGCTTTTCCAGAAAGGCAAAAGTTAATAGAGATCATGAATCAAATGGGTTATTCCGATACCTCATTTAAACCATTAAGTTTAGGTATATGTTGTATTTACCAGGGAAGAAAACAAGGTTCAGGGCAGTAAGCTTTTTAGTTTTTTGCGCGATGTTGTGCACAGGCAATTCTGCAGATGCACAGATGGATCTTAATTTGTCAGATCATGACAACAAACCATATTATTTTGGCATTACATTAGGTGCCAACCTTAATCGATTTCATACACACAAGCATTCCCGGTTTTTGCAAGATGACAGTGTATTGCTGGCAGAACCACTGAATTCCGCAGGTTTTTCACTGGGCTTGTCTGCTACTGCTAAATTAACAGACCGCTTTGAAGCCAGATTTAATCCCCAGTTATTATTTACAGAACGCAATTTATTTTACCAGTTAAGGCATCCTGATTCTTTTGAAAACTCAGATTCCATTACAAAGAAAGTAGAATCGGTAATTGTTACTTTTCCGCTACATGCCAAATTTAATTCTGATCGCATTGGTAATTTTCGGGTATACATGCTTGGTGGTGTTAAAATGGATATAGATCTGGCATCCAACGCCCAGGCCAGAAAAGCTGATGATCTGGTTAAAATTCAGAAATATGATTTTGGAATTGAAGCAGGTATCGGTTTCAATCTTTATTTCCCAAGTTTTATTCTTTCACCTGAGATTAAGATCAGCAATGGATTAAATAATATTCATAGCCGCGACAAAAATCTTAAATATTCCAGTGTTTTTGATAAGATGCAATCCAGGATGATCATGTTCAGTATTCACCTGGAAGGTTAAACGATTTCAAAATCCCCATCATCTTCACTATTTTCATTGGCTCTCGCTTCTATTTCAAACTTGTTATTAAAGTATCCTTTTTTTAATGATTCCCATAAATACATAAAAATAAATGGGAAAAAACCATAGCGTAAGAATTGCCTTACATGAACCAATTCATGTCTTAACCACCTTTGGTTTTTTAAGAGATCTTCTTTAGATGCATTCCATAAAAAAATAGTTTTTCCAAAAACGATTGCTACATTATTAGAGCGTAAAACATATGCGGCGATCCTCGCAATAAAAGATCTTTCTTTTACCCTGATCTTCATTTTAATGTTTTAAAAAACTGATCACTGGTAAAATGATTTTTAAAATACAAATTCCCTGCGGTTGATGTTCCACCTGAATGCTGCTGAAATAACACTGGTATTTTCTGAAAGGCCTGTATTGTTTTCCACTTTGTAATTTCTTCCCATTGCACTTAATTCCAGAAAAAGCTTTTCTTTAAATTCATAAGACACCAGCAAAGATCCATAAGTTGTATTTACAACCTGCCCGGATCCTATTTCAAACCCATAATCTTTTAAACGGTGTGGAGGACGATTAGGCAAAAGCGGGTTATTGCCAAAACTTTCGGCTCCGATATTCAAACCTTGTTTATAAACCATCAACTTTGCCTCAAGCATCCATTTTGGTTTGGGTTGATAACGAAGGATACCCAATAACTCGCTGAAATTAGCACCAAGTGGATGTGCCAATGGCTGATTATAATGAGTATAATTGGCAACGGAATCATTATGTGAATAAGTAAATGGACGTACACGATTTAATTCCATTTGAAGATCCAGGTTTGGAATATTAAATACATCAATATATTTAGCACCTAATTGATATCCGAATTTATTAGCCCACCAACCATTCCCGGCCCGTAGTTCTGATAATTTGAATTCATCTAAAATCAATTGACCATAAAACTGGAATTTGTTAGCCACATTGGCTTTGAAATCCAAACCGGCTACTGAATTATCAAAACTTCCGTTCTGTTGTTCAGCAGAGCGATAGAAGATTACCGGGTTCAGGTAACCAAATTCAAAACGGTTTTTTCTGCCAAATATCACCCCTTCAAATACGCCGATATTCAGCCATTTGGTGACATTAACATCCAGGTGATGCATAGCTGCATATTTCTTGGGAAACAGTACATTAGCTGCTCTGGGTTCAGCCGGATGCAATTCCATGAAAAGGTTCTGGTAATTGAATTTCCAGATGCGGGTGTTCAATTTCAGGAACAGTGCACTATTACTGAAATCACTAAGAAATAAACTTCTATAGCCGTTGCCAATAAAATGTTTATCATATCCAAAAGCAACATCAATATATTTGGTTACATTAAAAGTAAAATAACCCCGACCATCAAAGTAATCATACCCGGTACGTTTAAAATCCTGGTAAAAACCCTGACCCGGAACAGCCTGGTGTTCACTAACACGGCGCTGTACATACAAAGGATCACGTTCCTGGTTATCGCTAATGGAAGCTGCAAACCCTATTTTATCCGCAATTTTACCACGAACGTTAAGGCCTCTGCGGTTTAAAAAAAGATGTTGACTATTATTTCTTTCTTTTGAAACCTGGTAATAAATAAAGGGATTAATGATAAGAGAAAAATCCTTTTTGTGCACCTCAAACATATTTGCAGGTGTTTTATAAAAGTTTTTCCAGATAGGTTTTATACTGGCATATTCAATATGATCACCAGGAATCCACTCCAGGTTATTCAACTTTAACCGCTGCAGGTTGTATTGATCTACAGTGGTCAGGTTCAGACTTGAATCCGCCTGCAATGCGCCCTGGATCATTTGTTTGCGGCTGAAAGGTTTTGTTTTTGAAAAATTTAATACAGAATCAACACGAGATTTTATTTCCATTCTTTCAAGAATGATATATTCTTTCGATTCAAGAGGCAGAAAGGTTGTTTGAGCCATTGTTGCCACAGGTGCAACTAACAAAACAGCCACTACTGATTTTATAATAAATTGCATAAAGAATTGAAATGTTTTAAAGCCATTTTAGAGGCATGCCAAATAAGCGGTTCAAGTTATGGAAAAATACCTGATCAAAAATAGCACTATCGTTAATGAAGGTTCGCAAATAGTAAGTGATGTTTTAATATCTAACGGGAGAATAGAAAAAATTGCCCCCTCCATATCTGTCAATGCCCGGGAAATAAATGGTGAAGGGAAGTATATATTTCCCGGTGTTATTGACGACCAGGTACATTTTCGGGAACCAGGACTTACGCATAAAGCAACCATATTTACCGAATCCAGGGCCGCTGTTGCCGGTGGCGTTACCAGTTTTATGGAAATGCCAAACACCATACCGCCTGTGTTTACACAAAATTTGTTGGAAGACAAATACAAAATAGCCTCGAGGACTTCGCTGGCTAACTACTCATTCTTCATGGGTACTTCAAACACCAATGCAGACGAAGTTTTAAAAATTAATGAGAAGCGGAAAGATGTATGCGGTATAAAAATTTTCATGGGTGCATCTACCGGAAACTTATTAGTGGATAATTACCTGACACTGGATAAAATATTCCGGGAGAGCGAGGTTTTAATTGCGACACACTGTGAAGATGAAAAAATTATAAAAGATAACCTGGAAAAATTTAAAGCAGCTGGAAGAGAATTAACCGCAGCTGATCATCCATTGATTCGCAATGAAGAAGCTTGTTTTGAATCTTCTTTCGCTGCCATTCAGTTAGCTAAAAAACATAATAGCAGGTTACATATTCTTCACATATCCACTGAAAAAGAATTACAACTTTTTACCAATATGATTCCATTAGCTGATAAAAAAATTACTGCCGAAGTCTGTGTGCATCATTTGCATTTTACGGCTAAGGACTACGAGAGATTAGGAAATCAGATAAAATGCAATCCTGCCATTAAAGCTCCCCAACATAAAGAAGCCTTATGGAAAGCATTGCTGGATGACAGATTGGATGTAATAGCCACGGATCATGCACCTCATACATGGCAGGAAAAAGATGAACCATACTTACAGGCTCATGCAGGATTACCTCTTGTACAACATCCGCTGTTATTGATGCTGCATTATTTTAAAGAAGGCAGAATTTCCCTGGAAAAAATCGCTCAGAAAATGAGTCACCATGTTGCCGAATGTTTCCAGATAAAAGAAAGAGGATATATCAGGGAAGGTTACCATGCGGACCTGGTAATGGTTGATTTGAATAACATGCACCAGGTAAAAAAAGAAAATATCTTTTATAAATGTGGATGGAGTCCATTCGAAGGATTTCAATTTCCCGCATCGATTAAGATTACTTTTGTTAATGGAGTTCCTGTTTATGAAAATGGTAGGTGGAATGAATCTAATAAAGGACAAAGATTGTTATTTAACAGATAAGCTGACTTGCCCCTGTAATTATAATGTTCATAAAAACGTTTATTCAGCCATATGCAAATTGACAAGATAACATTTAATGATATTGCTATTTTCCACCAGGAAGAAGAATTTTCTATTTTTCATAAGTTAAATTTTACCAAAACAGTTGGGGGAAAGGCCTGGTTAAGACATTTTTTTCATGAACCTCATAATGATATTACAAAAATTCTTGGTACGCAAAAAATTATTAAAACACTTATTGATCATGTTGATGAATGGCCCTCCGAAATAAGTAACGGGACATTAATGGTTATGGAAAAATTTCTTGACTATCCCATTGATCAGGCACCAGAAAATCCAAATACCATCAACAGTTTTACGTATAAATGGTTGCATTTAGCGGATTATTCCATGATCAAATATTCCATTAAACACTTTGCAGATTTTTACCGGGGTATCAGCAAATTAGCAGCCTTATTTGAAGAAAAAGATCTTCCTCCACATTTTTATATTTATATTGAAAGAATAAAACAACTGGCCAATCAAACACCTTTAACGCGATTATCCCATACTGCATCAGGCGAGGTTTTTTCCAGGCAACAAAATCTTTATTTCGCTTATCATTTAAGAGGTGAATACCGCTCCGGTACTTTAGAACTCATCGACATTTTTTGTCGTTTAGATGCATGGTACTCAATGGCCGTTGCTGTAAAAACATACCATCTCAGTTTTCCTGAATTTATTGATCAGGAAACCCCTAAAGTAGAAGCCCGGGGTCTTTATCACCTTTTGCTTAACAAACCGGTGGCATACGATATGGAAATGGACCCCGAACATAATTTTCTTTTTCTTACCGGGGCAAATATGGCTGGCAAAAGCACACTGATCAAGGCTGTAGGTGCTGCTGTATTCCTGGCTCATATGGGTATGGGCGTACCGGCCACCTATATGCGCCTGACGCTTTTTGACGGCCTGTTAAGTAATATTAATGTAGTGGATAACATTGCAAAAGGAGAGAGTTATTTTTATAACGAAGTGCAGCGGATACGTACCACAATTCAAAAAATCAACAACGGACATAAATGGCTTGTATTGATCGATGAATTATTTAAAGGAACGAATATTGAAGATGCTATGAAATGCAGCACAACTGTAATAAAGGGATTGATCAAAATTAAATCATCGCTTTTTATTCTATCAACCCATCTTTATGAAATTGGTCGTGAACTAAAGGATTATCCAAATATTTCCTTTAAATATTTTGAAACCAACGTAACTGATGATCAACTTGATTTTAGTTACCAGTTGAAAGAAGGTATCAGCAATGATAGAATTGGATATGTAATCCTGAAACGTGAAAAAGTAGTGGAGATGCTTGAAAAACTATAAATTTAAACACAGATTTCAAAAACGTTTTATGTACTTTATGAAAAGATTACTCTCGGTATTATTTACATCCTTTATCTGTACCTACACTTTTTCACAAGATAGATCCATAGATGTACTGCACTATCAATTCCAGGTAACCCTGACAGATGAATCAGATACCATAAAAGGCGTTGCGAAAATCAAAATGAGATATTTAAAACCTACGACTCAATTCTCTATTGACCTGAAAAATATTTCTCAAGGCAAGGGTATGCATGTTACCATTATCAGCGGCCCGTCTTTAAAAAGTTATACGCATGCTGATAATAAAATAAAATTCATACTGGGTAAAAATTATCATACGGGCGATACTGCCGAATTCATGATCAGTTATGAAGGCATACCGGCTGATGGATTGATCATAGCAAAAAATAAATATGGAAGAAGGACTTTCTTTTCAGACAATTGGCCTAACCGTGCACACAATTGGTTGCCATGCGTGGATGATGTGGCCGATAAAGCATCCGTTGAATTTGTAATAACTGCTCCACACCAATACCAGGTAGTGAGTAACGGAATGCAGACGGAAGAAACAAATTTACCAGCAGGTAACAAACTTACCCGCTGGTATGAGACCATTCCATTGCCCACAAAAATAATGGTCATTGGCGTAGCGGAATTTGCGGTTCAATGGGCTGGCAACGTTGATGGCATCCCGGTTTACAGCTGGGTTTATCCGGAAAATAAAAAAGATGGTTTTTATGATTATGCAATGGCCCCAGATATTTTGCAATGGTTTATTAAAAATGTGGGGCCCTACGCTTATTCCAAACTTGCGAATGTACAGTCCAAAACAATTTTTGGAGGAATGGAAAATGCCAGCGCTATCTTCTATTCCGAAAATTCGGTTACGGGTGACCGTAATGCAGAGGCATTAATTGCTCATGAAATTGCCCACCAATGGTTTGGAAATATGGCTACGGAAAAATCATTTGCCCATATATGGTTAAGTGAAGGATTCGCAACTTACCTCACTACGCTCTACATGGAACAGAAATACGGAGAAGATACCGCAAGATTTTTAAGGGAGGAAGACAGGCAAAAAGTTATTCATTTCAATATGCGTTCTACCATGCCTGTGGTTGATTCATTAACCCATGAATACATGGATTTACTAAATGCTAACAGCTATGAAAAAGGTGGATGGATCCTACATATGCTGCGCAGGCAAATAGGTGATAGCTTATTTTGGAAAGGAATACGGCAGTATTATCAAACCTATGCCGGTAAAAATGCCGATAGCCGGGATGCACAAAATGTATTTGAAAATGTTTCCGGCAAAAAACTGGATCAATTTTTCCATAACTGGTTATATGAAAAAGATCAACCCCATATTAATATAAATTGGAATTATAACCCGGTTTCAAAAACTATTACCCTTG
This sequence comes from Chitinophagaceae bacterium, assembly GCA_013696395.1. Taxonomy (GTDB): domain Bacteria; phylum Bacteroidota; class Bacteroidia; order Chitinophagales; family Chitinophagaceae; genus JACCYQ01. The sequence goes on from JACCYQ010000126.1 coordinate 28,072, forward strand.
ATATTCAGCAGATGCAAAAACCCATTTACCAATTGCCCTTAGAAATAGAGATTAAAACCCGCAATGGTTCTTCATTGCATACCCTCAATCTGGAAAAACAAAAACAGACATTTGAAATTCCTGTCAAAAACCAACCTACCGAAATTGTTTCAGACCCTGGAATTAATGTATTAGCCACGTTTACAACCAGAAAAAGTACGGATCAATAATCCTGATTTTAGCACCATAATTATTTCTATCTTCAAATCATGTTAATCAAAACCTTTGGCAGTGCTGTTTATGGAGTTGAAGCCATAACCATTACCATCGAGATCAAT
>JACCYQ010000129.1 GCA_013696395.1 Chitinophagaceae bacterium
CAAACAGCAGGAGCTCGATGGAATATTTAAAAGCAGTATGGAAAGAATAAAAGAAAATCACATTATTGATACTTTGATACTTGATGATTTTAAAGTGCAACTGTTTGATCACACTGCGATAGCCATATACTATTCTGTAACAAAAGGAACAAAAAAGGGAATTCCATTCGACAACAACCGAATGCGGTGGTATGATGTGTGGGTGAAACGCAATGGTGAATGGAAATGGGTGTCATCGCAGGGAACCTTGGTAAATAAATAAATCATTTAAAATGGAGAAAACATTTACTCTTTTGTTGATCTTAAGTAACATAGCCTACTGTAGAAAACTACATCTGGATTTGATCCCGAAGAAAGATTTTTTTGAATGAATTGAATTGTTGCACAATGGTGATCGCATCAAAGGCATTTTACTTACGTGAAAAAGAATAACCGATTGCACACAGTTGCAGTAAAAATCAAAAATTTTATGCTTCAAAAGACATCTTTACTGCTCTTGCTCTTATTGATAATGATAAAGGCAGAAGCACAAAAAACAAAATCACCACCTGCTAAGGCGAATACTGCATCAGCTTCAAATCATCAATTACAGAAAAAGTTGGACAGCATTTTCTCTTCTTACAACAAGTCCACCCCAGGTGTTGCTGTTACGATTCTTCAAAATGGAAAAGTGATTGCAAAGAATGCTTATGGCATGGCAAGCCTGGAATTCAGTGTTCCCTTCACTCATAATACTTTGGTGCGGCTGCCTTATTCCGAAGGAAGAGAATTTATTTCTATTGCGGCGGCATTAATGGAAAAAGATGGTATGCTGCATTTGAATGATAACGTGAAAAATTACTTTCCAAAGCTTCCGGCGTGGAGTGATGTGGTAACTATCCAGGATCTGCTGAACCATAGTAGCGGCTTTGCAGATGAATGGGCTACACTGGCACTCACACAGGCAAGTATGGCCAACCGGCTTGACAAATCTCAATTCCTGCAATTTCTTTATAATCAACCTGAACCATCTGTGGAGCCGCAAAAAGGTTATATGTACTCTAACTCAGATTTTGGTTTATTGCGGCTGATCCTGGAAAAAGCAGCGGGTGAAGATTTGGCTGCATATATGAAAAGGAAAGTTTTTGATTCATTAAAAATGATTGATACCCGAATTCATAATGACAAAGAAGCAGTCATTGCAAACCGAGCATTCACTTACAATATTGATGTGGGTAATTCCTACAAGTTATGGCTTCAGGATAAAACATCACCGGGAGGAAATTATTTCGTGCTTACATCTGCTAATGATCTGGAAAAGTGGGCAGCTGCACATGCGGATTCAAAGTCATTTATTTCTGCAGCCGTTAATCGGCTGAAGCAAAATGCCCGACCTATTCCTGTGATACCCGGCACCAATTATGTGTTTGGACAGAAACATAGGAAAATAGGAAGTTACGATGCTATTGTGCACATGGGTGTAAGTGAGTTGCCTTACATAGCTTACATACCAGAACAAAATCTGACAGTAATTTTATTAAGCAACCTGTTTCTGTCACGTTGGAATTCAATGGAGAAAGTGCTGTCATCTGCTTTAGGTTTGGAAACACAGGTTGCAGTAAAAAGCAATTTCTCACAACAGCCCATTGAAGTGGATCCGGAAGAACTCAAAAAATTTGCCGGAACCTACAAGTGGAAAGTCCCGCTGACCTATCAAAGTTATGTGGAACGAAAGCGATTTACAGAGTTCGTTTCTGAAAACCGTGTGCTTAAAGTGTTGTATAGTAGCGAGGATACACTTGACCTGGTGCCGGTAGCGAAAAACACGTTTAGAGATCCCGAGTATCCGGATGTTTTTGTTTTTGCGCAAAAGCATGCTGATTCTGCAATGAAAGTAGTTATGTACACTTACGATGGTGACACAATACGGATGGAAAAAGTTTTAGTAACAAAACCAAACCTAGCCAGAGAACAACTGCAAAAATTCACAGGCAATTACTACAGCAGGCATTTGGATTTTTATTGGACACTGGTGTTAAATGAAAACAATCAACTGGTAGTGAAGCGTCCTACCATTGCAGATAAGAGGATTGAACCGACAGCCGATGGAGAATTCCGACTGATGATGGATTATGGTCCTTATGAAAGCGAAAGCTGGATTCGATTTTATTTTACAGATAATGGAAGTGTTAGCTATTTTACTATTTCACATCCACGGTTAATGGGACACCGGTTTGATAAGGTGCAATAAAAAACTTCTATGGCATACAAAACATTTTACTGCTATACATTTATTAATAATGACCAGCATTTTTGCCAATGCACAAAGCAGTGTTAAGCCGCACAAGCAGTCCAGATAAGCAGGATAAAAATATTGACTCCGGAAATAATGGGATAGATATATTTAAAGTCTTTATTAATGAAACAAAAATTAAATTTAAAAAATGCAACCTACTACTGTTTCTGAGCGCTTTGCCATACTAGATGTTTTACGCGGATTTGCTTTGCTTGGTGTTTTACTGGCAAATATGGCAACGCATTCCGGCTACTTCTTTTTATCAGATACACAACAACAAGCAATAAGTACCGCTGAAGCAGATTCTGTCATTGTATGGATACTGCATTTTCTTGTGGAAGGTAAATTCTACTCCCTTTTTTCACTGCTCTTTGGGATTGGCTTTGCACTTCAAATGAAACGATCTACTACCTTGCAAGCTAATTTTTCAGGTCGCTATAGCAGAAGGTTGTTCATACTTTTTCTTATGGGTCTTTTGCATGCAGTACTTTTTTATGTAGGCGATATTCTTACGGTTTATGCCATCACAGGACTTTTCCTGTTGTTGTTCAGAAAAGCATCTGATAAAACCTTGTTGCGAAGTGCAGTTATTTTTATGGTTCTGCCGATTATTCAATATGGTGTTTTTTGGGGAGCCGCGCTGTTAAGTAATGCACCACCACCCCCACCAGATCCAACTGCACCACGATTTTTCGATCAGCTTATTTTGCAATATCAGACGGGCAGTTTTGTAGATATTATCCAAAACAACATTGGCGGCTTGATTTTTGGCCGTTATCCTGACCTGTTTTTTACAGGACGTTTTTTCCGCGTATTGGCAATGTTTCTCCTTGGGTTTTATGTAACACGTAAAATGATATTTGCAAACATTTCAGCTAACAGGTTATTTCTGCGAAAAGTAATGGTCTGGGGTGCTGTTATTGGCATTCCCTGCAATCTTGCTTTAGCCATGATCATGGAAACAAATGCATATTACGGAATGGAGCCACTAGGAATCATACAGCCACTTGTTTATGCATTTGGGGTACCTGCTTTAAGTCTTTTTTATGCTGCTGGTATCTGCTTGATGTATCAAAATAAAAGCAGTAATAAAGTACTCAATATCTTTTCTCCGGTTGGGCGAATGGCGCTAACCAATTACCTGATGCAATCTGTTATCTGTTGCTTCATTTTCATGAATTATGGCTTCGGATGGTTTGCAAAAGTTGGTCCGGTTTACCTGATGTTGATCGGTATAGGCATTTATTTATTCCAGGTTTTATTCAGCCATTGGTGGCTTGGCCGGTTCCGTTTTGGACCTATAGAATGGTTGTGGCGTTCAGCAACTTATTGGAAGTGGCAGCCGATGAAAAAATAATAGTTCGACCAGCAATATTAATTCTTATGTGAATAGAATTGAATGAAGGATTGTACCTAAAACAAATTGAATTACTAAGTAAACATTAAACAAGATGAAACAGAAACAATTTATCACCTTATGCAGCTTTTTAATAGTAATTCTTGCATCTTGCGCAACTGTTTCAAATACTTCTGCAGTAAAAACAAAAAATTCAACAGAAGAAGCAAAAAACATTGCAAGTGTGCGCACCTACTGGGATGAAGTATGGAACAAAGGGAATCTTCAGGCTGTTGCAGATTTTTATCATCCTAATGCTATACATGGAGATGATTTTACTATTGAAGATTTTCAAAAAGGAGTAAAGTGGCAGCGGGATGCTGTTCCTGATTTCAAAGTTGCTGTCCATGACATGTTTGCTACAGGAGAAAAAGTAATCAGCGAAGTAACTTATACCGGCACCCATACGGGAATACGTTTTTTGGACAAGATCCATTGGGAAAAGACATTAAAGTGCCGGGCATTGATATATTTACACGCTTCTAAAGTGGAAAATTAAAAACAAGTGTATGCAGGATAAAATTTTTACAACAGCAATGGAAAGAATTTCACTCACGAACTTGCTGAGGTTTCTCTTTTGGTCAGCAGTTGGAGGACTAACA
>JACCYQ010000133.1 GCA_013696395.1 Chitinophagaceae bacterium
CAGTGTCATGCATTTAATTCTTTTGTTAATGCCGGGGCAGGCGAATATTTTTTATCCAATTTCATTAATTGTTGCAGCAGTTCATTGATACTTTTCAAGCCGATCAACTTACTCCATTCAAACGGGCCATAAGGATAACCAGTACCCAACTTCATGGCGATATCTATTTCCGATTTCGTACTTACTCCATCACCTAATGCATAATAAGCTTCATTAATGATCATACTAATAATTCTTGGTGTAATAAAACCTGGTGTATCGGACACCCATGCCGCTTTTTTATCCAGTACTTTAAAAATACCGGTTGCCTTTTCTTTTAAATCATCCATGCAACTTGCTTCTATAACCGGCTTATCCAGGAAAGTTGACCAACCATTGAAGCGGATAAATTGTGTTCCAATATCTTTGATCGGAAAAGAAACATCATTGATCATCACGGGAGCCGATAAGGTCTTCAGCAACCCTACCCGGTTAGATTCAAACTCAAATAACATATCAATATAAACATCAGCTTTTATTTGTGAAAATTCTCCCGGTTCGCTTACTCTTGTCAGTTTGTGCAAACGGGTATCTATTGTCCATTCTTTCTTAACCGATTCTGATCCCAACATTACAATATGCATGTATCCATTTTTTGCAAAGAAAACGCATTAGCATAAATTCGTTTCATCATTTTCATTTATAACACGTATATCTTGGACAAAATTATTATCAACACACCCGACGCACCTGCACCTATAGGCCCTTATAACCAATCGGTGCTGGCCGGTAATTTACTTTTCATTTCCGGACAGATCTGCATACACGCTAAAACAGGTGAATTAATAAATGGGAACATAAAAGAGGAAACTACCCAGGTTATGAAAAATCTGCAGGTTATTCTTCATGAGGCAGGCATGCAATTTAACCGCGTGGTGAAAACAACTATTTTCCTTACTGATATGAAACAGTTTGCGGAAATAAATGAGGTTTATGGTTCATTTTTCAACGGGGATTTCCCGGCACGCGAAACGGTAGAAGTATCCGCATTACCCAAATTTGTGAATGTAGAGATCAGTATGATTGCCATGAAATAATGTTTATTATCAAGCCGGAATCCTAAGGCTACCGCCTGGTTCTTTTTTTATTATATTGTATAGGCAACTTTAATTCGGTATCCTTCATCCTACCTTTTTAATTTTTGCTTATGATACGCTCATTTTTAATCTTTTTTTCTTTTTTTACCGTTTCTGTTCTTTTTGCACAAGATGTTTTACCACCAGACAAGATTTATGGTGAGTTGTTTCATGATGTGCAATCGAGCCGCATTTTTAAAGACAGCAAAACCTTTGCGGATGCCATACCCAAAAAAGATCCAAAGGAAATTGTAAAAAGATATCTTGAAATAAAAGCCAACCCTGCAATCAGGTTCAGCCTGCAGTTATTTGTGGAGGAAAATTTTATTATTCCTAAAGAACATACGGCTCCTTCCATCTCAAAAGAAAAAGAAGTAATTAAACATATTGAGAATCTTTGGCCCATATTAACCCGTGAACCAGATAAGGAAATCGAGGGAAGCTCACTGTTACCCCTACCCGATAAATATATTGTTCCCGGCGGCCGCTTTCGTGAAATATATTACTGGGATTCTTATTTTACCATGCTGGGACTAAAAGAGAGTGGAAAGACGGAAATGATCACCAGCATGATCAATAATTTTGCGTACCTGCTTTCTACTTATGGCCATATCCCTAACGGAAACCGCAGTTATTACTTAAGCAGGAGCCAGCCGCCTTTTCTTTCTTCCATGATAGAATTGCTGGCTGATATTAAAGGTGATTATATTTATGCCACATACCTGCCCCTGTTACTAAAAGAATATGATTACTGGATGGACCGCACCGACCCTACACAACATATCATAAAAATGCCTGACGGAAGTTTGTTGAACCGGTATTATGACCAGGCAGCCACTCCAAGACAGGAGTCCTATATTGAAGATATTCAAATAGCAGAAAAATCAAATCAACCCAAAGAAACCATTTACCGGAATCTCCGTTCTGCCGCGGAAAGTGGTTGGGATTTTAGTAGCCGATGGTTTGTGAATGGCAAAAATTTACACACCATACAAACCACGCAAATTGTTCCAGTTGATCTCAACAGCCTTTTATATCATTTAGAGAGAACGCTTGCATTTGCCAACAAAGTAAGCGGCAATATCATTCAACAACGATATTATAATCAACTTGCCGAACGCCGTCGTAAAGCGATCAACAAATATCTATGGTCCGCAGAAAAAAATTGGTACCTGGACTATGATCTTACTACGCAAAAAGTTTCACCCGAATTAACGCTGGCCGGGATGGCACCGTTCTTTTTCAGCCTGGCAGAACAATCAAAAATCAGTAAGGCTAAAATAACGCTGGAAAAAGATTTTATCAAACCAGGTGGAGTTGTTACTTCTTTAAGAAATTCAGGTGAGCAATGGGATGCACCGAATGGCTGGGCACCCTTACAGTGGATCACCATAGTTGGACTTGAAAATTATGGTGAATCGGCTATGGCAAAGTCCATTGCTGAACGCTGGGTAACCCTGAATAAAAATGTGTATAATGAAACCGGCAAACTAATGGAGAAATACAATGTAGTTGATCTGTCTGTAAAAGCCGGTGGCGGTGAATATCCAAACCAGGATGGATTTGGATGGACCAATGGTGTATTGCTGGCATTGATCAAAAAGTATGATTTTAAAAATTAAGAAATCCATTTCCAGCATTTGCAGTTTAAGATGAATGATTCATTCGATTCTTCTTACCATATATTTTATGTTTGCCGCCATCCATCTTCACAATTTTAGGAGTGAATCTGCCTATCACGTCAACCATTGAGCGCTGACTTTTCATCACTTCTTCAATATTCTTATAAGCAAAAGGCGCTTCATCTAATCCGCCTCCTAATAATTTTACACCATACTTTAATAATTCATCCTGTAAGGCTCTTTGTGTGATAGAATTTATAGCGGCCGTGCGACTCATTTTTCTCCCGGCCCCATGCGATGCTGAATTTAAAGAAGCATCCAGCCCTTTTCCTTTCACGATAAATCCATCGGCAGTCATGCTTCCAGGAATGATGCCCAATACATCTTCACCGGCTGGTGTGGCACCTTTGCGATGCACGATCACTTCTTCACCTTCATACATTTCTTTCCATGCAAAATTATGGTGATTCTCCACCATCCTGAAGGGTTGCCGACCTAATTGCATTGCAATCTTTTCATGAATGATATGATGACATGCAGAAGCATAATCGCCAGCCAGGTTCATGGCCAACCAATACTCTGCACCTTCTTCTTCATTTAAATCCAGCCAGGCAAGATTGGCAGCATCACCCGGCAACTTCCTTTTCAGCTTAGCAATTTTCGTGTAATAGTTGGCGATATTAGCACCTAAACCCCGTGAACCGGAATGAGAAAGCAAGCCGAGATAAGTTCCTGCATCAATACCTAACACTTCGTCTTTATGTTCAATTTGTACGATCCCAAATTCTACAAAATGATTTCCCGATCCGGAAGAACCTAATTGCTTAACGGCCCTATCCTGTAAACCTTTTAATAATGGCAATGCATCAAAGGCCGGATGATCCAACACCTCATGTCCACTGGGTTTAGTAAAACCTTCTCCACTTCCAAAAAGCGTTGCTTCGTTTAACTCGCGGGTAAAATATTTTTCTTTCTGTTTTAATTCCTGCGGATTGATATCATAAATACTCAGGCACATTCTGCAACCAATATCCACGCCTACCCCGTATGGAATAACAACATTTTTTGTCGCCAGCACACCACCTATCGGTAATCCATAACCGGAATGTGCATCAGGCATTAGTGCACCGGCCACAGAAACCGGTAAACGGGCAGCTGTATTCATTTGGTGCAAGGCGCCATCTTCAATATGGTCAACACCAAATACATTAAAAGAAATACCTTTTTCATTGATGTTGATGAATTCCCCGGAAGCCGGATCTACTTTAGGTACCAATGCTTTAGTGATATTTCCAAGGACTGCATCATCCGCATACTGATTAGGACTTTGCAGTATGGATTTAAGTATTTCTATTGCCTCAGCATGCGGTAGATGTTTAAAATGTTTTTCCATCACATTCATCGCCACACTGATTACCGGACCTTGGGGATAGCCGATCTTTCTTAATTCTTTTCCTGTAATTTTTAACCTGCTCATAATTATAAATACACCAGGCAAATTTCAAAATTTAAAAGTCAAAAATCAAAAGTCTTTGGAAAAATATTGATGATCAATGAAAAATGATTCTGCGTATTTGAACAAATTCTCAAATTTTCTGGTTTTAAACTTCCTGATGGATGGTTGAGAAATATTTTTTCATTTTACATTTCCTTCTCGTTTCAGGATAACATGATCAAAACAATTTCCCTTGTTGTCCGGGCCTTTGAAACCTTGAACAATCGAGGTCCATCCGTTCATCATTCAAACCATATTTCTGGGTGTATTTCCGGTATTGCTGTGAAATAAGATCTGCCACAGGTCCTTCGCCACGCATTCGCAAACCAAACCGGCTGTCATTTACTTTTCCATCATGACTTTCTTCAATAAGGTGCCATACTTTATCTGCACGGTCAGGAAAATTTTTATACAACCAATCATGAAACAACAATTTGATGGCCCCATTTAAGCGGATAAAAGTGTAGGCGGAAAAGCTTGCGCCCATTTCACTGGCCATTTTTAGAATGTTATGCATATCATGATCATTTAAACCGGGAATCATGGGACCCAGCATAACGCCCATGCGTACACCAGAATCACTCATTTCTTTTATCAGGCGCATCCTTTGCATGGACGTGGTGGTTCTGGGCTCCATCACTCTTCTCAGGTCTTCATCCAACGTGGTAATAGAAACAATAACAGAAACCAGGTTCTTTTTTGCCATCTCCATTAATAGATCTTTATCGCGCAGCATACCCGCATTTTTAGTGATCAGGCCAACCGGTTGATTAAATTCATTACAAACTTCGAGTAGCGTTCTTGTTAACCTGAATTTTTGTTCTGCCGGTTGATAACAATCGGTATTGCCACTTAAACCAATGGGCAAACATTCCCATTTGGGATTCATTAAAAATTTTCGCAACAACTGAGGCGCATTTTTTTTAACAATGATCTTTCTTTCAAAATCAAGCCCGGCACTATAACCCCAATACTCATGCGCATTACGGGCATAACAATAGATACAGCCATGTTCGCATCCCTGGTATGGGTTCATGCTGTACCACATCCCAACATCCGGACTGCTCACTTTATTTACAATGGATTTTGCATGGTCCTCCAGGTACTGGGTGGTTTCATTAGCAATTGTCCAGTCGTCAATGGCCTCCACATGCATAACCTGCCTTTCCTGTTTTAAAAAACGGTTGCCAGTATTAATCTGGGCACCCCGGCCTTTTAAATAACCAGGTTGCTCTTCATCTTTTATGGATTTTGATTTCATTAATTATAATTGGAGATGATACCATGGCACATTGATGATAACACCTGTTTATTGATTAATTTTAAAGATGTGTTTTCATTATTCACTTACAAAAGAAAGAACGGAAATTGCCCTTCAGTTACATGCCGAATGGGAGGATGATTATTTTCCTGTCTTTCATGCCAATGGATTTGATTTTCCAATGATGCCTGTGATTACCCAACAATCACCTGACACTATTCAGCTTTTTCAATGGGGATTGCTCCCACATTGGTTAAAGATGCGGGAAGAAGCTGAAAAATTCCGTACGCAAACTTTGAATGCACGATGTGAATCTGTCTTTGAAAAACCTTCTTTTCGTGGATCCATAGGTAATAATCGCTGCCTGGTCATTGCGGATGGATTCTTTGAATGGATGGATATTAAAAAGAAAAAATACCCGCATTACATTTATATGAAAGATCATTCCGTTTTCTGTTTTGCAGGTATCTATTCACGTTGGGTTGATAAAGAAACCGGTGAAATAATCAACACCTTTTCCATACTAACAACTACAGCCAACCCAATGCTTGAAAAGATCCACAACCTGAAAAAACGCATGCCAGTCATTATCCCTCCGGATAGCTATGAAAAATGGTTACAAAAAGATCTGCCGCAGGAAGAAATCAATAAATTCTTAACGCCTTACCCGGAAACTCTGATGGAAAATCATACGATCAGCAAAAGGATCACATCCCGCACAGATCCATCTAATCACCCTGAAACAATTGAACAATACACTTACAATGAGCTTTCTTCCTTGTTTTAAAATAATGCACCCTGTAAAGTATGCACCGGCAAATACTGTAACGCCATTCTCTCTAAAACCTGGTATTTCATTTCCCCTTTTCTTCTTTTTAATACTATAATATGATCCGCAATAAAACGACCGGTAAAATGTTTTGATGCATATTCTTTCAGTGCTTCTTTGAAAACTTCTTTTTGAATTCGGATGGAAACCGGTATACAGGGATCATCGATAAAATGTGGATTCTCTCCTCCACCTTTCATCAATCGCCTTGCTTCTTTAAACCCGTTGATTATATTTTTAACCTGGTTCTTATTAACCACATTGATAAATAATGAATGGGTAGGATAGTTACCAAATCCATTCAATTCAATTTTTATCGGTGGCAAACCCATACTGATCAGGCGAAGCTTATTCATCAGTCTTTCTTCCATCATTTCCAGTTGGGTAAAACGAGCCAGCGTAATTTGAGGGCGGCCCATTAAAGCAGTCTGCACACCATACCTTTCAAAAAATTCTTTCTTGACCCCACTGATCTTTTGACGAAGGTCTTCATGAGGTGATAGTACCAGCAGGTACTCATTAGGCCTGTATCCGGGCATGGATAATTCTGTATTCATAGCTTAAAAATTGAACTTAAAAAAATATAATTGCCTATTTATTTAGCATAAATTTACTAAATAATTTAGTATTGAAAAAATAATTTTATGGAACCAGAAATATGGTCTTCGGACTTTAAAGGAAATAAAGGATTTACCCAATGGGAAGTGCACTCTGCAAATGCCACAGGGTTTGGAGCAGCGGCAGATGATTATATGGATAAAGGCATAGACCTGAATGAGCAATTAATACAAAATAAAGCAGCAACTTTTTTTATGCGGATGAATAGCGAAGCCATGATTGGTGCAGGTATCCATGCGGGTGATATCCTGGTGATAGACCGGTCTTTACAAGCATTCAACGGGAAAGTTGTGGTAGCCTGCCTCAATGGAGAAATGATGGTTCGCCGGTTAGAAAAAAATTTCAACAAGATCAGGCTGGTTCCGGATACGGATAAACTGGCAACCATTGACGTAGACTTAAATGGTTGTGAATTTTTTATTTGGGGTGTGGTTACCTGGGTTATTCACCGGGTTAGATAAAATATGAAGTAATATGGTTGCCATTGTTGATTGTAATAGTTTTTACTGCAGTTGTGAAAGGCTTTTTCAGCCAAGGTTGCATAAACGCCCGGTTGTTGTTTTAAGTAATAATGACGGCTGCATTATTTCCAGAAGTGATGAAGCCCGTCAACTCGGCATTCCGATGGCGGGCCCATACTACATGGCCAAAGAGGTTATTGAAAAGCATGACGTTGCTGTTTTTTCATCCAATTATAATTTGTATGGAGACATCAGCCGCCGGGTAATGGAAACGTTAAAACAAATAGTAGGAGAAACTAACGTTGAAGTGTATTCGATAGATGAAAGTTTTCTTCACCTGGATGGATATTCACCCAAACAATTAGCTAAATCCGCCCGACAGATTAAAGAAACCGTAGAGCATTGGACCGGGATACCGGTATCGGTAGGCATTGCACCAACCAAGGTTCTTTCTAAAGTGGCTAATCGCCTGGCAAAAAAAGATCCCAAAAAATACAAAGGTGTTTTTGTTTTGGATAATCCACAAACGATCGATGATGCTTTAGCGCAGACAGCAGTAAAAGATATATGGGGCATTGGCCGGAGGTATGCCGAAAAGCTGGAGTCGCAGTTCAACCTGCATACCGCATTAGCATTAAAAAAAATGAATGAAACGTGGGCAGGAAAAAATCTTGGCGGCGTAGTGGGCTTACGTTTATGGAGAGAACTGAATGGCGAACCTTGTATTGAATTAAAAGACCAGTTGATTAAAAAGAAGATGATAGCATGCACCCGCATGTTTGGGCGGCCTGTAACCAGCGCATCGGAGATCCGGGAAGCGGTTGCGAGTTATGCCAGCAGAGCGGCGGAAAAACTCAGGCGACAATCCGGTGCGGCTAAAATGATGGAAGTCTTTTTGGTAAAAAATGATCATACTGATCTGTATACTTATAATCCCAGTACGGATGCTCTAAAATTTATATTGCCTGAAGCCACTTCTGCTACGCACCAATTAATCAACTATGCCTTATCGTTAGCCGACAAATTATTCAACCCCGGTTCCCGATACCTGAAAGCAGGGATCATTTTGAGCCAATTGGTACCGGATAAAGAAGTGCAGGGAAACTTATTCACCCAAAAAAACAAACCTTCTGTAAAACTGATGGAAGTGATGGATAATATTAATTGGGGTATTCATAAGGAAGCTGTTCATTTCGGGGCTACAGGACTTCACCAAAAATGGCAGATGAAACAGGAGCACCGGTCCCCCCGTTATTCTACTAAATGGGATGAATTAAAAACCGTGAAATAGTTTTTTCTCAGTAGGAATTTTTAGGATATTATTTTACAAAAAATGGCTTGGGATGTGCGTTTCAACTGAATAAATAAAGCGGCACACTTTAAGTTTGCCGCTTTTTCAAGAATTATTTATTAATTATTGGCTTATGGTATTTCCCTGCCCCGAACCTACCCGCTGACCTTCCTCCTCCAGGCCTGTTTTGCGCTGCCGCGCTGCTTTCACCTGGTTGCTTCCAAAACGATAAGTAAAGTTAGCTTTGAGCTGCTGGCTCTCCCAGCCTCCGCTAACATTAATCTTCTGACCTGCGAAATTACTCTCACCACTAAACTCCAAAGAATTGAAAATATCGCTAACACCTAATTTCAGGTTTCCTTTCCCTTTAAAAATATTTTTGGCAATTCCAGCATCCACACTCCACATACTTTTCATTTTAAAAGTTCCCTGCCAAATACTGGGAGAATTATACCACCCGCTCAATTCCGCGGTAAAGTCTTTCGCGAATTTCAAACTATGTTGCTGGAAAATATTAAATGCAAATGCATCCAGGTCTATGGTTCGTCCTGTTCCGAAGTCTGCTTTGTAATGTGAATAATTTGCGCTCAGATTACTGAATGCAGAATAACTTTTATACTGAAATGGATAGCTCACATTCAAGCTGACTACATCCTGGGTTGCCAGGTTTTTTTTCGTCATAAAACTTTTTGACGTTTCCGTAGTATCGATCAATTGCGTAAATACATCTTTTACATGGCTGTAATTCAATGTAGTTGTCAACTTGAATTTATAAGTATGCGTCAATGCAAAGCTATTTGTATACTGTGGTCGCAAATTGATATTTCCTTTTTGGAAAGAATACTCATCTAATTTAAATTCAAATGGATTCAGATCCTGGTAAGCAGGCCTGTCAATACGACGGCTATATCGCAAGCCCCACTGGTTCATGGGATTTTTATTAAAGGTGACAGCACCACTTGGAAAAAAATCCGTATAATCTCTTTTAAAATTTTCATTTAATAGCGAATATTTCTGTCCGTTCCATGTAAACCCATCGGAATTTCCTTCCAGTTGTGTGTTTTCCATCCGAACACCAAATTGAACCATAAATCCCTTGAATTGCCTGTTATAATTTACATATCCAGCATTAATGTTTTCCTTATAAATAAAACGATTACTCCGGCTACTGTCGTACATCCGGCTGCCACCATTTAATATATCATACCTGTTAAAATCATTATCAGCATTTACGAAAGATGTTTTTCCACCGAAACCCAATTTACCTTTCAGAAATTTTTGTTCATAATCTGCTTTAAGCGTATAAATATTTATATCTGTAGGAGCCACAAAATTATATACCCTGCTTAACAGGAAATTTCCATCTTTATCAAAATAATCATTGGGCTGCCATTGGTCATTTCGCAATAGATATTTTCCATAATCAGCATCTACATTCAATTCATGTTGAGAGGTATCAGCAAACCGGTAATTAAGATTAATATTGGAATTTTTTCTTTTAAATATGCTACTATTATGAGCTTCTAACGTACGATTCAGAATACCTGTTGGCATATAAAAAATGGGAGTATATGTATCGTTAGAATTTGATCCTTCAGAAAAATTGCCGTTAACCAATAAGCCGAGCGTATGCTTGCTACTGATAAAATAATCCATCCCGGTTTTAAAATTATGTCCCTCATAATCAGTGTTCATATTGGAATGAGAAAGAAACAGCGTATCCAATTGCTCCCGGGTAATATCCAAAAAGTTTTCCCTTCGCCCATTACTATAATTATAATTTGCAAAAACATTGATTCCCTTATTGCGGTGATTCAATGAAATGCCGCCATTATACTTGGGATATACGCCTATATTATAGCCGGCTGTAACAGAACCGTTGGTTCCAAAAGCTTTATTCTTTTTTAATCTTATATTAATGATGCCGGCATTACCTGCTGCATCATATTTTGCTGAAGGATTTGTAATAATTTCTATCGCTTCGATAGATGATGATTGAAGGGTTTTTAAGTATGCAGCCAGATCCTGACCAGATAAGGGGGTTGGCCTTCCATCAATATAAACCTGAACACCATTTTTTCCGCTCAGGCTAAGATTATCATCTTTATCCACTATTACACCGGGTGCTTTACGCAATAAATCGAGAGCATCCTGCCCAACAGCATTTATACTGCCTTCAACATTTAAAACTGTTTTATCAGCCAATACTTCTATCATTGGCTTTTTGGAACTAACCACAACTTCCGAAAGATTTGCATCATTTTTCTCTAAAACAAAATCAATATTTCGGTTTACATCGTCAATAACTTCCAGTGGTTTAGAAAACTGTTCAACATACCCGATATGCGAAATATGCAGGTAATAATTTCCATTTTGAACAGCAATAAATTCATATTTACCCAAATTATTTGTGGCATTTATTTTAACCAGTGAAGAATCCTGCACTTTATACAAGCTTACGGTTACGTTGGCCATGGGTTTGTCAAGTACATCTTTTACAATACCCGAGATTTGTTGGGATTGGGATGAGTAACTAATTATTATCAGAAAGAAGCCAAATAGAATTCTCATAAATTAAACGTTTGCTGGTTTAGATGACAAATGTATGACAATCCTTATGTGAGTTATAGTCACATTGCGATGAACGGGGCAAAAGATTGAATGAATGGTATCCGTGGTTTAATTTTTGGGAGGCTATCTATATCAACTATTAAAAATCAAAAACTTACAACTATGAAATTAGAAGGAAAGAATATAGCCATTCTTACTGAAAATGGTTTTGAAGAAGTGGAACTCACCAGTCCATTAAAAGAATTAAAAGAAGCTGGGGCAATAGTTCATATTGTTTCCCCGCAAAAGGAAAAAGTAAAAGCCTGGGATAAGGACCACTGGTCCATCGAATTACCTGTAGATGTTCAGATTGACGAAGCTAACCCGGAAGAATATGATGCCTTGCTTATACCCGGTGGCGTAATAAATCCAGATAAAATGCGAAATAATGAGGCCTGCGTAAAATTTGCGAAACATTTTCTACAGAACGGCAAACCTTTGGCAGCCATTTGTCATGGTCCTCAATTATTGATTGAAACAGGAATGCTTAAGGGCAGAAAAATGACTTCTTATCCATCTATCAAAACGGACCTGGTCAATGCCGGGGTTAAGTGGGAGGATAAGGAAGTAGTAGTTGACCAGGGAATGGTAACCAGCCGAAGTCCCAAAGACCTATCGGCATTCAATAAAAAAATGATTGAAGAATTTGGAGAAGGCGTACATGCAAAGAAAAAGGAATATTCAGCACCAGCACATTAAATTTTAAAAAAAAAACCATCTTATGATGGTTTTTTTTGACTTCATTTTTGAAATTAGTTGTTTTAAGCATGAAGGGGAATAATTACTTTAATCTTATTTTTACCTCCCGGTATAAATTGAATTTGGTAAAGTTGGATATTGAATGAAATCCCCATTATGTTGATACACTATGGATAAAAAAGCATTATACTCCTTCCTGGTTTCTTTCATCTTAATGGTAGCTGTCATTATTATTAACAGGCAAAGCTTTAATAAAATGCGGGAATATACCGGTTGGGTAAATCATGGCCGCGTTGTTATGGCACGATTTGAAAAACTTTCTAATCATTTTAAAAGTGCCCAGATCTATTCAGAGAATTATTCCAATAAAAAAACGAAGGAGTTTTATGATTTTTATAAGGCAGAAGCTGATAGTGTTAAAAATGAAATTGCCGGCTTGCAGTGGATTGTAGCCATTGACCCTCAACAAAAAAGAAGGATGGATACGGTAGGAAAACAAATTTCCAATATCATGCCTTTGCTGATGAAATACAATATCGTGGAAATTATCCAGGACGATATGAATGCCAACCTGGATAAAATTATTGGAATTCAGACCCTTATTAATGAAGGCATCCAATATGAAAGAACATTACTTGATAAACGTGCTGCAGACCTTGAAAAATCCACGAACCTCACCAGGGTCTTCACGCTTTTATTCAGCATAATAGCCTTACTTATTGTCATCATTACTTTTGTAACCATTGTATTCATTAACAGGAAACGCCAATGGTTACAAGGTTTTCTGGAGTCTATTTTAAATACTACGCCAAATGGAGTTATGACATTCAAGGCGATCCGGGAAAACGGGCGGATTATAAATTTTGAAATTGAGTATGCTAACAAGGCCATTGAAAGACTTTTGAATCAAAAGCTCCCGGATATAATTGGAATGAAGCTTAATGAATTTCCGCCAGCCATGCAACAAAAAGGCTTATTGCAAAGGATATCATCCGTGGTAGAAGGAAAAAGAAAAGATGCTATTGAAATGCAGTTTAAAGCCGGTAACAGGCACAGATGGTTTTATATCATGTTTGCTAAAATGGAAGATGGAATTACAGCTACTTTTCATGACATAACGGTTATAAAAAATTACGAAGAAGAATTAAAAGAAAATATTCGCAAACTGGAACATTCAAATGCAGAACTGGAACAATATGCTTATGCAGCCAGTCATGACCTGCAGGAGCCCCTTCGGAAAATCCGTATGTACGTAAGCAGGTTGCACGAAAGAATAAAAGATAAACTGGATGACAAAAGCCATCATGATTTTGACCGGATATTAAATTCTGCTGAAAGAATGTCATTATTGATAAGAGATATCCTAAGTTTTTCCGGCTTAAATCGTGATTCTGGTTTTCAAAAAACCGATCTCAATAAGATATTGCAAAACGTAATAGATGACCAGGAAGTTTTAATACAACAAAAGAAAGCCTTGATACATGCAGATGAATTACCTGAGATAATTGCTATTCCATTGCAAATGAACCAGCTTTTCTATAATTTATTAAATAATGCATTGAAATTTGCAAGGGAAGATCAACCCCTGGAATTTAAAATCAGTAGTGCTTTTTTATCACCAGCAGATATACGTAAATACAAAAATTTATCAGTAGGAAGAGATTATATCAAACTCGAATTTTCAGATAACGGTGTAGGTTTTGATGAAAGTTTTTCTGAACACATATTTGGCTTATTCAAACGCCTGGGTAACCAGGAAAGTATTCATGGTTCCGGAATTGGTCTTGCCCTTTGCAGAAAAGTAGTGGAGAACCACCAGGGAATTATTTTTGCCAATGCAAAGGAAAATGATGGAGCTACTTTTTTCATCATATTGCCTGTTAAACATGATGTAGAAGAAAATTCAATCCCAAAAACTTCAGCCACTTTACAACAACCAGCATTAAAAAAATAAATCGGGATTTTATAAAGATTGATTTAAATTGAATAGCATCCCAGCCTTTAATGCCGCCCTAATTGAACATTATAAATTGTACCCCGGCGGAAACAGCATTTTTAATTTATTTAAAAAAACAATCATGAAAAAAATCTTTTTTCCTGCTATTTTATTAGTTCTATTGGCTTGTAATGAAACCGAATCCGATGATAATTTGGGTGCTGTTAAATCGATTGGGGATACATCCACCACAAATGCAGATAATCTTGATTATCCATATTCAAAAACTTCGACCGCCAATTATGAATTGGGAGATCCGGCACAGGTACAAATGGTTTTAAACAGCTTAAAGGCTTATGAAACAAATAATTTAGATGCCCTTGTAAATAATTTTGGTGATACCGTAGAATTAAATTTTGATAATTACCATGCAAAAGTTAGCCGGGACAGCGCAAAGGCAATTTTAACTCAAAACCGGGGACAATATGACTCGTTCAGAATAAATATGCACGATTGGGAAACAGTTAAATCAACCAACACAGATGATGAATACGTTTCATTATGGTATACTGAAATTTATAAAGAAAAAGGGGGAAAGCTGGATTCTGTTAATGTAATGGACGATGTAAAAATAAAAAATGGAAAAATTATAGAAATCAGTGGTTATATCAGGCGATTCCCAACAAAAAAATAACCGTTAAAAAATAATTTTTGCAACCATGCAGATGAAATCTTCCCATTTCCTTATTATCTTCACTTTTCACCAAAGAAAAGGAGGTATTCATGTCTACAGATCATTCATGGAAACCTTCGGTTAGTATCGCCTAACCGGGTTACCCCATCAAAATATCTGCGACGGTAAAACCGTCAAAAGCCACTGAATGTTCAGTGGTTTTTTTATTTTATGGGTGAATGCAGGGAATAGAAGTTGACTAATCGTTGAATTCTTTATAGAAGAGCGGGAAGTCTTTAAAAAAAATTAGGCCCTCCCGTGGAAACGGGACGGCCTCTAACGATTGCTTGCCATATGAAAAATGTAAAAAATCTTTGTT
>JACCYQ010000206.1 GCA_013696395.1 Chitinophagaceae bacterium
GCCATTAACACCATTTTCAAAAAATGATTCTCATAATAACCTAACTTAGTTCTAAAAGTCATCTGCATTGAAAACATTTATTTACAGCCTGCTGGTAATATTCATAATCTCCTGTTCTGCATCCAGGCCGGTGGTTGAACAAGTATCCCCGATGCAGCCAACGATAGATAAGATTACAAAGCAATACGCACCGGATTCCCGAACGGCTCTTTTCCAGGTTACTGCTACCGGCAATATTTTAAAAGGGGAAACAAATTTACCAATCGCTAAGACCGCTTTGTTGGAGCAGCTTTCAAATGATGGTTTTACAATAATTGACAGCATTGATGTTTTGCCCACCTTAGCGATGGAGGGGTATCATCATTCAGTGGTAAATGTGAGTGTGGCTAATTTAAGAACACATGGCCGTCATTCCGCCGAACTGGCCACACAGGCCACTTTGGGTACACCGCTTACATTATTAAAGTTCAAAGGAGGTTGGTTCCAGGTTCAAACACCCGATCATTATATTTCCTGGGTTGATGCTGGCGGTATAACCCTTATGAAGGAAAATGAATTTATAGAATGGCAACAAATGTCGAAAATCATTTTTATAAAACCTTTCGGTTTCGCATATGCGAAGATGGATGCTGAAGGTGCTACCATATCCGATATGGTATATGGAGATGTTTTGGCTTATGAAGACAGGGTTGGTGATTACTTTAAGGTTCGGTTTCCTGATGGGCGCATGGGCTTTTTATTGCGATCAGAAAGTCAGATGTTAAAAGAATGGGCTGCACAAAGAAATCCAACACAACAAAATTTTGTTGAAACGGCAAAACGACTAACCGGACTGCCCTATTTGTGGGGAGGTACTTCTTTTAAAGGCGTTGATTGCAGTGGGTTTACCAAGACTGTTTTTTTTATGAATGGATTAGTATTGCCGCGTGATGCAAGCCAACAGGCGCAGGTTGGTGAATTAGTAAGTACACAAAATGGGTGGGATTACCTGCAACCAGGCGACCTGTTGTTTTTTGGTGTACCGGCTAAAGATGGTAAAGCAGAAAGAGTGGTGCATGTGGGAATGTGGATAGGAAATAAAGAATTCATTCATTCCAGCAAATGGGTACGCATCAGCAGTGTAGATCCGGCAGCACCAAATTTTGAAGAAAGCGAATTAAAAAGATTCCTTTATGTAAAAAGAATTAAACCACAGGAAAGTTTGTATGATTTCCGGGTGAAAAGTTATTATTGAATAAGATAGTATTTCTGCATACCAGATAGGTTTATTTAAGAAAAATAGCACATATTAATTCCTTTAAAAAAAAATGAAGAAACTATTCATTCTCACTGTTTTTATTTTTTCATTTTTCATTTTTAATTTTCTTGCAGGTTGCAGCTACACAAAGATGGCTTCCCGGTCTGAAACAATCCATTATCCCTGGCAGCAGTTTGTAATGGGCGCCGATCTTTCATACGTCAATGAAATTGAAGATACCGGTGGTAAATATTATTCAGAAAGTAAAGCTGTTGATCCATTCCTTATTTTTAGCGACAATGGGTGTAATAATGTAAGGGTTCGCTTGTGGCATAATCCAACCTGGAAAAAAGATGTAACAGGTGGTAAAATGTATAGTGATCTGGCGGATGCTGAAAAATCAATACGAAGGGCCAAACAAGCAGGCATGTCCGTAAATCTGAACCTGCACTATTCGGACGACTGGGCGGATCCTAATAAGCAAGCAATACCAGCAGCATGGGAAGGACTCTCACTTGATGTTTTAAAAGACTCCGTTTACAACTATACATTATCGATTCTAAATTACCTGCATGTAAAAAATCTGGTTCCTGAAATGATCCAGATTGGTAATGAAAATAATAACGGGATGCTTTGGCCTGTTGGAAAGGTTGAATGGAATATGCCGGAAAACTGGAATAATTTTGGCGATTTAATAAATAGTGGTATACGGGCTGTCAGGGATTTTTCAAAAACATCGAGAATTAAACCGCAGGTAATTATTCATGTGGCTCAATTGCAATATGCGCATCAATGGACTGAAAATATTACGAAGTTGGGAGGCGTGAACGACTATGATATACTAGGCCTCTCTCATTATTACAAATGGAGTACAGTTCATTCAATGAAAGATGTTGGAGATACGATTCAATTATTGGTAAACAAATATGGTAAAAAAGTAATGGTAGTAGAAACCGCTTTTCCCTGGACATTTGAAAATTCCGATAGCTATAATAATTTATTTGGTGATGCAAAAGAATTGATTGGATATGAAGCTTCAATACCTGCTCAATTGGAATATATGAAAAATCTTACGCAAACAATTATCTCCGCCGGTGGTGATGGCATTATGTATTGGGAGCCCGCCTGGATCACTTCTCCAATGAAAGACAGGTGGGGATCGGGTTCCAGTTGGGAAAATGCGGCTTTATTCGATTTTAAAGGAAATGTTTTACCTGCTATAAAGTTTATGGGATTACAATATAAATTCTGATCATTTTCTAAATGATTATTTGCTTAAGGAATATCAAACCCCGCCATGCAGACAAATTTCAACATTGCAAATAAGTGAATTGGTAGCGTTATGTGGCCCTGCCGTTGCCGGGCAAATGGCACGTTAATTGGGAAAGTGGCCTTTACAACCACCGGTTTTGCAGGAAGTGCAGTTGGTGGAGCAACTTTAACTGAATAAGAAGAGTCGTCATTATTGGATAACGAATGGTATTTTGTTGTGGGAAATAGTACTACTTATCCTGGTGGCGAGATCCGCGGACAGATAACTGCAACAAGAAGTGAATAAATAAATGTCAGTGTAAAATAAATCCAACCAATAATAAGGGTGATTTTTTTTATTACAATTGTTTTTTGGGTGGCAATGCAAAAGCAATGGCTTCATGTTCAAAATGACCTTTGTGTGAAGCATCGCAAAAAGGTTTGTTCTTTGATAACCCACACCTGCAAATTGAAACTACCTCTCTTCCGCCAAGGTCATAAGGATTACCATCCTTATCAACAATTTCAAAATCTCCTTCCACTCTTAATGAGCCATTGTTGTTCACTGTTATTTTCGTTGTTGCCATGTAAATTATTTTTAAATGATGTAAATGTAAAGAACTGCTTTGATGTGAATGAAAAATATTGCGAGGAAGCAATTTGAAAAATCTACTAACAGCGATGTGTAATTGTAAAATAGCCAGGGCATTTTCAATTTTTTTTTACATCATTTGTTAGCCCATTCAACCAGTTTTTCAACTGCTTCAATGACCTGGCCGCACCACATATGCGTAAAATCTTTTGGTAATGGCTCATGCAATGCAAAATTCCTGCTTGCACTCATAGCTTTTGCCCCATCAAAGTCCACATAAGACAGCCTGGCGGAAATTTCTCCAGCAGGCCGATTAAAATCCTCACCCGGTAAAATAGCTACACCAGTTTCCTGTAACAACTGGTTACATAATTGGGTGCCGTTAAATATGCCGCGGGCAGCCAATTTTTGCCGGCACTCCGAGAAATCAAGAAATAAATAAAATCCGCCTGTAGGCATGTTGGTTTTTATATTCCCGTTTTGTAAAGTTCCGGCTATTTCCAAGCCCAGTTTTTTTAAAATTCTACGTGCATGCCATAAATATTCTTCTATTTCAGACCCACCAATAAATGCCTGTATGGCAGCATATTGAATAGGTGCGGAAACAGAAGTGTATGTTTCACTTGCCACAATACACATAGCATCCATCAACCAGCGTAACTGGTTTGGAAAAGAAAAAGTCCCTAATCGCCATCCACCAGCTCCACACCATTTACTTAATCCGGAACTGATAATAGTCCCTTCCGGATAATATCGTGCAATGGAAACATGATTTCCTTCATGATGAAGTTGCCCGTATATTTCATCAGATAAAATATAGACATTATATTTTTTGGCCATTAAAGCCAGGTCTTTGACCATCTGCTCATCATAAGTCAATCCATCCGGGTTGCCAGGATAATTTAAAATCAGCAAGTAAGGTTCTTCAATGTTAGATACATTTTCTTTGCAAAATTTTTCCAGTTGATGCGGGTGTAAACGCCATTGATCCTCTTGCAACGTGTGTATAATATTAATTTTATTGCCAATGATTTTTGCTTGTGGCAAATATGAAACCCAGCTTGGACTCGGTATAATAACCTCTCCTTCAAATACAAGTTGGAGCAGGAATAATAATTCCTTTGAGCCGGGTCCAATCATAACATTTTCGGACTGAATATCAACATGGTCTTTTTTGCGGTGAAATTCTGCGACTGCTTCTCTTAATTCTAACAACCCCTGTACATGCTGATATTCTTTTTTGGGTGCAAAAAGTCTTAAGGCATTCACTACCGGGTCGGGAACCGGGAATGGAGACTGTCCCAATCCCAGTTTATAAATATGCATTCCCTGGGCAGCTAATTCTTTACAGTACTGGTTAATACGCAGGGTTGGAGATTCTTTCAATCCTTTAATATTCGGATTGAGATATTTGTGTTTAGGCATGTTGTAAATTCTATTCTAAATTATGTATCCTTGATTCAAATCCTAATTCTTCATGAAACATTTGTGCCAGTTCATCTTCAAAGAAAAATTTCTTTTCACCAAAAGCAGGTTTCAGATCATCCAGCCAAATGGCATCTTTATCATATTCTGCAAAAAAAGGCTTAGCAATCCAATCAGGATTGCGCCCCTGTAACATTCTCATAGTAATTACTTTTTTCCCGGCTACCTCACTCACACCTAATATCTGTATTTTACCGGGTGTAGCTGACATGCTTGGCCCCCTAACGGTACGGCATACACCGCTTACCTGTTGATATGCATCCCTGAAAATTTCCCATGCCTCTACCAAAGGAATTGCAAAATAATGCTGCGCCCCTGTATCGCGTGCCAGGAACATATAATATGGTATGCAATTCAGGTTAACCTGCTTACGCCACATTTCTGCCCATATTTTCGGGTCTGCATTAATGTTTCGCATAATAGGTGATTGAGTGCGTATTTGTGCACCTGTGGCAATCACTTTCTTTATTGCTTCCTGCACGGCTGGTGTACTTAATTCAACCGGGTGGTTAAAGTGTGCCATGATCGCCAGGTTCTTTCCCGACTTCACAATTTTTTCAAAAGTGCGTAAAGTATCTTCAGCATCATCATCCGTTAAAAACTTGTATGGCCAGTAACCCAAAGCTTTTGTACCAATTCGAATGGTTTGCAGGTTTGGAATATCTGCATCAAGCAAAGCATTTATATAACCGGAAAAAATTTTATTCTTCATGATCATAGGATCGCCACCCGTAAATAAAAGATCCGTTACTTCTGTATGGGCTTTTAAATATTTTACCATCAATTCCGATTCTCTCATGGCGAACTTCCATTCATCCATACCTACAAATTGCGGCCAGCGAAAACAAAAACTGCAGTATGCGTGACAGGTTTGTCCCTGGCTTGGAAAAAATAATACCGTTTGGCGGTATTTATGCTGCATTCCTGATAGCCTCTGGCCTTCAATCATAGGAACATTGTGTTCCAGTTGTCCGGCAGGATGTGGATTTAACTGGTGGCGTATTTCATTGGCCAATATTTTAATTTCATTTTTGGTTGCACCGCGCTCCATGGCAGAACGCATTTTATTATAATGTTCCGGTATCAACATTTCTTTTCGGGGAAAAGTGAGTGTGAATATCGGGTCATCAGGAACATTATCCCAGTTAATTAATTCATCAACTACATAATTATTTGTTTTAAATGGCAAAACATGACTCACTACATCAATATCCATTATTTCCTCATCTGTGAGATGGATGATCTGAGGAATTTGCCTGAAATTGTGCTGCGCAAATGAGCGATACACCTGAACTTCTTTTTGGTTTGCAATCATTAAAAAAGTTGTAGGGTTAAAAAATGAATGGCAGAAACAGCATAACGAAATTCTCAAAACGGAATTCAGAAAAACAGGGCCTGATAATACCTTAACCAGCGAAATAATACATTAAATTATATTAACAAACAACTAATATCCATATTAATTATTAAACAAACTTTTTAAATGATTGTTTTTATGCATTTTTGCCGCACAAGAAGATTTTATGAATAATATGATAGATATGCTCAGTGAAACAATATCTTATTTCCACAAATTGAATATAAGTAAACCTGGAGTGGGTATTGTCCTGGGAAGTGGTTTAGGGAATTTTAAAGATGAACTTGATATAGAGGTAGAAGTTGATTATGATCAGATTCCACATTTCCCGGTTGCTACAGTTGAGGGACACCATGGTAAATTAATTTTTGGAAAACTGAATGGTGTGCAGGTGGTTGCAATGGCTGGCAGGTTTCATTTTTATGAAGGTTATACGGCACAGGAAGTGGTTTATCCAATACGAGTTATGAAGCAATTAGGAATAGAGGCCTTATTATTAACCAATGCAGCTGGCGGTGTTAAACCAGGAATGAAAGTGGGTGATCTGATGATTATACATGACCATATCAGTTTGGGAATTATAAATCCATTGATCGGAAAAAACATTGATTCTTTGGGTGGTCGTTTCCCGGATATGAGTGAGCCCTACAAAAGGGATTTTATTGAAAAGGCTAAAAATATAGCGGTTTCATTAGGCTTACCCGTTAGTGAAGGTGTTTATTTTGGTGTTACCGGGCCTACATTCGAAACCCGTGCTGAATATAAAATGATACAGGTTTTAGGTGGTGATGCTGTAGGTATGAGCACGGTTCAGGAGGTGATAGCTGCAAACCATATGGGTTTGCCCGTTT
Source organism: Chitinophagaceae bacterium (assembly GCA_013696395.1). GTDB lineage: Bacteria > Bacteroidota > Bacteroidia > Chitinophagales > Chitinophagaceae > JACCYQ01. The sequence continues at coordinate 6,774 of JACCYQ010000206.1, forward strand.
TTGCTTTGAGCGTAATAACAGATCTTGGTATACGTGATGAAGAAAATATTATCACTCATGAAGAAGTTTTATTAGCAGCCAAAGAAGCTGAGCCAAAAGTTTCTGCTTTGATCAGGGAAATGGTGAAAGTGGTATAATATTTTTGCATAAGCTTACCTTTTATGCTCATCAATCATTACTGTTTAGTTCTACTTTTGACCCAATTATTCAAATTAACGCTTAGCCCTGTCCATTAATAAAATATATCTCGTTATTTTTTCTCTGCTGTTAATTAGCATAGAGGTTTCTTCGCAAGAAGTTTTACGCCGTATTGAACAAGGGGGCCGGTCTTTAGGTAACAGGCAGGTAATAGGAGGTGAAGATAATGACAGCCTTCGCCGCAGAAATAAATTTGAAGATTCGCTGACTATTTATTACCGATACCTTGATTCTGCAGGGCAATATAAACTGGATTCTTCTTTAAGTGATTTCACTTCCTGGTTTCCTGTACCTGCTCATCATGTTCATTTAGGCAATACGGGTAATGCAACACAAAGCCTGCTTTTTGAACCCAGCTTACAGCCTGGATGGAATAGCGGTTTCAATAATTATGATGATTATAAATGGAAACTCAGTAAGGTCCGGTTTTTCAACACCACTCGTCCTTATACAGAACTGGGATATATGGTTGGTAGCAGGGTGGAGCAATTGATTAATGTTTTTCATACGCAAAATATCAAGCCGCATTGGAATGCTTCAATGGCGTACCGGATGATCAATTCACCGGGCTTTTTTAAAAGCCAAAAGACTAATCATAATAATTATCTTCTCTCTTCATTATACCATGGTCCTGCAAAAAGGTATCATAATTATTTTGTGTTATTGGCCAATAATATGCAATCGTCCGAAAACGGTGGTATTGTTGATAATAACTTCCTGGATAATCCTGATTATACAGATCGGTTCAATATTCCTACCAAAATTGGAGGAGATCCGCAGTTCGGCCGCGATTTTTTTGGATCACAGGTTTCCACAGGTAATAAGCAGAAAGAATTTACTGCATTCATGCGCCAACAATATGACCTGGGGAGAAAAGATTCCCTGGTAACAGACTCAACGGTAATCCCCCTTTTTTATCCCCGGTTAAGGTTTGAACATTCCATTCAATATAACAAATACAATTATCAGTTCAGGGATGATATTCCGGATTCAACTTATTACCAGGATAACTATAATATTTCGGTTAGTGGTACTGGTGACTCCGTTATTTTACAGGATCTATGGCACCAGGTAATAAATGATTTTTCAATCTATACTTTTCCCGATGCCAATAATCTGCAGCAGTACCTGAAAACTGGTCTGAGCATGCAGAATATGCAGGGCTCCTTAAAAAATGGAAAAAGTTCTTTTTTTAACATAATTGGTCATGGTATTTACCGCAATAAAACAAGAAATGGTAAATGGGATATTGAAGCCTCAGGTAAACTTTTTTTTACAGGTTTGAATGCAGGTGATTATCATGCATATGGCAGTCTTCAAAGACAATTAGGCAGCAGGCTGGGATTTTTGAAATTAGGTTTTGAGAACGCTAATAAATCTCCTTCTTTTATTTTTGATAGCCGCAGTCATTTTTACCTGGATGATCAAAAGGATTTTGATAAAGAAAATATCAGTCATGCATTCGGGGAATATTTCCTGCCTAATTTAAAATTGCAATTGGAAGGACATTATTACCTGGTGAGCAATTATACCTATCTGAACGGTTTTTTCAATTTGCAACAAGAATCAAGTCTTTTCAATTTTTTACAGGTATCACTAAAAAAGCAATTTACTATTGGAAAACATTGGAACTGGTATTCAGATATTTATGTTCAAAAAGAAACGGGTAATGCTCCATTGAATCTACCGCTGTTTTTTACCAGGCAACGCTTTGCGTATGAGGGAAATTTTGGTTTCAAAAACTTAAATATTTCCATCGGAACTGAAGTTCGGTACCATACCCCTTATAAGGCAAATGGGTATTCTCCAGTTTTATCAAATTACTTTTACCAGGATACAACAATCATTACTAACAGGCCTGATGTGGCTGCTTATATGCATTTTCGCATACGGAGTTTTAAGACTTTTATAAGAGCAGAAAACCTGAATACAGCGAGTACTCAGAATGGTTTTGGTTTTACCCGAAACAATTTTACCTCACCGGGGTACCCAACACCCGGAATGATTTTAAGGGTAGGCATTTTTTGGACCTTTGTAAACTAAGATTGTGTATTTTTTGTGACAATTAGTTTCATCTTTTTTAAATAGATATTATCTTTGGCTTTAGTAATGAAGAAGACAGCTTTATTTATATTAACCCTTTCTTATCTTTTGTTCACCAGTGGTTTGATCATTAACAGTCACTATTGCATGAATAGGCTTAGTTCTATGGAATTATTTTCCGGTAAATCGGACATATGTTCCCAATGCGGTATGGATAATAATGATTTGAATGATTGCTGTCATGACGAGACTACCATAGTGAAACTTCAGGATGATCATTTTGCTTCATATCATTTATATAAAATAAAAAGTTTTACCCCTGTATTAACTTTAACCCCGGTATTATCCGTAACAGGGAATGCCAGTTTCATTAAATTTAATTCCAGGTTGGAAAATTCACCGCCTGATAATAAACACCCGGTTTATTTGGTTAACAGAGTCTTTCGTGTGTGATACCATTTTCTCCTTCCCTTCGTTTTAGGAAAGGCTAATTGCCTGTAAATTGTTACATACTTCATTTAAAAAATATATTATTATGAAAGTGATCAAATTGTTTTCTGTATTAACTCTGTTCATTGGAATGGGTCAATTCAGTTTTGCGCAGGCTGTAAAAGAAACTATAAAGGTTTCTGGTAACTGCGGAATGTGTAAAAATAAAATTGAAAAAGCAGCTAAAACCGCAGGCGCTACTTATGCTGCCTGGGATGCAGATACTAAACTATTAACGGTAGAATATCAACATACTTCTTCTAATAATGCAAAAATTCAAAAAGCAGTTGCTGCTACAGGTTATGATACAAAAGATGTAAAAGCATCTGATGAAGCTTACAACAACCTCCACGGATGCTGCAAATACGAGCGTACCGGGCATGATCATGCAACAGCAGCTAAAGATGCTTGCTGCGCTGATAAAGAGTGCTGTAAAGATGGTAAATGTGCGGATTGTAAAGACGGCAAATGCGCTGATTGTTGTAAGGATGGCAAATGTACTGGCTGTAAAGAAGGTGCATGTACCATGGAAGGGCATAACGGAAAAGACTGTTGCAAAAAATCATAAATTTTAAAACAGATCAGATGAAAAAAATAGTATTATTTATTTCAATAGTATTTATAGCTATGCAGGGTGAGGCGCAGTTTTCAAAAGCCTCTCTGCAGGCAAGTGGTTTAACATGTGCCATGTGTAGTAACGCCATTTATAAGGCATTAGCAGTTTTGCCATTTGTTTCAGAAGTGAAACCTGATATAAAGAATTCAATCTTTAATATCACATTTAAGGATAATGAGGCATTCAGTATTGATGCGTTGCAGGCTGCCGTTGAAGGTGCTGGTTTTTCTGTTGCTAAATTACAGTTAACCGGTCAGTTCAATAATATACCGATCAAAAATGATCAGCATACTAAAATCGATGGCCAGGTTTTTCATTTTGTTGATGTAAATGATCAGCAATTGTCAGGTGAAAAAACTATTACCATAGTTGATAAAAAGTATGTTACTAATAAAGATTTTAAAAAATTTAGTAATAAAACAACCATGGAATGTTTTCAAACCGGTTTAGCCAGTAGTTGTTGTAAAATAGATGGCATTGTAGCCAACACGAGAATTTTTCATGTTACACTTTAAATGTAATTGCTCCCGGCAAAAAATCCGGGAGCATTTTTAAACAAATGATACACAAAAATATTTTCATATTAATTACCAGCATTTTTCTGCCATTGGTTATGCTTGCTCAACCAAATTATGGAGAAGAACCTTATGAGATCATTTTGCCCGGTTTAAATGGCGATACAGTTAGCCTTTCTTCCTTAAAAGGAAAGGTAGTATTGTTAGATTTTTGGGCTTCCTGGTGTGCACCCTGCAGGGCTGCTAACCGCGATTTTGTGAAATTGTACAAAAAGCACAAGGATAATGGATTTGAAATTTTAGGCGTCTCATTGGATGATGAAGAAAAGCATTGGCGTAAGGCAGTTACAAAAGATAATATTACATGGTTGCAGGTCATTGACCGAGGAGGATGGCAGGCAAAAACCGCGGAAAAATGGAAGCTAATGGCCATTCCTACTAACTATTTGATAAATCAACATGGGATTGTGGTTGGTATTGATCTGTTGCCGGGAGAAATCGATAAGGCGCTTAGCCTGTTATTGAAAAAATAATTACCATTGTTACGTACGATATTTATTTTCCTTTTCATAGGAAATTCCTGGTATTTAGGAAGCCAGGAGTTATATATTTTTTCTGAGCCAGCATCCAATATGCCGGCTAAATCAATAACCGCAAAATTGTCAGCGCAGTTGATGCCCCAGAAATCCACTCTAAAACAGCGATATACACCTGAATGGCAGGTTGGATTCAATGCAAAATTTATGGCGCATTTTGGAACTTCATTTTCCAACATTTACCAGCAAGGATTAAGCTGGGATGGCGCTTTTGTGTATGGACAATACCGTTTTTTATCCGTTGATGAAGTGCACAAACATTTCAGGATGGCTGTATTTACCGAAGCTGGACTAAGTAGAGATCACAATGAATTTGATGAAATTAATTTAAGGGGAGATAAAAGTGGAATTAAATTGGGGCTCATCGCTACTCAACTCTGGCATAAGATAGCACTATCCGGTACCGTTAGTAATACTCAGGTGTTGCATAGCTCCCGATTTAATAAAGTTTATTATATTCCTAAACGGCACTACCAGTCCCTTAATTATTCCTTATCAGCAGGATATTTATTATTGCCCAAAGAATATACCAGTTACAGACAATTGAATGTTAACCTGTATGCCGAATTACTGGGACAAAAGTTATTGGATGGAAATAAATATTTTCTTGACCTGGCGCCCGGCTTGCAATTCATTGTTAACAGCAATGCTAAAATAAACCTGGGATACCGGTTTCAATTGAATGGTAATATGCATCGAATGGGTACTCAAAGTTATTATGTATCTTTTGAGAAAACCTTTTTTAATGCATTGAAAAAGAATTAATCAATGTTCTCCACTAAAATATTCCGGGCGGCTTTTTCACTGAGTTGCACGGCTTTTTTTTGGATCAAAACTGATAATGACTGATCATATTCATGTATGTCTGTTACCTTAATTTTTATACCTGGTTTAATATTTAGTTTTCCCAGGTAATCCAAAAACGCATCATTTGTTTCTGCAAAACTGATCACTTTCACATTTTCCCCGGGTTGGCTATTCACTAATGGAATGGTTTGATTGATCTTGATTTTTCCGGTTTTATCCGGTATAGGATCCCCGTGTGGATCAAAATCTGGATGGCCCAGGAATTTTTCCAGCCGGTCAACCAAATCATCTGATTCAATATGTTCCAGCTGCTCGGCCAGCATATGCACTTCATTCCATTTAAATTGCAATTTTTCCACCAAAAAAACCTCCCACAACCTATGCTTACGAATAATCAGCAGGGCCTTCTTCTTGCCTTTATCAGTTAATTGTATGGCTTTGTCTGATCCAATGGCAACCAGTTTTTTCTCTTTCAGCTTTCTGACCATCTCTAAAACAGTGGCAGGGTTCAATTCCAGCGCTTTTGACAACGCAGTATTGTTTACCTTCTTTAGATCCTTGCTGCCCAGCTTATACAACATTTTCAGGTAATTCTCTTCCGAATAATGTTCAAAATGCGACATAAAATCAAAGATAATAGGTTTGCCTGAACAATAAAATTTGGTATCCCAAATAAAATATTTTTGGATATTCAAATAATTATTATTTTTGTTTGGATATGAAACAGTCTTTTAAGTTAATTTTTGGTGTTTTAATATTGTTTACGCCATTTGGTATACAGGCTCAGGGATTAATCCGGGGCCAGGTTTTAAACGGTGAAGAACCAGTTATTCATGCAACAGTTTCATTAAATAAGAACCAGCAGGCGCTTTCCGATTCTATGGGCCTGTTTGCATTTAATTTGCCCGCTGCTGGTAAGTATGATATAAAAGTTTCTATGATTGGTTTTGAAAGTTTTTACCAGTCAATCGTTTTAAAGGAGGATGAAGAAAAGGACTTAATTATTCATCTTGAAACAGCCGTTTCCTCACTTGACGAGGTGGTTGTTACTGGAACTATGAAAGCCGTTACACGTTTGGAAAGTCCGATAGCGGTGGAAGTCTATAACCCTGGATTTTTTAAAAAAAATCCCACGCCAAGTATTTTCGAATCCCTGCAGCAGGTAAATGGTGTAAGGCCACAATTGAACTGCAACGTTTGTAATACAGGAGATATTCATATTAATGGATTGGAAGGCCCTTATACAATGATAACTATCGACGGTATGCCTATTGTAAGTAGTCTGTCATCGGTGTATGGCTTATTCGGTATTCCGCACCAGATGATTGAACGGGTGGAGATCGTTAAAGGTCCTGCATCCGGATTATATGGTTCAGAGGCCATTGGCGGATTGATTAACGTGATAACCCGAACACCGGAAAAAGCTCCTTTATTCAGTGCTAACCTGATGGTAACTAACTGGCAGGAATACCTGCTGGATGCCGGCGCGAAGTATAAATTATCCAATAATCTTACCGGCTTATTGGGAATCAATTATTTTAATTATACCAATCCACATGATAAGAACGGTGATCTTTTTACTGATGTAACCCTGCAACACCGTTTTACCATATTTAATAAATGGAGCCTCCAGCGAAAATTTAACCGCCAGGCAAGCCTGGCAGCTCGTTATTTTTATGAAGATCGCTGGGGAGGGGATATGCGTTGGAATAGAAACTTCAGAGGTGGAGACAGTTTGTATGGGGAAAGTATTTACACCAATCGTTGGGAACTGATAGGTAACTACCAGTTACCTGTACATGAAAAAATGTTTTTTGCTTTTTCTGCAACGGGGCATGAGCAAAATTCCTGGTATGGCAATACACCGTATATGGCCAATCAAAAAATTCTTTTTGGCCAGTTTACCTGGCATAAAAATATAACAGGCAATCATGAGTTGTTAAGCGGGTTGGCTGGGCGTTATAACTATTATGATGATAATTCCACAGCTACGATTGATACACTTTCAGGTATAAATAATCCAGAGCGATTTTTTATACCCGGAATTTTTGTTCAGTATGAATGGAAATTGAATGAAAGTCATCAGCTATTATCAGGCTTGAGATATGATCATCACCCCATTCATAAAAACATTTTTACACCCCGGTTTGCTTACAAATGGAAAATGAGTGATCAACGAGTATTTCGTATTAATGCAGGAACAGGTTTTCGGGTAGTAAACTTATTTACGGAAGATCATGCTGCATTAACAGGTGCACGTGCTGTTGAAATAAAAGAAAAATTGAAGCCAGAATCCAGTTACAATATCAATGCTAATTTTATGAATGAATGGAGAGGAGATGGAATTTCATTAACGCTTGAATTTTCTGCCTGGTATTCCTGGTTCCAGAACCAGATCATACCTGATTATGAAACTGATCCGCGCAAAATTATCTACCAGAATTTAAGTGGACATGCTATTTCAAAAGGCATTTCTCTTAATGCAGAATTTTCACTTTATAATCGATTGAAAGGTTATACTGGTTTTACTTTGCAGGAACTTTATAAAACAGAAGATAAAATCAAACAACGTCCATTATTAACTGAGAAATGGAGTGCAAACTGGTCCCTTAGTTACATTTTCCCTAAAGCCGCTTTATCTTTAGACTATACCGGCAATATTTATGGATCTATGAAATTGCCTTTGCAGGGTATTTATGATCCCCGTAAAAATTTGTCGCCTGTTTGGAGCTTGCAAAATATTCAATTAACCAAAAAGTGGAATAAGAAATTTGAGTTTTATGGTGGAATTAAAAACCTGTGGAATTGGACACCCGCCGGGGAAACTGCATTTCTCATTGCCCGCTCCCATGATCCTTTTAATAAACAAGTTGAATATGATGCAGCCGGAGATGTAAAACGCACCAATGAAAATCCCTATGGACTTATTTTTGATCCGGCGTATGTTTATGCACCAAACCAGGGAAGAAGATTTTTTCTGGGAATCAGGTACATAATTCCAGGATCATAACAGGGATGTCAGTTTAAAAATCCAAACAAAAGTTGATCTTTGCTGTTATTATATGCCTGAAGGGAATGATTTTTTAGATGAATTATAATAGCGGAAATAAATAGGGTATATCGTTAAGAAACCCGGACTTTTCTCACATACTAAATAAAAACGTTTGGTTATGATTTTTAATTTTTTACTTAAAAGAATAATGATTCCCGTATTTATAGTTTTTATATCAGCGAGCCTTTTTTCCTGTGGTTCAACAAGAACTATTAGTGTGGAAGAAGGCTGGGAAATACTTGGGGAAAGCAAAGTTAATTTTGTAAGGGACAGGGATGAAATAGATGTTAGAAGCACCAATGATTATACAGCACTGCGTTTCATGGTGGAAAAAAAAGATGTCCGTGTCAATTATTTAAGGGTGGTGTATGTAAATGGCGATGTTCTGGAGCCTTTAATTGATGATATCATAGGGGCCGGACAACAAAGTAAGATTATTGAATTAAGTCGGGAAGGTCAAAGAATTGACAGGGTGGAATTTAAATATCGTTCAACCGGCAATATTTTAAAAGGAAGAGCAACCGTTCTATTAGTTGGTCGTCGGTTTGATCGCTACCGGTATTAATAATTTTTCATTTATTGATTCACAGGATTTTGTTTAAACTTTTAGGTTCAAGCAAAACAAATTTTTTTTGCTTTTATCATCCATTACATTTGCAGGCCTTAAGTAATAACCAATGGAAGATAAAATCATAAAACACATAGCCGCAGAATTAACTATTTCAGTAAAGCAGGTTGAAAATATTAACCAATTACACGCAGAAGGTTCAACCATTCCCTTTATTTCACGTTATCGAAAAGAAGCTACCGGAAACCTGGATGAAGTGGTGATTGGAAAAGTGATTGACCACATTAAGTATTTTAATGAGCTGGAAAAAAGAAAGGAAACAGTTTTAAAAACTATTGATGAACAAGGAAAACTCACACCTGAATTAAAAAAGCGCATCCTTGATACATTGAGTGCTACAACGCTTGAAGATATTTATCTCCCCTATAAACCCAAACGAAAAACAAAGGCTTCCATCGCAATTGAAAAAGGCCTGGAACCATTAGCAACTATATTATTTGCACAAAAGAATAATGATGTTGAACCAGAGGCAACAAAATTTTTAAATGAGCAGGTGAAAGACACTGTTGAAGCTTTGCAGGGTGCCAGGGATATCATGGCTGAATGGATTGCGGAAAATGAACAGGCAAGGAATACAATACGAAAATTATTTACGGGAAAAGCCATTCTTACTTCGCGGGTATTGAATTCTAAAAAAGATGATGAGAACGCACAGAAATATAAAGACTATTTTGATTTCAATGAGTCCCTTGCCTCAAGTCCATCACACCGTATAATGGCTATTCGCCGCGGAGAAAAAGAAGGATTTCTGATCATGGAGATTTCTATAGAAAAAGAAACTGCCATTGGTGCATTAAATGAAATCTTTGTTCAATCCTCATCCCCTTCTTCCCAACAGGTTTTAATAGCTATAGAAGATAGTTATAACCGTTTACTGAAATCATCCATTGAAAATGAATTCAGGATGTTGAGTAAAACAAAAGCTGATGAAGAAGCCATTCATGTTTTTGCAGAAAATCTTCGGCAATTATTATTAGCTTCTCCTTTAGGACCTAAAAGAATCCTGGCTTTAGATCCCGGTTATCGTACAGGATGTAAAGTGGTTTGCCTGGATGAACAAGGTACCTTTATGCATTATGTAACGATATTCCCACATTCGCCTCAAAATGAATGGCAGCAGGCTTCTTCAACTCTAAAGAAATTAGTGTCTGAATTCAATATTGAAGCTATTGGTTTTGGTAATGGCACAGCGAGTAAAGAAACAGATAAATTGATTCGCAGCATTGACTTTGAAAAACCCGTTTCAATATTTATGGTGAATGAAAGCGGGGCTTCTATTTATTCTGCAAGTGAAGTGGCAAGAGAAGAATTTCCTGAGCAGGATGTTACGGTAAGAGGAGCTATCAGTATTGGCAGAAGATTACTGGATCCTTTGAGTGAGTTGGTAAAAATTGAAGCTAAAAGTATTGGCGTTGGTCAGTACCAGCACGATGTAAATCAAACAAGATTAAAAGAATCATTGGATGGTGTTGTTGAAAGTTGCGTAAACTATGTTGGTGTAGATGTAAATACGGCTAGTAAACATTTGCTCACTTATGTATCAGGGCTCAGTTCTACACTGGCAAAAAATATCGTAGAATATCGCTCAAAAAATGGGGGCATTAAAAGCAGGAAGGATCTGTTGAAGGTTTCTTTAATGGGACCTAAATCATTTGAACAATGTGCAGGTTTTTTAAGAATTGCGGATGCGGAAAATCCATTGGATAATTCAGCAGTGCATCCTGAAAGTTATCCCTTGGTGGAAAAAATGGCGGATCATTTGGGTTGTACCGTAAAAGAACTGATAAAGCAGCCTGATATCCGGAAAAAAATTAACGCGGCAGATTTCGTTTCTGAAACCGCGGGAACTTTCACCATACGTGATATATTAAATGAATTAGAAAAACCTGGCCGTGATCCACGTTCACCGATTGAAGAATTTCGATTTGCAGAAGGTATCACAACCATGGAAGATCTTATGCCTGGCATGAAGGTTCCTGGAATAGTAACCAATATTACCAACTTCGGGGCTTTTGTGGATGTGGGTGTAAAGCAAGACGGGCTGGTACATATTTCACACATGTGTAACCGTTATATCAGTGATCCCAATGAAGTTGTTAAGTTGGGTCAGAAAGTGAAGGTAACAGTAGTCGAAGTAGATGCCTCCCGAAAAAGGATCGCTTTATCCATGAAGGATGAGGCGGATAAAAAAGATGTTTCCCCAAGACAGCCTTCAAATAATTCTGGTAAAAAAAGAGTTATTGAAAAAGCGTCATCGAATCCTTTCAAGGATAAACTGATGGAATTGAAAAAGAAGTTTAAAGATTAATAAGTAATGAAAAAATGAAGAACTGAATCACCGGCAGTTTTTTTATTCCCATCTTGCCCGTGCATTGGATGTAACCGATAATGGCGAAAATTCTTTTGCCAAAAATTTATAATGAGCCGTTATAGCGATCATCGCCGCATTGTCAGTGCAATATTCAAACCTGGGTATAAAAGCTGACCAGTTATTTTTTTCACCCATATTCTGTAAGCCTTTGCGCAGGCTGCTATTGGCTGAAACACCACCTGCGAGGCAGATGGTTGTTATGCCAGTTTGATGCGAAGCCTTCCTTAATTTATTTAAAAGGATCGTAACAATTCTTTCCTGGATGGAAGCGCATATATCAGCCAGATTTTCTTCCACAAAGTTTTCATTTTGCTTTTTTTGTTCCTGCAAAAAATACAGGATAGCCGTTTTTACACCACTGAAACTATAATCAAGTTCGGGTATCTGCGGTTCGGGAAAATTAAATCGCAACGGATTTCCCATACGAGCATATTTATCAATCAATGGACCGCCGGGATAGGGAAGCCCTAACATTTTGGCTGATTTATCAAATGCTTCTCCGGCTGCATCATCTATTGATTCGCCTATAACATTCATGTCTGAGGGTGAATGACATAAAACGATTTGGGTATGTCCACCGCTAACTGTTAAACATAAAAACGGAAATGCCGGTTTGGAATCATCAATAAAGTTTGCCATTACATGAGCCTGCATATGGTGAACGGCAATCAATGGAATATCCAATGCAAGTGAAAGGCTTTTGGCAAATTGCGCACCTACTAATAATGCTCCTATCAGTCCCGGTGATTGGGTAAAGGCAATGGCATCAAGATCTTCCAATTTGCAATTTGCTTTTTGTAAAGCGGTATCAACTACCGGAACTATATTTTGCATATGTGCACGGGATGCAAGTTCCGGTACCACTCCACCATAACTTTCGTGCACTTCCTGGCCTGCAATTATATTGGAAAGTATTTTCCCATCCCTGCTAACAGCTGCTGAAGTTTCATCGCAGGATGATTCAATGGCTAATATGGTGATCGATTTATTGATCTCGTTTTATGATTTTCGGTTACAGGAAACGATATTATTATTTTTTTAACTCCTGATAGCAACAACCGGGTCCAACCGGGAAGCTTTATAGGCAGGAATTATTCCGGCAAGGATTCCAACAATTATGCAGATTACTATTGCGAGTATCATATTACCTGTTGATATAAAAATAGGAAAATCAAAAGCTATTGAAATAATCTTGGTTAATATAAATACAAGAATAATGCCCATGAGGCCTCCAATAATGCATAAAAATGCGCTTTCTAATAAGAATTCCGTAAGAATGATCCTTGGCTTTGCACCTATTGCTTTCTTTAATCCAATTTGTGATGTTCTTTCTTTCACTGTTACAAACATAATGTTGGCCACTCCAAACATACCGACAATCAAACTCAAAAGAGCAATGGCCCATCCACCAATATTGATACTGGCGAATGCTTCACTCATCGATTCACTCATATCATTAATATCATTCAAAGCAAAATCATCTTCAGCCATCGGGCTTAATTTATGAATGGCCCTCATGGTTCCCCTTAAATCATCCACCAGGGCCTTACTCGAAGTGTTGTCCTGGCCCTGTACCATTATAAATGGGTTGGCTCTTCTTTCGTCCATTATATTACGGGCGTACCGGTAAGGCATGATCACACTTTGATCAAATTGCCATCCACCAATATTAATTCCGCTGCTGCCTTGTTTTTTTATGACTCCTATTACCTGGAATTTTTTACCGCGAATGGTTATTAGTTTACCTAAAGCTACTTCAGGGGTTACAAATAGATTTTCGGCTATTTCATTTCCAATAACAACAGTATTCACGCCTTGTTGAAATTCAGCTTCAGAAATATAACGGCCGGCTTGAATTTCTACCGGCTGAATATTATTAAATTCCTTGGTAATACCGTATAGGTTTACACGCAATAATACATTGTTCCTGTATTCTACATTATCCTGCGCATCAATTTTAAAAGCCACATATTTTGCACTTTGAGCCCTTTCCCTGATGGCTTCTAATTCTTCATATTTTGGATTAGGTCTTTTTTGATATTTCCACCATGGAAAATCAGGGCCACCACCGCCCCAATTCCATTTATCAACATAAATCGTATTGGTCCCTAACGATTTGATCTGTGTTTGTATATTATATTCCAGGCTGCTTACTGTTGCCAGTACACCAATAATGCAAAAAATACCTATTGTTACACCAAATAATGAAAGAAAAGTGCGGAGTTTATTCTTCCACAATTCCAACATGGCTAATCTAAAACTGCTGAATATAATCTCCAAAGTTCTGCGCATAAAACAAAAATAAGGAAGCTAAATCGGTGAAAGAATATTATTACACCAGTGGTTACATTTTATGAAAGCTCATTCTAAGGTTTTACTAATTGTTTATAAGAATACAAATTGCTGTATTTACATGATAAGTTTATCAATATGGACTTAACTTTGCGGCCATTCAAAAAAAGGGAAGAAAACGACCAGGGTAAACATGAAGAACACAGACCATATAAATAATCGAAGAACTTTTGCCATCATCTCTCACCCCGATGCTGGTAAAACCACGTTAACGGAAAAATTCCTTTTATTTGGAGGTGCTATCCAGGTTGCAGGCGCTGTAAAAAGCAATAAGATCAAAAAATTCGCTACCAGCGATTTTATGGAGATTGAAAGACAAAGAGGTATTTCTGTTGCTACTTCGGTGATGAGTTTTGAATACAGGGAAATTCTAATTAACCTGCTCGATACACCCGGTCACAAAGATTTTGCTGAAGATACTTTCAGAACACTAACGGCTGTTGACAGTGTAATTTTAGTAGTTGATAGTGTAAATGGGGTGGAAGAACAAACCCGGCGGCTGATGGAAGTTTGTCGTATGAGAGAAACACCGGTTATTGTATTTGTAAATAAAATGGACCGGGATGGAAAAAACAGGTTCGATTTACTCGAAGAAATAGAAAATGAATTATCTATCCACCTGCATCCTATGACATGGCCCATTAACAGCGGTAAAGATTTTAAAGGTGTTTACAACTTGCATGACAAAAATCTTTTACTTTTTTCGGCACATACCAAGGGGGATGAAGAGGGTGAATTACCTATCAGTGACCTGGAAGAAAAAATACTTGATCAGAAACTGGGCGAAAAGGATGCTTCCATGTTGAGAGAAGATGTAGAATTGATTGCCGGTGTGTATGGTGATTTGAATAAAGCAGATTATTTGTCCGCAAAAGTTGCCCCGGTATTTTTTGGAAGCGCTATAAATAATTTTGGTGTAAAAGAAATGCTGGATACGTTCATTCGTATTGCTCCCGTACCGCAGTGCAGGCCCACCAGCATCAGGGAAGTTTGTCCAACGGAAAATAAGTTCAGTGGTTTTGTATTTAAAATTCACGCCAACCTTGATCCAAGACACCGTGACCGGATAGCTTTTTTAAGAGTTTGTTCCGGTAAGTTCGAGAGAAATAAATATTATCATCATGTGCGAATAGATAAGGATGTTCGATTCAGCAATCCTTATTCTTTTATGGCACGGGAAAAAACGGTCCTGGAGGATGCTTATCCAGGGGATGTAGTGGGTTTGTTTGATACCGGAAATTTTAAAATAGGTGATACATTAACGGAAGGTGAGGATTTTTTCTTCACCGGTATACCTTCTTTTTCTCCTGAAATATTTAAAGAGGTTCAGAACAAGGATCCGATGAAAACGAAACAATTGGAAAAAGGTTTGCTCCAATTGACTGATGAAGGGGTGGCTCAATTATTCACCCAGTTTGGTGGAAATAAAAAAATTATCGGGTGCGTAGGTGAATTGCAATTTGAAGTTATTCAGTATCGCCTGTTACATGAATATGGTGCATCTGTTCAATTTAATTCGTTACCATTTTTTAAGGCCTGTTGGATCACCAGTAAGGATCCCAAAAAACTGGACGAATTCATAAAATTTAAATCAGCAAATATCGCATTAGATAAAGATGGACATCTTGTTTACCTGGCTCAAAGCGAATGGTTTTTAAATACTGAACGACAGAATAATCCGGATATAGAATTTCATTTTACCAGCGAAATTCATAAATAATGGTTCAGATCAGGATGAAGAATCTTCCTGCGTACCTGTATTAATGAAGCCGAAATAGTAATTACATTTTGGACAGCTAAGTTCAATGGATTCTTCGTGCGAAAATTTTTCCTGTATTAATTCGCGGCCTTTGCCTTCCCACTGACAATTTGGGCAGCTTAAATTTTTATCGAGAATGGCAATAGTATAAACAGGCTTCATTCTCCAAATATTAGAATCATTTCTCGTAAAAATACTGGGGTTAGTATGGGAATTTTACGATTTAAGGGTAATCATGTAGTTTTCTGTAAAGAGAATATGCATTACCATTAATTCATGGTTATTCTTTAAAATTCAGGTAATATGCCTGTATAATTATGGGGGGTAATTTTTTTTAATTCCTTTTTTAGTGCTGCGCTTACTTTAAGTTTGTCAATAAAGGCGTGTATTGTTTTCTTTTCAATTTTCTTTTTCCCCCTTGTCAGGTCTTTTAATGCTTCATAAGGATTTGGATATCCTTCCCGGCGTAAAATAGTCTGAATGGCTTCAGCTACCACTGCCCAATTCATTTCAAGGTCCGCATCCATCTTATCAACATTAACCACCAATTTTGATAAACCTTTTTCTATAGATCTGAATGCGATGATGGTATGTGCAAAAGGAACACCTATATTTCTGGTAACTGTGGAATCGGTCAAATCTCTTTGTAAACGTGATACGGGTAATTTGGCTGAAAGGTGTTCAAAAATAGCATTGGCTAAACCCAGGTTACCTTCCGCATTTTCAAAATCTATGGGATTCACTTTGTGTGGCATAGCCGAAGAACCCACTTCACCTGCTTTTGTTTGCTGGCTGAAATAATCCATAGAGATATAGGTCCACAGGTCACGGCAAAGATCAATCAAAATGGTATTGATCCTTTTCATTGCATCAAATTGGGCGGCCAGGTTATCGTAATGTTCTATCTGGGTAGTAAATTGCTGGCGCTGCAGTCCCAATTTATTTTCCACAAATGTATTAGCGAGTTTGATCCAGTCTTTTTTTGGAAATGCAATATGATGGGCATTAAAATTACCCGTTGCCCCACCAAATTTTGCAGTAAAAGGAATTTGTATCAATTGTTCAATCTGGTTTGTAAGTCTTTCAACAAAAACCATAATTTCTTTACCTAACCGTGTAGGACTGGCCGGTTGCCCATGTGTATGTGCCAGCATAGAGATGTTCATCCAGCTACCTGCCAGTAATTTCAATTCTGCATTTAAATTTAAAAGTGCCGGTATGTATTCATTCTCCATGGCATATTTCCATAGCAAGGGGATGGCTGTATTATTAATATCCTGCGATGTAAGTCCGAAATGTACCCATTCCCCTGTTTTTTCATCCCCTGTTATATTCAATTGGTTTTTTAAAAAATATTCAACGGCTTTTACATCATGGTTGGTGGTGAGTTCAATTTTTTTTATTGCTAAGGCATGGTCCTGGGTAAATTCCTCCTTCAATTGTTTTAAATGACGGATAGTTTTAGGTGAAACAGGAAACATTTTTAAAGACGATAAAAAAAGATAATAATCGATTTCTACCCATACCCTGTATTTCATCAGGCCAAATTCTGAAAAATATTCATCCAGGTGCTGTACCTGTTTGCGGTAGCGCCCATCAATACTTGAAATGGCGGTTAGGGAGTTTAATTCCATTGTTTATTTTATGTCAGTTGCAAAAAAGTGTTGTTCGTATATCTTTGCGGCAAAATTAGTTTATTTGAAGAAGAAGATAAAAGTAGGTATGGTTAGCTACCTGAATACGCGGCCAATGGTGTATGGTTTAAAATTGCCTCCAATAAACAATGAGATCGAACTTGTTGAAGATACTCCGGCCCAACTTGCAGAGATGTTGCAAAAAGGGTTGATTGATGTGGGTTTGATACCTGTTGCTGCTATACCATTTCTTGAAGAATATTTTATTGTAGGCGATTATTGCATTGCTGCTGAAGGAGAGGTTGCATCCGTTTGTTTGTTTAGTGAAGTGCCGATGAATGAGATAGAAAAAGTTTACCTGGATTATCAAAGCCGTTCTTCAGTAGCCTTATTAAAATGGCTGATGAAAGAATACTGGGGTATTGATCCGGAAATCATACAGGCGCAGGATGAAAGTTTCAGAAAAGAAATAAAAGGTTCTACTGCAGGTTTAGTCATAGGAGACAGGGCATTGGAACAAAGAAAAGTATCCACTTATATTTATGATCTGGCATCGGAGTGGAGATCCATTACAGGTTTACCTTTTGTATTTGCTGTTTGGGTCAGTACTAAAAAATTACCGGATGAATTTATTATAAAGTTTAACCAGGCAAATAGTGTTGGTTTTAATTACCTGGATGAAATAATAAATGACCTTAATTTCAATTTATACGATCTTAAAAAATACTATACACTACATATTCAATACAGGTTAGATGAAAGGAAACGAAAGGGCATGGAATTGTTCCTTGAATACCTTAAAAGAAATTTGGAGTTACCAATTTCGTAATTATAGAGTTTAGATACCAGCATTAGTTGAAATATTATATTTAATGGAACTGCATCAACCCGGCGATGCATATGTATGGCCGGTTAGCGTAAAAGGTGAATGTGGGGATACATATAAAAAGGGTACAGATGTGGTGATCAGGTAATTTGAATTATCTGATTAGCGTAAATGTTCCTTTGATATTTACATTTTCACAAACTGTTTTGCCTGTTATCTGGTAAATATAAACGCCGGCTTCCTGGTTAATACCTTTAAATTTCCCATCCCAGCAGGTGTTGGTGTTATCAGTATGGAAAATCTTTTGTCCCCAACGATTATAAATACTGAAATTCAAAGCCTCAACATTACCCCAATGTTTTATCCCGAAGCAATCGTTTAAACCATCATTGTTAGGGGTAAAAGCATTGTAGAAATAATTCTTTACAGCCCCTGTAAAATTTACCTGGATGGTTAATGAATCTTTATTGGAACATCCATTTTGATCCGTTCCTGTTACAATATATTTTGTAGTTGCTAGGGGACTTGCTATTGGATTGGCTCTATCTGCAAAATCCAATCCCTGGATCGGCCACCATTCATAAGATAGTCCACCATTTGCCATTAATTGTGAAAAACTGGTAGAACAATCAATATCATTTGTACTTGAAGCAATAACCTGTGGATTGGGTAAAACCTGAATGGTAGTTGAAAGTTCTGTAGTTTGATTGCATACGAGTTCTGTGATTTTCACCTTGAAAGTTGTCTCATTATCAATATATGCAGTTGGGTCAGAAATATTCGCATTATCAACCATAGTGGATGGTGTCCATTCATACACATCACCACCATCTGCCCAAAGCGAAATTGGTTTTCCTTCACAAACTGCAGTAGAAGGTGAAATAGTAAACTGTGGTGCTGGTTTTATATTTATTTGAATGGAATCTATATGCACGCATGCAAACTGATCTACAATGCTGACCATATATTTCGTATCCGTTGCGGGAGAGGCTTTAGGATTAGATCCTGATGAATTATCCAATGAGCCAGTAGGTGTCCATGCATATGATACCCCACCATCCATCTCTAATTGAATGGTGCTATTTGCACATATTAAGGTATCGTTGGTTTTCATAATTGTTGGTAATGGATAAGTCTCTACAATCACGGAATCTGCAATCAAACAACCCTTGTCCGATTGTCCCTCTACAAAAAATTTGGTTGTCTCAAATACAGTAGCCTTGGCATTTGCTTCATTGGGATTTTGAAATAAATTAGCTGGTGTCCAGGAGTATGTTTGTGTTCCTGAAGCTTTTAATGTAATGGCAGAACCTGTACATACAGTTTGTGCTCCTGTCACATTTAATTCAGGTTTGTCAATATTTATTGCAATAGTTTCTTCTTTTAATTGAATAGGAGAAAAACGAATATCATCCAGGGCAAAATCACTTACCTGCATTTGAGCATTGCGGTTAATGATAGCCAGAAATATTTTAGTTTTATTACCTGAATTCCAGGTGCCCTGAATATTTTTCCAATTACATTCGGATAATAAACCATTAAATATTTCAATGGTATGATCATCAATTGTCAGTGCAATATGAAGATTATTACGTGAACTTAAAGTTTGTACCCAGGCAGAAAATGAATAGTTGGTATGTGGTATTACTTCTATCATTTGCGTCCAGATAACTTTTTCTTTATCAATGGAGCCTTTTATCATTAACATGTTTCCCGATCCTGAACTTTTGTCTGTACAATTCTTCATTTGGTTATTCCAGTTTGAGGAAGATTTGCCTATAAAATACTGGCCATTGGACGTGTTCGAGGTGGCGAATTGATATTCAGTCCCAAAAAATTGATTTCCTAATGAAAAATCGCCATTTTTTACCAGGTTTTCACCATTAAAAACACCCGTAAATTGATATGTTATGGGTTCAGTTGAAGAAGAAATAGGATTCGGACTTTCGGGATTGTCTAGAAAGTCAACCGGGCTCCAGCAAAAATCCGATGAAGGTTTTGTCAGCAACTGCAAAGAACTACCATAGCAAATTGTAGTATCCGGTGTAAGTATAATATCAGCCTGCTCTACATTGAATTGAAGATTTTTTATGACTGTGTCAGCGGTTACATTTCGGAGTACATATTTTATGGTGTATGTACCAGGTAACGCATATTGGTGGGTCGGATTAGGCTGATCGGTAACTATAACACCATCACCAAAACTCCAGTAATTATCTTTTGTTTCATTGTCGTAATCTGTAAATTGAATATTTAAAGGACTGCAAGGGTTTTGTTTGTAGGAGAAATCGATTTTTTTATTAATGATAATATTGCAAGAATCAATTGTAAAAATGCAATTACTGTTTATAACATTTACAGCGGCGGCTCCTCCTTTTATACCATTCCAATTGTTATTTCCCTGTTTATTCACAAGATCATCAAATGAATAATAAGCCAGGAGTCCGGCTTGTGTAGTTGGAGAAGGAAATGGTATGGTCACCATTGAATTTTGGATCTGTACCTGTGTTCTGGAAGAATTCCAGATTTTTACCTCATTTACATAACCTATAAAATTTTCGTTATAAGCCTGGTTTTCATAAAATCCAATTCTTGTTTGCCAGTTATTTTGATAAAGACTGCCAGATGCAGCAACCTGGCTCATTAAATAACCATTTCTATAGAATTTCAATGTGGTTCCATCATAAACCATGGCCACATGGTAGGTTTTATTTAATTCAATTTCGCAGATCGGGGGAGTTATAAAATATCCATTTGAAGTTGTGATTTCTGCACTATTTGGTCTTAATAAATAATTTACATCAGAAGGTCCATCATGCTTTGAAACAATGTCACCAGCATATAAACGTCCTCCTGAATAAGTAGTAGTTCTGTTAATCAAAGCTTCAACGGTCAATTTATTTCCGGGGATATCCAGGTCACCAATACTGATGAAAGATGGCATTGAAGGCAGTGATAGCCAGTTATTGCAAATTTCCTGAGCAGTTAATATATATGGAATACAAATGGTAATTACCAGGCTAAGGATAATCTTCATAGTTGGTTTTGGTTAAAATGGGATTGTAAGATATGATATGTATAGTATTAATCAAATCTGTGGAATGCAAATATTTGAATCAGGATAAAAGGGGTAAAAAGAATATCATCCAATTTTTATATGTTATGTAAACCGAAGGGTAAATAAATTATTTTTGCGCCAATCATTTTTTATGAAAGTAGTATTATTTGCAGGTGGCTTAGGAACAAGGATTGCTGAAGAAACTGAAACCCGGCCGAAACCTATGGTTGAAATTGGAGGAAAACCAATATTATGGCACATCATGAAAATATACAGCCATTATGGTTTTAATGAATTTATTATTTGCCTGGGTTATAAAGGTTACCTGATAAAAGAATATTTTATGCACTATTATTTGCATAATTCTGATATCACAATAGAACTTGGTAGTAACAAGGTGGATGTACATCATAGTAAAATAGAGCAGTTTAAAGTAACGCTGGTTGATACTGGTTTGGAAACTAAAACTGCGGGACGATTAAAAAGAATTGAGAAATATATCGGAAACGAAGATTTTATGTTAACCTATGGCGATGGTGTTGCCGATATTAATTTAAATGAATTAAGAGATTTCCATAAACAACATGGTAAAATAGCCACTGTAACAGCGGTTCAACCTGAAGCAAGATTTGGCGGATTAGAAATTAGTGTAGAAGGAAGTGTTACTACATTTAAAGAAAAACCAAAAGGCGATGGAAAATGGATTAATGGTGGTTTTTTTGTTTTAAAGCCGGAAGTGTTCAAATACCTGGATGGTAATATGGATAATATTATGTGGGAAGATAAGCCTATGGAAAACCTGGCAAAAGATTATCAACTAATGGCATACAAACACCATGGATTTTGGAAATGCATGGATGCAATGAGAGATAAGTTGGAACTTGAAGATCTATGGCAATCGAACCAAGCAAAATGGCATACGTGGTAAATATCCAATTCTTAAAAGATAATTTTCAAAATAAAAAAATCTTTATAACCGGTCACACAGGTTTTAAAGGCTCATGGTTAATGGCATGCCTGCATTTAGCAGGTGCTGAAATAAAAGGCTATTCGCTCGAGCCAGACCATCCTAATAGTCTTTTTAGTCTGTTGGATGACGTTATAAATTGTAAGTCAGTTATTGCAGATATTCGAAACAGGCAACGTCTAAAAGATGAAATTCATTCATTTCAACCAGATTTTATTTTCCACCTGGCTGCCCAGCCACTTGTCCGACGTTCATATGAAATACCAGCTGAAACATTTGATGTAAATGTTACAGGGACCGCAAATTTGCTGGAAGCTGCAATCGAACTTAAAAAACCTTGTACCATAGTAGTTATTACTACAGATAAAGTATATAAGAATATTGAAGATCATATTTTGTATAAAGAAAATGATATTTTGGGTGGATATGATCCTTACAGTGCGAGTAAGGCATGTACTGAGTTGGTGGTTGATTCATTCAGAAATTCGTTTTTTAATCCTGAAGTTCATAATCATCATAAAAAAGGATTGACCAGTGCAAGGGCAGGAAATGTTATTGGTGGTGGGGATTGGAATAAAGACCGAATAGTGCCGGATATTATTCGTTCTTTGACTGAGGGTAAAGTAATCGAAATACGAAATCCGTCTTCAATTCGTCCCTGGCAATTTGTATTAGAGCCAATTGCGGGATATTTACAATTGGCGGTTTCATTAAAATCGCAACCCATACAATTTAATAACGCATTTAATTTTGGTCCATATCCAAATGATCATATTACTGTAAAGGAATTTGTTGATATAGCAATAGATACCTGGGGACATGGTAATTGGCAAGATACCTCATCTTATAATCAACCTCATGAAGCGGGGCTTTTACAATTGGATATAAATAAAGCTATTAACGAATTGGAATGGAACCCAAAATTAAATGCAGCCCAGGCAATTGAATGGACTGTTAACTGGTATAAGAAAAAACCGGCTGATCAAATGAAATTTACATTTCACCAGGTAAATGAGTATTTCTCAATATGAAATTTTTACCAACCATATTGAATGGCAGTTTTACTATTCAACTTGATCCGGTAAAAGATGAAAGGGGCTGGTTTGCACGCTATTTTTGTAAGAAAGAATTTTCATCCATAGGGCATGAAAAAGAATGGGTTCAAATGAATCATTCCTTTACCCTAAAAAAGGGTACTATCCGGGGAATGCATTTTCAAAAATCTCCTTTTAGTGAAATCAAATTAGTGAGGTGTATTCATGGTTCTGTATTTGATGTCATTGTGGACCTGCGTAAGGATTCACCCACTTTTTTACAATGGTATGGTGCGGAACTTTCTGCAGAAAATAAATTGATGATGTATATACCAGAAGGTTTTGCACATGGCTTTCAGACTTTGGAAGATAGCTGCGGATTACTTTATATGCACACAGCATATTATTCACCAGAAGCTGAAAATGGATTAAAGTATAATGATCCGCAGATTAATATTTCCTGGCCGATGGAAGTAACAGAAATTTCATTTAGGGACGATAATCATAATTTACTGGAAAAAATCAATGGTTTATAATTATGCAGTGTAGATTTTGTAAAACAGAATTAAAAAATGTTTTTATTGACCTGGTAAATTCACCAGCATCTAATTCATTTTTGTCTCTAAATGAATTAGACGAACCCGAAGTTTATTTTCCATTGAAAGTATATACTTGCCACCAATGTTTTTTGGTACAGGTAGATGAATACAAAAAATCGGATGCGATTTTTAATAATCAGTATGTCTACTTCTCATCTTATTCTACTTCCTGGCTAAAACATGCTGAAGATTATACCCATTTAATGATTGAGAGATTTGGCTTAAATAAAAATTCAAAAGTCATTGAAATTGCATCTAATGATGGTTACCTATTACAATTTTTTAATAAAAGTAATATCCCGGTTTTAGGAATTGAACCAACCTCAAACACAGCTGAAGTGGCTATTGTTAAAGGAATAGAAACTGTGATTGATTTTTTTGGAACTCGTTTAGCAACTGAATTGAATGATAAAAATATTAAAGCCGATCTTTTACTTGGCAATAATGTTTTAGCACATGTACCGGATATACTGGATTTTGTAAAGGGTATGAAGGTGATTCTGAAAGACGATGGTGCCATAACTATGGAATTTCCTCACCTGGTGCAACTGGTAATAAACAACCAGTTCGATACTATTTACCATGAACACTTTTCCTATCTGTCATTGTATACAGTAAAACAGATTTTTGAATCTCAAGGACTTGAAATTTTTGATGTTCAGGAATTAAAAACACATGGCGGCTCATTACGAATTTATGTGAAACATATGCATTATTCCGGTCATAAAATTTCTGAAAATGTAAAGGCATTACTTGAAAAGGAAATTAAAGATGGAATCAATAACCTGGATTACTATTTGCATTTTACCAAACAGGCTATGAAAGTAAAGTTGGATTTACTTTCATTTTTAATCAATCAAAAAAAAGAAGGTAATAAAGTAGCAGCATATGGAGCAGCTGCAAAAGGAAATACCCTGCTTAATTATTGCGGTGTGCGAAATGATCTGATTGATTTTGTAGTTGATGCCAATCCTCATAAGCAAGGTAAATATCTGCCGGGTAGCCACATACCCGTAAAGGATGAAAACTATTTGAAAAGTGAAAAACCAGATTTTGTAATCATTCTTCCTTGGAATCTGAAAGAAGAAATAACAGCACAACTATCCTATATAAAAGAATGGAAAGCAACATTTGTAATTCCTATTCCTGAATTACAATTCGTTTAGCATCATGAAAAAGATTCTGATTACAGGTGCTTCGGGTTTTATAGGTCATCATGTCATTAAGTACTTGATTGCACACTATAAACACGAATTTTCCATCATCACCACATCTTCAAATAAAGAAAAGGTAAAAGATGCAGAATGGTTTAAACTGGTTGATTATATACCTTTCGATCTTTCTAAAATTAATTCGTCCGAAAATTATTTTAAATATTTCAATAAGCCGGATATATTAATTCATCTTGCCTGGGAAGGTTTACCAAACTATAAATCATTATTTCATTTTGAAGAAAACCTTCCTCGTCATTATACATTTATTAAAAACCTCGTTCAGCATGGTCTTTCAGACATTACTATAACAGGTACTTGTTTTGAATATGGAATGCAGAAAGGTTGTTTAATAGAGTCATTACCTTCTCAGCCTGCAAATCCCTATGCTTTGGCAAAAGATGCACTGTACAAGTTCTTAGATGAACTTAAAAAACAGCATCCATTTGCTTTCAAATGGATTAGGTTGTTTTATATGTATGGTGAAGGACAAAATCCAAACTCCTTATTTTCGCAGTTGGATAAAGCACTTGAAAAAGGAGATGGTATTTTTAATATGTCAGGCGGTGAACAAATTAGAGATTACCTGCCTGTAGAAAAAGTAGCAGAACACATTGTTAAAATAACCATCCAGCAGCAGGTTCAGGGCATTATAAATTCCGGGAGTGGATGTCCTGTTACTATAAAGAAGATGATTGAAGATTACCTCTCCAAAAAAAATAAATCCATAAAGTTGAATACAGGGTTTTATCCTTATAATGATTTTGAACCGATGAACTTTTGGGCTGATATAACTAAGCTTAATACAATTTTAAATAAATAAAAAATAATGAGTAATCCAATCCAGGCATTTGTTGAAGAAAGAGCGCAAAGAGTTAGCAATAATAAAAAGAACGAATCATTACAGGAAGCAGCGGTTGCATTCAATGTTGAATCAAACCGTGTACAATATTCTTATAATTTTTCCTGGATGGGTAGACCTATTATTCAATATCCGCAGGATATGATTGCCATGCAGGAAATCATCTGGGAAATAAAGCCAGATTACATTATTGAAACCGGTATTGCACATGGCGGCTCATTGATTTATTATGCTTCATTACTTGAATTGATAGGGCATGGAGAAGTTATAGGTATTGATATAGATATTAGGGAGCATAATCGAAAGGAGATTGAAGCTCACCCAATGATGAAAAGAATAAAAATGCTACAGGGCTCCTCTGTAGATGAAACAAAAGTTGAAGAAATAAAAAAACTGGTAGGTGATAATAAAAAGATCATTGTGTGCCTGGATTCTAATCATACACATGATCATGTGATGAAGGAATTGGAATTATATGGTCCCTTTGTAAGTCTGGGGTCTTATATTGTAGTATTTGATACAATTGTTGAAGCTTTGCCAGAGGGATATTTTTCCCAAAAACGCCCTTGGGGAATTTCTAATAATCCCATGACGGCTGTTCAACAATTTTTGAAAATGAATGACAATTTTATTGTGGATGAACAAATTGATAACAAACTTTTGATTAGTGTAGCACCAGAGGGATATCTAAAAAGAATAAAATAATTCATGATGGATCACAGTAGCCCATATGTAAGTTTTTGCTTTACTACTTATAAGAGAAAAGATTATTTAAAGAGTACATTAGAAAGTGTAAGGGCTCAAACATTTTCCAATTTCGAAGCGATTATATCTGATAATGATCCTGAACAGTCAGGTAGATCTGTTGTTGAAGGAATGAATGATAGCAGGTTTAAATACTTTGCGAATGAGGAAAACCTGGGCATGAAAAAAAGCTTTAATAGAAGCCTGGAGAAGTCCTGTGGACAATATATTGTTATGATTGCGGATGATGATCCAGTTTATCCTGATATGCTGGAAACATTAATGCGCCTAAAGGATCAACATCCTGAATTTGGAATGTTTTTGGGTGCCTGTAATTGGTTTTGTACACATCCTGAAATTGCAAAACTTTACAAGCTTAAGGTTGGGACAAATTCTATGATGGCAGATAAAGAAATTGATACAGTAGAAACTTATTCGGCAAGTGATTTTTTAATTAACTTTTTCAACTTTAATATTTTTCCAACTTACCTGTGGTCAACAGGTATGATTAAAAGGGATATTTTAATGGAGAAAGGGGGTGTGCCTGATTATAACACTGCATTTCTTGGTGATTATGCATATTTAAGTGTGCTGGCATCCCATTCAGGCTGTGCTGTTATAAACAGGGCGTTGGGACACCAAACAATTCATACTCAAAATTTTGGGAGAGCGCAGAATGAACAAATCAAAACTGCTGCTGTTAATTTTATTCAATACGTTTCTGCAAAAATAAATGGAGTGAAGGACTGGCCAAAAATTGAGAAGCACATGCGCAAATTTGTGGCACTCTGGGTCGTATCTCATTTAAATTTTCTTCATAGATATTATAAGTTATACCCACCGGAAGAGCCGGTGAACCTTAATGCTATTGAAAAGGATATTTTTAAACAGGATTTTATGCAACCATTTCAATTAAAATTTCTGCTAAAAAAGCATACACCTTTATTGCATGATTTTATGGTTCTCCAAAATAAAAAGTTTAAAAAAGCGCTTAATTAAATCATGGCCCAATACAATATCATATTACCTGTACGTAATGGTGGAAACTATTTTAAAGATTGTGTAAATAGTATACTTCAGCAATCTTTACCTGATTTTCGATTAAAAGTTATGGATAATTGTAGTTCAGATGGTTCTTTAGAATGGATTAAATCTGTTAATGATGATCGTATTGAAATATATCCGGCTTCAACACCACTTGGTATTGAAGAAAATTGGGGCAGAATAACTTCCATTCCTAAAGATGAATTTATTACACTGATTGGTCATGATGATATTTTACATAGTAACTATCTTTCTGTTATGGACAATTTGATTAACAAATATCCTGAGGCTGGTTTATATCAAACGCACTTCAGATATATTGATGCTAGAGGAGCTGAAATTAGACAGTGCAAGCCAATGGATGAAATTCAAAGAGCCCCGGAATTTTTATCTTTCTTTTTGATGAATATGATTGATGTGATGGGTACAGGATTTATGATGCGTGCAAAAGATTATGATGAAATTGGTGGAATACCTGCTTATCCTAATTTATTATTTGCAGATTTTGAACTATGGATAAACCTGACCCAAAAAGGATTTAAAGCAACTGCAATTGAGGAATGTTTTTCTTATCGGTTGCATAGCAGTGCAACAACAAAATCGCCGGATGTAAAATTTCAACAAGCATTCTCCAGGTTTATAAATTATTTACATACTCTGAATGAATCAGATCCTGGCATGCGGATAGCTATTGAAAGATATGCTTTACAGTTTATTGGGTTTTATGCTAAAGGATTGTCCCATAGGTTGCTTAGAACACCAAAAAATAAACGGGAAGGTTTGTCTGTTAATAGTTTTTTAAAGCAGTGTAAATCCTTTGCTGATACGCTGGTTCCAGGAAATGATTTTGATCCGGAAAAACAGCTTAGTGTCAGGCTGGCAAATCAAATAGATAGTAACGCTTTAACAAGAAGTCTTTTCCTTGTATTTAAAAAAATCAATCCTAAACCTGTTTATTCATAAATAAATACAGTAACAAAACTGAAATGGATGTTTCCAT
>JACCYQ010000207.1 GCA_013696395.1 Chitinophagaceae bacterium
CCGGTGGTTCCATTAGGTGTTTGAATCTGCAGAAGTGCGGCAAGTGTTGGTGCCACATCATTCATATATACTTCGCGATATGATTTTCCCGGTTTAATATTCCATCCATAAAATATCAACGGAATATGACTGTCATAAGGATTCCAGGTTCCGTGTGTGGTACCGGTGCTGCCATATGCATCAATATAACCAGGTTTTAATAAATAATGAACATCTCCATTTCGCGTTGGATGATAACCGTTAGCAACCATTTCTTTTAACTTTTCCGGTAATGCCGTATTTGCCATCTTATTGATAGCAAATACATGGGATACCTCAGGTAGTATCTCCATATAACGAACAACTTCCCTGGCCAAAGCATCCTGGTCAAGACCAAATTCGCGGATCTTTGCATGATCAAAATGAACCTGGTAATTATACAGACTGGTAACCAGGTCTTCCTGTTTAAATGTAGTTTTCAATAATTCATTCAGATTCTTAAAGACCTGTGCTCCAAAAAATTGTCCGCCCGGTAATTTATTCTCTATAGAAAAACCGGGGATATGGGCAACCCCATGATCTGCTGATAAAAAAAGAAGATAATGACCCTTTCCTATTTTCTGGTCCAGGTAATTTAAAAAATCACCCAGGTCATTATCAAAACGCAGGTACATATCTTCTGTTTCTATTGAATTGGGTCCAAAAGCATGTCCGATATAATCTGGTGATGAAAAACTAACGGCTAAAAAATCCGTGATATTATCTGCACCTAATTGCTCACCTTCAATGGCAGCTTTCGCCATCTCAATGGTTAAAGTATTGCCATGGGGAGTGCTGGCGAGTGCACCAAAGCTCTTGCCTGTAAATCTTTTAAGATCATAAGGAAACCCTTTCTGATCGGCACCTAATGGTTTTGCTTCATAATTTTTTTGATCTCCTGTACTTTGAACATAGGAAGATGAGGGATGCAGAAGTTCCCAGTTTAGTTGGTAATATTGATCGACCAATTTTCTTTTATTAAATTTTATTACCCAATCCGGGAGTTGCTTCATGTAATACGTGGAACTAATAAAATTTCCGTCGGCCGAATTATACCAATAGGAAGCATTGGCGGAATGTCCTGCAGCTAAAATTCCTCCCCTGTCTTTGATAGCAACACCAATAACTTTACTTCTAAAATTTGTAGCTAATCTCAATTCATCACAGATTGTGGTGGTGAGCAAATTACGCGGAGATTGCTGCCCACTTTCACTTTCCGGACTTCCAACTGTTTGTACCGAATCATCCTCCGTACAATAAACAGAGCGATTCATATTCTTATCCCACCAACCATTTCCGGTAATGCCATGAATGGCGGGCGTAGTACCTGTATATAATGTAGCATGTCCGCAGGCCGTGACTGTTGGTGTATATGGGATGAGTGTATTTTCAAAATTAAAACCCTGTTCCAATAATCTTTTAAAACCTCCATCATTTTTATAACGGTCATGATAACGGTATAAAAAATCCCAGCGCATCTGGTCTACAACGATACCGACAACCAATTTTGGTTTTATGGTTTGCACCGTCTGGGCATAGCCCGTCATAAAATTTAAAATAATGGCTACGAGTAAAAATGATAATCTGATCATCAAAGCAATTTTTACAAATGTATTAAATAGGGCGCTTGTTCCTGTTTTACTTAATCGTTAAATGAATTCAGGTAAGAGATAATCTTTACCCGGAACATTGCTGGCCATAAAGGAACAAAAATTACGTTTTTAAAAACCATTACCTTTGCGGTTTTCAAATCATCTCGTGAATTTTTTAAAGTGAAAAATGGCGCCCGATCCACGTACCTTTAAAAATCACCCAAACAAAAAAATAATATGGCAGATATTTTTGAACGGTTATTGAAGAACCAGGGGCCCATCGGGCAGCATCGCGAAAGGGCACATGGCTATTTTGCCTTTCCCAAATTAGAAGGTGAAATAGGCAGCAGGATGAAATTTCGCGGCAAAGAAGTGATTGTATGGAGTTTAAATAATTACCTGGGCCTGGCCAACCATCCCGAAGTGCGCAAAGCTGATGCAGATGGTGCCCGTGATTTTGGTTTGGCATCGCCAATGGGCGCCCGCATGATGAGCGGAAACAGCAATCAACACGAACAATTAGAAAGAGAACTGGCGGCATTTGTTATGAAAGAAGATGCAGCTTTATTGAATTATGGATACCAGGGCATGTCAAGCCTCATTGATGTATTATGCAGCAGGCATGATGTAATTGTGTATGATGCAGAAAGTCATGCATGCATCATTGACGGATTAAGAATGCATGCTGGCCACCGTTATGTTTTTAAACATAATGATATGGAGGATTTTGAAAAACAAATCCAGCGTTCCACTTCACTGATTGAAAAACAAAAAGCTGGTGGTATCCTTGTTATTACAGAGGGTGTATTTGGAATGGCCGGTGACCAGGGCAGGCTTCAGGAAATTGCAGCATTAAAAGAAAAGTATTCTTTCAGGTTATTGGTTGATGATGCACATGGTTTTGGCACAATGGGAAAAACCGGCGCAGGTGCCGGTGAAGAACAAGGTGTGCAGGACCAGATAGACCTGTATTTTTCCACTTTCGCTAAATCAATGGCTTCGATCGGCGCATTTATTGCGGGCGATAAAAAAATCATTGATTATGTACGTTATAATATTCGCTCGCAAATATTTGCCAAGACGCTTCCCATGCCATTGGTTATAGGAAATTTAAAAAGGCTTGAGTTGCTACGTACCAGGCCTGAATTAAAAGACAGGTTATGGGAAAATGCCGGGAAACTTCAAAAGGGATTAAAGGAAAAAGGTTTTGATATTGGTAAAACGGATTCGCCGGTCACGCCTATTTATATGAAAGGAGGAGTAGAAGAAGCAACCGCTATGGTGATGGATCTGCGCGAAAACTATGGCATATTCGCTTCCATCGTAGTATATCCGGTTATTCCGAAAGGACATATAATTTATCGTTTAATTCCAACAGCATCTCACACCGATAAAGACATAGAGGATACCCTCCAGGCTTTTGAAGAAACCAAGAAGAAATTGGACCAGGGTGAATATAAAACAGAGATGATCCCCGATATGGCGGAATATAGCGCCAAAAGATTTGAATATTTTGAACTCAAACCCAAAGCATCCAAAAAATAAAAAGTCTGTTAAGAAAATATAGCGGCACGTTTTTCAGTGTTGCTATATCGCTATGGAATTATAAATTTACCAACCTGCTATCACAATGTTCTTTAAGGAGATTATTTGGACAGGCGAATTTTTCTTCCAAATGAAAGGTGTAACTCATAACAATTACAAATGAAAAAAATATTCTTACTCCTGTTTATATTGCCCTTATTTACCCTGGCCCAGGATAAACTGATAACTCTTGAAGACATTTATAAAAAAGGAACTTTTCGAGGAGAACTCGTACCTGGTTTTGCAGACCTCCCGTTAGATAGTATAATTGATCCAAAAGATGTGATGGATGAAAGCGGTAAGAATTTGAACACATCTGATTACATGCTGAGTGCAGATAATAAACGCATTATATTTTTCAATGGTCGCGAAAATATTTATCGCAGGTCGAGCAAAGCAAATACCAACCTGTTTGATGTAAATTCCAAAAAGACCATCAGCCTGAATAAGGATAAGGTTATGCATCCTACTTTTTCACCCGATGGAAGTAAGATTGCATATGTTCATAATAACAATTTGTACCTGTATGATATCGAAACAGCATCCACCAAAGCCATTACAACCGATGGTAAATGGAATTATATTATCAATGGCAATGCTGATTGGGTATATGAAGAAGAATTTAGTTTTTCCCAGGC
>JACCYQ010000216.1 GCA_013696395.1 Chitinophagaceae bacterium
TTGCTTGTGATAAAACCGTGTTGTACTGTTTTGTTGGTGTAGCATTCATAACTTTTTTTTTGATGAAATGCTAAGGTCAACTTTCAATACTTTGAGGGAAAGGCTACCGCAGGTTTAGTTCAACAAAGCGCTTGCTACTATGCCGGCTGATGAATATATCCTCATCTTTTTTTTCGCTATCAGCAGTTGTTCCGGCTGAAGAATAAAGCCGGGTATTAGTTCTTATCATCAATATTTGTAACTTTATCAGCAGCAGTTACGGGCTGACGATTTTCAAATACCGCCACATCGCCGTACAGTTGTGCGTCACCCTACCGGACAGTCTTAAGTTCGCCAAAATTGCTTAAATTTGAAAAACATAAACCTTAAATCATGGATGGACGAGTAATAAATATTGACCCAGAAATTTTGGGCGGAACACCTGTCTTTTTTGGAACAAGAGTGCCAATTAAAAATCTATTTGATTATTTAGAAACTGGAGATTCAATTGAAGTTTTTCTTGAAGATTTTGAAGGAGTTAGCAAGGAGCAAGTTATAAAAGTGCTTGAAATGTCACAAAAATTAATTGAATCATCAACAAATTTTCTCAATGAAAATTTTGCTTGATGAATGTGTTACCAAACGTTTTAAAAAGTATTTGGAAGAATATGAAGTTTTTACAGTTCGAGAATTAGGACTAGGTGGAATAAAAAATGGAAAGCTAATGACATATTGTGTTGATAACAGCTTTGACATTTTACTTACCATTGATAAAAACTTAATGTTTCAACAAAACCTCGATAAATACCCTATTACTATTGTTGTATTAAATTGCCTGACAAGCAAAATTGAAGAACTCGTTACATTCTTGCCATCATTTAAATTACAGGTTGACAAATTACAAAAATATCAGGCATACATCATTGAAAAATAAGGGCGAACGCACAACAATGCAATGTCAAAAGTCAGGGCTGGACATTGGAACATCGGCTTCAAATCACTGTCAGCTTTGGTTCAGGGCAAGACCAGCATCAAATTCCCTAACCTTCCGCAATGCAAAACGTTGTATGCAATTGAAAATTATACTTTGAATAACACAATGACGAATATATATAGACAAGGAGCAGTTGGAGCTTTGCTTGACATATATGAACAAACAATTTCAGATTTCAAAAAAGTCATTGAGGATATTCCTGACAATGCTTTGCCTATTATCATAGACCCACAAACAACTGACGAAAATTGTAAATCTATCCAGACAATTTTATCTCACGTAGTACATTCAGGTTATGGTTATGCGACCAGCATTCATAATCTGAAAGGATATAACAATACAAGACCAGACAAAACCTATCATTTGACGATCAAGGAATATTTAGAAGACTTGACCAACATTTTTACATATACCGAAAATATTTTTAAAGAAATTAGAGACAATGAATTAGAACAATTTGACAATTCATTAAAGATAAAAACAAGTTGGGGACAATTGTACGATATAGAGCAGATGACTGAACATGCAATTGTGCACATTCTTAGACATAAACGACAAGTTGATAAAATTAAACGCAACGAATTGAAATAAAAACTACCGCTATTATTAGGTTTGGCAACAGGCTGGCTGTCGGAATAAAAAACGTTTTGCAGACGATACAATACTTCGACTCTTAAAAATACAATGGTGGAGTTGGGACATAGAAAAAATTACGAGGAACCTTCAACATTTGACAGATAATAATATTGACAAGATAGAACAAGCAGAATAAAAATGAACGCACAACATCGTACAGACAAAATGGTGGCTGTAGTAGTATATTTGACATCAGTAATGCAGAGTCCGCCACTTCGCCATTACGTCTCGTTAGTCAGAATAGAATGAAGACCTTAAAAGTCATAGCTTTTTTATTGACAATCACCGGTTGTTCTGTAAACCATGAGAGGAAAAAGCCGGTGAAAGTAAAAGGTATTCCTGAGAATGCTTTTTGGATTGGAGGAGCTGACGGTGGCAATTGGTACTTGATTGACAATGTACATGACCATAGAAATAATGCCATCATCAAGGTATATAATGACAATGACGGAAGCTTAATCGTTTCTAAAAGATTTATTTTGATTTGCCCTTCTGACAATCAGACGTTAATCGAAGAATTGAAAGAAGAAATAGCGGGCTTTGACGGAGAGAAAATTTTAATAAAATCGCCAAATGGCAAGCAGCCTTGCTACTTCCAATGACTATAGCTCATACTTTTTTTAATAAATCATGTTACAAAAACGAATAAGAGTTATAAAAAGAGGATATTTATTTGCTGTCTGTGCATCATTTATAATAGCCACTCTGCACGGGACAAAGTATAATCTTCTTTTTAAAGACGACCCTACTGAACATGATTTCAAGCTTGCGTTAATTAAATCTGTAACCTTATTTATCATCTTTGTAATTCCAAGCACTTTATTAGCGAAGTGGTACTACAAAATGAAAAAAAGAACCCTGACTGACTGACTACTGCAGCTAACAGGCGGCGGGAAGTTGGAGCCAATCAAACAAAGTTTTGGAACACCACATTGAACAAAGGTGAATTTTGAAAAAATAAAATACGATTTTTAAAAGTTCAGCCTTTGTTCGTCAGCCGTCATATTGCCAATGTAATGTTGGTTGAAACAATTAAAGATCTAAAATGATAGAAATATTTGATTTAATCAGGTAATATTTTTTGTAAAAGAGTAAGCCCAGCAAATCAATATTATTTGCAAAGGCAACCTGAGTATTGATACCCACAACTTAGGATTAGATTCATTCCAATAATTAAGCATCATATAAATATTTGCAGGAAATACAGCGATCAATAATAAAATGATGCCCCAGGCAGCTAACCTTCTTGTTGAAGAAAATAAAAGTAACAAACCAAAGGACACCTCACAAACACCGCTAATTACTACCAACTCATTATGCCATGGAAGCCAGGGAGGCATTATTCTTAAGTAAAATTCTGGGTGCCAAAAATGATTTACCCCTGCACCAACATAAAACACAGAAATTACAAAGAGTGAGAGTTTATTCATACCTTAAATATAAACTTCGAGAGTCAATAATAAACTGCGCCCAACATTGCCAATAGTTGGGCTCGACATTGTATCAATCAATAGTGGTATATATAAAGAACCACATAACTTTACAATTTCTGAAAAATGGTAACCAAAATTCATTCACCATGTAAAAAAAATGTTCACTTATTATAATATGTAAAAAGTAGTACAGATAAAAATTTCACAACCTATAAATGTTATGACAATTATATAACCGATTACCGCCTGCATGATATTTGGAGGCTAAAAGACATAAAGAGGCAACCAATAGATGTACAGCAATTCAGCAAAGACCGCCCAGCATTGAAATCAATTCTTCACAAAACACTTCATGGGTTCTGCTTAGCCGAACAAACAAATGACCCAAGACTTTTTAAGAAGTTGCAAAAAGACATTTGGGAATTAAGAGTTCGATTTGGTAGAAAGCAAATTCGACTGCTCGCTTTTTGGGACAAAGCAAACGATGAAGAAACTTTAGTTTTAGCAACACATGGCTTTATCAAAAAGGTCGACAAAGTCCCAGCGAATGAAATTGAAAGAGCAATTAATATCAGGACAAAATATTTTGAAAGCAAATCAAAAAAATAATATCATGGCAAAGACAGCAATAAAATCATATTCACTTGCCGAGATGAAAGATAAATACATCGGTAAGACTGGAACTAA
>JACCYQ010000233.1 GCA_013696395.1 Chitinophagaceae bacterium
AAAAAAAACTTACTGAATTTCTCATTCCTGCTTCCCGTAATTATTTTCCCGAAGCTCATTTTTGCACAGGAACAACCCTAAATAGAAAGAGTCCTTGATGAAAGGGTAAATGCGTGGTTTGCGCCAATTGCAAATTGGTTTGAAAGAGTAGTCTTCTTCCCCATTCAATTTACAGATACCATTTCTGTACCTTTTGTAGTTATATTATTGGTTGCCGGGGCAGTATTTTTTACGGTTTACTTTACATTTATTAATATAAGGTTGTTTCCACTTGCTATTAGTGTAGTAAGGGGGAAATATGATTACCTGGATACAAGAATGCCACCGGCACAATCTGCACAGCCTAACGTATCTCAAGAAGGAGATATTCCGGATACTATAAAAGATGAATCATCACAGGGAGAAGTAAGCCATTTCCAGGCTTTAGCCACTGCCGTTTCAGGAACTGTCGGATTGGGAAATATTGCGGGGGTTGCTGTTGCCATTGCTTTGGGTGGACCGGGTGCCACATTCTGGATGATCATTGCCGGATTAATTGGCATGTCCACAAAATTTGTTGAATGTACATTAGGTGTAAAATACCGTGATGTAGATGCAAATGGAACAGTGTATGGTGGACCCATGTATTATTTAAGCAAAGGATTGAAAGGTACTAAAGCATCATTTTTAGGTAAACCTTTAGCCATTTTATTTGCCATGCTTTGTATTGGTGGTTCATTTGGTGGTGGAAATGCATTTCAATCGAATCAGGCAAGTGCACAGATCATCAGCATGACTGGATTTGACAATCCTTCAGCAGGATTTTACATCGGTTTAGTTTTAGCTATAATTGTTGGCCTGGTCATAATTGGTGGAATAAAAAGAATTGCGCAGGTCACGGAAAAGATCGTTCCATTTATGGCCGGTATTTATATCATTGCATCCCTCATTATCATATTTGCACATTTCAGTTTAATTGATGATGCCATTATGGTGATCATTGACCAGGCTTTTACCCCAGCTGCTGGCTTAGGCGGATTTTTTGGTGTGATGATACAAGGCTTTCGCAGGGCAGTATTTTCTAATGAAGCTGGTGCCGGATCAGCAGCCATTGCGCATTCGGCTGTGCGTACAAGTTACCCGGCTTCAGAAGGAATCGTATCGCTTTTAGAACCATTTATTGATACCGTAGTTATTTGTACCATGACAGCGCTGGTTATTGTCATATTTAATATGAATGGTTTGTTTGATTACAGTGATGCCAATACAAGTTCCGTTTTAATTAAAGCAACTGGTGAACGTATAGGAGGTGTGGACCTTACATCAGCTGCATATAATGATGTTATACCCAACTTCTCTTATGTTCTGACTATCGCTGTAATATTATTCGCATTTTCTACGATGATCTCCTGGTCTTATTATGGGTTGCAGGCCTGGAAGTATTTATTCGGTCGCAGCAAAGTTGCAGACATTAGTTATAAATTATTATTTCTTGCTTTTGTAGTAATTGGCGCCTCGGCTACATTGGGTGCAGTGATTCAATTTTCAGATGCTATGATTCTGGCCATGGTATTTCCCAATATGATTGGATTATTCTTCTTGTTTCCCAAAGTAAAAGAAGAATTAAATAAGTACATGGCTGCAATTAAGAACTCCAAAAATAAAAATGTTCCAAAATTTTCCGATAAAACCATTTCGTAATTAAAATCAGACATTAAATGAAATTGTTTATAAGAAAACCAATGAATGTGCTGATGTATGAAGCCCAGGAAAGTGGTAGTCATACATTAAAAAGAACATTAGGTTCCGGTGCTCTTGTTGCATTGGGTGTTGGCGCTATTATTGGTGCCGGTTTATTTTCTTTGACCGGTATTGCCGCGGCTGAAAATGCCGGGCCCGCCGTAACACTTTCCTTTATTCTAGCGGCGGTAGGTTGTGCTTTTGCAGGATTATGTTATGCTGAATTTGCATCAATGATTCCGGTAGCTGGCAGCGCCTATACTTATTCATATGCCACCATGGGTGAATTCATTGCCTGGATCATTGGCTGGGATTTAGTTTTAGAATATGCTGTTGGCGCTGCTACCGTTGCTGTAAGTTGGTCAAGATATTTATTGGAATTACTCGCAAGTTTTAATATTCATTTACCCAAGGCATTAGTAAGTTCTCCATGGGAAACGGTATCGCTAAGTGATGGAACAATTTATACCGGGGGCATTTTAAATCTGCCGGCCATTGTTATTATTTTAATATTATCAGCCATCCTTATCAGGGGCACGCAGGAATCCTCCAGGATCAATAATGTTTTAGTGGTATTAAAGATCCTTGTTGTATTAATGTTTATTTTATTAGGCTGGAGTCATATTGACCCTGCCAATTATGATCCGTACATTCCAGCCAATACGGGCAAGTTTGAAAATTTTGGGTTCACTGGAATTGCTACAGGTGCAGCCGTTGTTTTCTTTGCCTTTATTGGTTTTGATGCGGTGTCAACTGCAGCGCAGGAAGCCAAAAATCCGAAGAAAGGCATGCCTATCGGCATTCTGGGTTCACTGGTGATTTGTACCATTTTATATGTATTATTCGCCCACGTTATGACGGGCTTGTTGAATTATAAAGAATTTGCCGGCGATGCCAAGCCCGCAGCCACTGCATTCGCTGAAACGGGTTATGATTTTTTACAAACAGGTTTGATCATTGCCATCCTGGCGGGGTATACTTCCGTGATGCTTGTAATGTTGCTTGGACAAAGCCGTGTATTTTATTCAATGAGTAAGGATGGATTGTTGCCTAAATTTTTTGGACAGATCCATTCCAAATTCAGAACGCCCTTTAAAACAAATATGTTCTTCATGGTATTCGTGAGCATTTTTGCAGGCTTTGTTCCCATTTCCGACCTGGGACATATGGTCAGTATCGGAACACTTTTCGCCTTTGTATTGGTTTGCCTGGGGGTAATGATCATGCGTAAAAAAATGCCCGATTTGCCAAGGGCTTTCAAAACACCATGGGTTCCTTTTGTACCTGTAATGGGTATTGTGGTTTGTATTTATTTAATGTATGCATTGCCAATTGAAAGCTGGTTCCGTTTAGCTATCTGGCTGGCCATTGGTATTGCTATTTATTTTTTCTACGGAAAGAATAACAGTAAGCTGAGAAATCCTGGCAAGTATCCGCCGCATGATCGACATGAAATTCCGGAAGATATTCCACCATTGATATAATTAACCACCCTTGTTAAGCCGCCTTTAAAGAGGCGGTTTTTCATTTATCATCATTGCATTAAATTTGCACGCCGCTAATGTTGAACAGATAACCGGAAGATGAAAAGATTGCGACCCTGATAAAATTCGGGGCAAGCAGCAAGGATGATGAACAAAGTGGTAAAGCCGGTATTAAAAAAAATAAACAAATTGAAATAAGCAGAATTTATGGGAAGAATTTTTGAAGTTCGTAAATCAACCATGTTTGCCCGCTGGGACAAGATGGCAAAACAATTTACCAGGATCGGAAAAGATATAACTATTGCCGTTAAATCGGGTGGCCCGGATCCAGATACTAACTCAGCACTTCGACGTTGTATTCAAAATGCCAAGGCTGTTAATATGCCTAAGGACAGGATTGATGCTGCAATAAAAAGAGCAATGGGCAAGGAGATGGGAAACTATGATGAGATCCTATACGAAGGTTATGGATCACATGGCGTTGCTATCCTGGTTGAAACGGCAACAGATAATCATATTCGCACCGTTGCAAACGTAAAATCAATTTTTCATAAAGGCGGAGGAACACTGGGCAATAGCAATAGCGTTAGTTTTCAATTTAAAAAGATGGGTGCATTCAAGTTAAACCCCCAAGGATTAAATAGTGAAAACCTGGAACTGGAATTAATTGATTTCGGATTGGAAGAATTGGGAGAAGGAGCAGGAGAAAATGGAGAAGAAGTTTTGGTGGTAAGATGTGGTTTTACCGATTTTGGAAATATGCAAAATGCATTGGAAGAAAAAGGTCTTAATCCGATTAGTGCTGAACTGGAATGGATCCCCACAACTACTGTTTCATTACCCGAAGACCAGGCAGAGGACGTTTTTAAACTGGTTGACAAATTGGAACAGGATGAAGACGTACAAAAAGTGTTTCATAACTTACAGTAAAATTCACCCTGGTTCGCCAGGGTTTTTATTTGCATGGACAAAGATCACCCAATAGTTTTATTTGATGGCGTGTGCAATTTTTGCAATGGAATTGTAAATTTTTTAATAAGCCAGGACAAAAAGAATGTTTTACGATTTGCAGCTATGCAATCTGAAGCCGGGAAGAAGATATTAACGCAATATGGATTTGAACCAGGCTATACCAAATCTTTTGTATTTATAATTAACGGGAAAGCTTATAAAAAATCTACCGCTGCTTTGAAGTTATATAATCAACTGCCATGGTATTGGAAATGGATTCAAATTTTCTGGATCGTCCCAACATTTATCCGGGATGGTGTATATGAATATATTTCTGAAAACCGCTATAAATGGTTTGGTAAAAAATCGCAGTGTATGTTACCATCCCCAGGTATAAAGAGCCGGTTCCTGGAATAGATTATTTCCAAGATTTTTTTCCTATTTCCATGTCAACTTTAAAAAAGAAAACGCATTTACCCCCGATATAAACTCTATTGCCATGTTGTTCACAATCCAGTTCTCCTCCCCTTGCAGATAACTGGCGGGCTTTCATTTTTACTTTAGATAATTTCTCACTCCAGAAAGGAATTAACTGAGCATGAGAGGAACCTGTTACCGGATCTTCATCTACGCCTAAGGCAGGTGCAAAAAAACGGGATACAAAATCCACTTGTTTCCCGGGTGCAGTCAGGATAAATTTTTCATTCATTTTTTTAAGTGACGAAAAATCTGGATTAGCATTCAGAACGTCTTCTTCAGTATTGACTTCAATTAAAAGATCGCGGTTTTTGTAAACGCCAATAATTTCATTTACGCCTAATGCTTCTTGTAATCCTGCGGGATAATCATTGATTCTTTCAGGCTTCCAGGAAGGGAAATCCATTCTTGCACTGAATTCTTCTGTTTTTTTGGATTGCTTATTTTTTATGACGGTAAGCGGACCGCTTTTTGAATGAAATACAATTTTATTTTGTTTTACTTTAATTTCCTGGAATAATACATAGGCAGATGCAAGGGTTGCATGACCACATAAATTGATTTCTGCTAGTGGTGTAAACCAACGGATATCGTAATCTTTATCTTTTCTTCGTACAAAAAAAACAGTTTCAGCCAGGTTATTCTCCATGGCAATTTTTTGCATTAAGTCCTGATCGATCCATTTTTTTAATGGAATAACAGCCGCAGGATTACCGCTAAATAATTTATCTGTGAAGGCGTCGACCTGGTACATGGAAAATTTCATGTGTCTTATATTATTGTTTTTAATTGTCACATGGAATTGATGATGATATTTTCATTTCTTCTATTAATATCATCGAACTCCGTTTTGCCAATAATCATCCCAGTAGGTGAAAAGTATATCATGGCTCATTTCATGTTATAGATTTTTTGAACTGTGGTAAAGCGAGTTTATACCTTACAGCAATTATGCGAATAGTAACAATCAGTAAAATACAAATTATCTTTCCTATTTCAGGCTGAATGGGTATTTGTATTAAAAGAAAATAAACAAGGCCTCCAATTATGCTGGCTGAAGCATAAATCTCTTTTCGAAAAATAAGGGGTACCTGGTTTAATAACACATCTCTCAATACACCACCGAAACTGGCTGTAATAGTTCCCAATGCAATACAGATCCCGATACTTAAATCGTGTTGGATACCTTTTTCAATACCAACCATTGTAAACAGTCCCAGGCCAAGAGCATCAAACAAAAATAATGTGCGGTTAAATTTTTTGATAAAATTGTCAAACATCATAGTACCTATTGCAGCTAAAAAAATTACAATAGTAATAATTTCATTTTTTAACCAGGCAACCGGCAGATCCCCGATCAGCAGATCTCTTAAAGTACCACCCCCTATTGCTGTTACAAATGCAATAATCAGCACGCCAAAAGGATCCAGCCTTTTTTCCATGGCAAAGAAAGCACCCGAAACTGCAAATGAAATTGTACCCAGAATATCAATGATTTCAAGAAAGCCTGTATTCATGCAATGAAATATTATTCGGCCATCATTTCTTTTATAACAGTTTCAATTTGCTGCGCATTGGGTTTGCTGAAATAATCACCATCACTTCCATAAGAAGGGCGGTGAGCCTTGGATGTTATGGTTCGGGGTGCCACATCCAGAAAACGATAACCACCCTGTTCTTCCATAACTTTATTAAACATAAAAGCGGAAGCGCCTCCGGGTACATCTTCATCTATAAAAACAATACGATTGGTTTTTTGGAGGGATGATAAAATGGTATGATTTAAATCGAATGGCAAAAGCGTTTGCACATCAATAATTTCACAACTGATATTTTCCAATTCACAAATAGCTACGGCTTCTTCAATTATGCGAAGAGTAGATCCGTAGGAAACAATAGTAATATCTTCCCCGGATTTTATAATTTCAGGCACTCCCAGAGGAACTGTAAAAGATGAAAGATTTTCAGGGAGGTTTTCTTTTAACCGGTATCCATTTAAACATTCCACCACAATAGCGGGATCGTTAGCTTGTAACAATGTGTTGTACATACCAACTGCCTGTGTCATATTACGT
The DNA here is from genome assembly GCA_013696395.1 of Chitinophagaceae bacterium. Classification (GTDB taxonomy): domain Bacteria; phylum Bacteroidota; class Bacteroidia; order Chitinophagales; family Chitinophagaceae; genus JACCYQ01. The sequence goes on from JACCYQ010000233.1 coordinate 6,707, forward strand.
GGAACACAAACGTACATTCCTCTCAGTGCATTAATCACCATTCCCATAGGGGATCCGCTGTGCCATATACCCTCCAGGCGATGCCCCCTAGTGCGTACAATAATGGGGCAACTTTGCCTGCCTTTTGTTCTGAAATGCAGTGTAGAAACATCATCACTTAAAGGCTGTAATCCATATAACAAATAATCCAGGTACTGAATTTCTGCAATAGGTCGCAGTCCTCTTAAAGCAAGACCAATTCCCTGCCCCATAATGGTAAGCTCGCGGATACCAGTATCAAAAACCCGGTATTCACCATGCTTTTGTTGTAAACCAGAAAATCCCTGGTTAACATCGCCTATATAACCTAGGTCTTCACCAAAAGCCACCATTTTTGGATTATTAGAAAAAAGCTGATCAAAATATTTATTTAAAACCTCGTATCCGTTTACGGTTACGCCTTCGGGTGAGTAAATAGCTTTTATTTCAGGAACTTTCAATGCACTTTTTGGTCCTTCATTATAAAGATGTGAATTATATAATTCCTTACTTTCCTCCATCAAATCATTATAAAAATCTTTTGTCCAGAAGGCTGCATCTGTATCACCCGCAATGTTAATAACCGTTTTTAAAGTTTTCAGAACATCGCGGCGTAATGGTTCCCGGTTGGAAGATAATTCTGAAGACAGTTTCCTTAACTTTTCTTCATGTTTTGGAACCGAGGTACTTAAATTATTCAGAAGTTCAACAGCTCTTATTACCTGTGCCCGGATAGGACCTAAATAATTGTCCCATGCTTTTTTCCTGCCCTCTTTTGTTTTTTGTTTGGCCTCATCTTCAATTCTGTTTAACTCCTGATCAGTGGCAAGAGCATTGGCTAATATCCATTCTTTCATTTTCCGCAAACAATCCCATTCCTTTTCCCACGCCAATCGATCGGCACTTTTATATCTTTCATGGCTGCCGGATGTTGAGTGCCCCTGGGGTTGGGTTAGTTCTTCAACATGAAAAAGCACCGGTGTATGTGTTTCACGGGCTAATCTTACACCTTCCTCAAAAGATTGACACATTCCAGCATAATCCCATCCTTTCACTTTTATGATCTGAATGCCATTAGAACCATTTTTCTTTTGCATACCCGATAAGGAATCTGAAATGGATTCTTTAATGGTTTGAAATTTTTTCGGAACCGAAATTCCATATCCATCATCCCAAACACAAACCACCAATGGTACCTGCATAACACCTGCAGCATTTATAGTTTCCCAAAAATGACCTTCTGATGTACTGGCATCACCGATGGTTGTAAAACATACCTCATTTCCATTATCAGATAAATCCTTAAATGCTTTAAGTTGGGGGATATTCCGAAAAGCTTTAGAAGCAAATGCCAACCCTAAACCCCGGGGCATTTGTCCCGCTGTTGGAGCAATATCGGCAGAAATATTCCTGGTATTGATTAAGGGCAGCCATTCCCCGTCCTCTTTAACAAATGGCGTTGAAAAATGAGCATTCATTTGACGGCCGGCACTGAAAGGATCGTTTTGAATATCTGGGTCCGCATACAGCTGGGCAAAGAATTGCTCGACCGTAGATAGTTCGGACGCAAACATAAACGTCTGGTCGCGATAATAACCGGAACGAAAATCACCGGGCTGGAAAAATTTGGCTAAAGCTACCTGAGCCAGTTCTTTACCATCGCCAAAAATGCCAAATTTGGCCTTGCCGGTAAGAACTTCCTTTCTTGCCATCAGGCTTACTTCCCGGCTAAGACAAATCACTTTATAATCGTTTAATACTTCATTCCGAAAATGATCATATGACAATTTTTCTTCGGCTACTATCGTTGTGGAGGCATTATTTTCCATGCGACAAAGATAACAGAATGGACCTTTTATTAAACGGCAGGATGTATTTTTACTAACAACTGTTATTTTCGTTAAAATATATGTAATGGCATGCCACCTAATTATGGATTATGGCATCTTTGACTTAAATTTGAATCAAATCACCATTAATGAAAAAAAATTTTATTTTGTTTATGAGCCTGCTTTCAATTACAGCATTGCAGGCTCAAAAAACAGAAATTTCTTCGGTGGTTAAAGAAGACCTGGTTTTAAAGGAATTATTTTACGATTTTGGAAAAATTCCCCAGAGCAAACCAGTTTACCATGAATTTGTTATTGTGAACGATAGTAAGGAACCGCTTCAATTAAATTCTGTTACTGCAACCTGTGGTTGTACAACACCAGAGTGGAGTCGCGAGCCAATTGCTCCTGGTGCAAGTGCACAAATAAAGGTTGGTTTCAATGCAGCTGCCGAAGGACCTTTTGAAAAATTTGTGAACATTACTTATAATAACGATAAAACAAAAGTATTTACTATTAAAGGGAATGTTTGGAAAGCCCCGGCTGGATCAGCCCCATCAAATGCTTCTATTCAATTTTTAAAACAAATAAATCAATAAGATATGAAACGTTTATTATTGGCAGCAAGTGTGCTGTTTATGAGTTCGGCAGTTATGGCCCAGCAAACACCGGATGAAGTGATGAAAGTGAATACAGAGAAATATGATTTTGGTAAGATTAAACAAAATGTTCCTGTATCTGTATATTTTGAATTAACCAATACAAGTAATAAACCTTTAGTTGTAGAAAATACATGGGGAACATGTGGATGCACCACTCCTGAAAAACCTACGGAACCTATCATGCCAGGTAAAACCGCTAAAGTAAAAGTGGTATATAATGCAGCTGCATTAGCTACTTTTTCTAAAGATGTTTTCATAAAATTAGCAGGTATAGAACAACCTAAAAATGTTAAAATATCGGGAGAGGTCCTTGATACAAAAGCATATGATGCCTATGTAGCTGCAAACCCCAAATCAAAATAAATATTTAATCCGCTTAAAAAAACCCCGTTCCAGAAAACGGGGTTTTTTATGGTTATTACCCCAAATAGGATTTGATAAATTTAATTCTTACCCATTTATATAGAAAATGTAGAATTACTAAAGCTCAATTTTTATAAACCACCCTGAAAAGTAAAAGTAGAGGCTGGCATATAATTTTATCTGATTATTTTATAAAAGTGTTACCATGCATATACCTACAAAGCATCTTAAAATCAAAAGATCGTTTCATACATTTTATGAAAAAGCAGGCAACCATTCTATTGTGGAAAATGCGAAAGAAACGGTTAACAATTTTATAAAATCAGTTGAAGAAATTGAAAAAGAGTTTCTGGATCTCCTGCTACCAGATTCCTTACCCCCTAATGTATTTCCCACATTTTACGAAGAAAATTATTAAATACTTCCAACCACCGAATGGATTCTTATAGGCAATTGTTTTCATTCTGATGTAAAAGATGAACAGGTAAATTAATTTTTCCAATTTACCTTTGCGTCATGTTAAAAATATCTGTTAGGGGCAATCTGATGCCCGCATCTCCCATACGTAAACTTGTTCCCTTTGCTGAAGCGGCTAAAAAAAAAGGGATAAAAGTTTATCATTTGAATATTGGCCAACCTGATATAGAGACTCCTCCCAGCATCATGGATGCTGTTAAAAATACGGATATGAAGGTGCTTGAATATAGTCATAGCGCAGGCAATGAATCATATCGCATTAAGCTGGTTGAATACTACCACAAAGTTGGTATTGAACTTTCGTCCAATGAAATTATTGTAACAACCGGGGGCAGCGAGGCTATTCTTTTCAGTTTTTTTTCCTGTTTAAATCCCGGTGATGAAGTAATTATTCCAGAACCCTTTTATGCAAATTATAATGGATTTGCAGTTACCGCAGGAATAAATGTAGTTCCTATTACATCGCACATTGAAAATGGTTTTGCATTACCGCCTATTTCAGCATTTGAAAAGGTGATTACATCAAAAACCAAGGCTATAGTAATTTGTAACCCAAATAATCCAACAGGATATTTATACAGCAGGGCAGAAATGGAAGCATTAAAAACAATATGTCTTAAACATAACCTTTACCTCTTTAGTGATGAAGCTTATCGTGAATTTTGTTATGATGGTGAATTTGTCAGTGCCATGCATTTAGCAGGAATGGAAGAACATGTGTTATTAATGGATACGATCAGTAAACGTTACAGCGCTTGTGGGGCCAGGTTGGGAGCTCTGGTTACAAAAAATAAATCTGTAATAAATACCGCTTTGAAGTTTGCACAAGCCCGATTAAGTCCACCAGGATTAGCCCAGATTATGGGTGAAGCAGCTGTTGATCTGCCTGATGATTATTTTGAAGGACCGAAAGCTGAATACCTGGCTCGTCGTAATCTGCTGATTAAAAGATTAAATGCAATGCCCGGGGTTTTTTGTCCCAACCCAGGTGGTGCATTTTATGCAATTGCAAAACTGCCTATTGATGATGCAGATTATTTTTGCCAATGGCTGCTTGAATCTTTTTCATACAAGGAACAAACTATTATGCTGGCTCCGGCTACCGGGTTTTATGGTACACCGGGTTTGGGTAAGAATGAAGTAAGATTAGCTTATGTA